>NZ_JBKQQD010000273.1:0-2744 GCF_052144515.1 Mycobacterium sp. | reverse complement strand
AGCCACGACATCCCGATCTCGCCGCGCGCTTTCATCGCGACCGCGCCCAACCAGCCGTGGGTGTGAAATTCGTAACCTTCTGTTGCTCTTGGGACCCAGCCGGCTGGCTCCCAAGAGCCACAAGCTGCAGGCATTTTTGTTCGACAACTTTGTGTCCGTCGAATATCCTCAGAAGCGCCCCGCACCATCCTGTTTGTATGTAAAGTCCCCAGGATGCATGACGGTAGTCATGTGGGTCACTAGGTCGATGGATGACCGGGTGGGAGGATAAATGTGTCTAATGTGACAGCTGCGCCGGAGATGATGGCGGCGGCGGCAACGGATGTGGCGGCTATTGGCTCGACGGTCAACGCGGCCCACATGGCGGCGGCGGCTCCGACCGTCGCGGTGATACCTGCGGCCGCCGACGAGGTGTCGGCGAGCATCGCGCAGGTGTTCTCTAAGCAAGCCCAGAACTATCAGGCGCTGGCCGGGCAGGCGGCGGCGTTTCAGCAGCAGATTGTGCAGCACTTGAATGCGAGTGCAGGTTCGTATGCGGCCGCTGAGGCCGTCAGCGCCGCTTCGTTGATTCAGAGTACCGCGACTACAGTTGCCAACGACATTACTGCCTTGTCGGGCCCGCTAGTCAATACGTTAACCGGCGTTGCGAATACGCTAGCGGGCGTATTTAATACTGTTTTGAAAGAACTCGAAACTCTCGCAACGTTTGTATATAATCTAGCATACTACGCAGTGGCTGCACTTTATCTGTCGGTGGCTTTTACAGTTCTATTATGGCAGTTTGCCATATACTTGCTTTTTCACCTATATATCCCAGTCGATTTTCCCGCGTTTTAACCGGCTCATCGGAGACGGGTTCTAGCCCAATTGTGCAATTAAGCGGCTCTTCGTGAATCAGGGTGTATTCACGGGCGAGTCCTGACTTGGGCCACTTTTCGGTGATTGGCTTACCTGCGGGTCGCTGAGCTGGGGTTTCCGGTGGCTGCGGGTCGCAATGTATGCACTAATTGCGGGCGTTTAGTGTGCGGTGGTGGCGTACGCGCGCACCGTGAAGACGGCCTCTGGAGCGACGGCGGTGCAGATCGTATGGTCCTCACGGAAGAGATCGCGTCAGATCGAGCACCTGGGCTCGGCGCGTAACGAGGCCCAGTTGGAGGCGCTGAAGGCGGCCGCGGCCCAACGGTTGGCTGCCGGTCAGCAGAGTCTGGACTTGGGGCTTGACCAACCTGGGGCCGCCAACGGCGGTCCGCTGGAGATCGTGGCTTCGTGTTCGCAGCACCTGTGGGAGGCGTTGTGCCATGCCTACCGGGTGCTGGGATTTGATGCCGCTACCGATGGTGATGAGGTGTTCCGGGATCTGGTGGCCGCCCGGATTATCGAACCGACCAGCAAGGTCGATGCGCTACGCGTGCTCTGCGAGACCGGTGTGGATTCCCCGGCCTACCGCACGCTCAAGCGGCGGCTGCCGATCTTCGCCAAACCTGAATTCCGGCAGTCACTTTCGACTGCCTGTGCGGCCCATGCGCAGTTGGGTCCAGCCAGCCTGGTGCTCTACGACGTCAGCACACTGCACTTCGAAACTGATGCCGGCGACGGTTTTGGTGAGCCGGGATTCTCCAAAGAGCGCCGCCTGGATCCACAGATCACACTGGGGTTGCTCACCGACGCTAGCGGGTTCCCGCTGACGGTCGCCGCTTTCGAAGGCAACAAGGCCGAGACCGCCACCATGGTGCCGGTCATCAACGCCTTCAAGGCCGCCCACCGGCTCACCGACGTCACGGTCGTCGCCGATGCCGGCATGATCTCTGAGGCCAACCAGGTCGCCCTACACGCCGCCGGGCTGTCCTACATCCTGGGCGCCCGGATTCCGCATCTGCCTGATGTCGTGCGCGAATGGCGCGACAAACACCCTGATGAGGCGATACCGGACGGGCTGGTGTTGACCCAGCCCTGGCCATCGACCTCAACGGAGAAGGCCCGCGGGATTCCCGATCAGGTTATCCACTACCAGTATCGCCACGACCGGGCCCGTAAGACCTTGCGCGGCATCGACGAACAAGTCGCCAAAGCCCAGCGTGCCGTGGACGGGCATGCCCCGGTGAAGCGCAACCGCTACATCCAGCTCGCCGGTGCCACCAAGAGCGTCAACCGCGCGCTGGAGGCCAAGACGAGGGCGTTGGCGGGCTGGAAGGGCTACACCACCAACCTCGTCGGCCAACCGCCCGCGTTCGTCATCGACGCCTACCACCAGCTGTGGCGCATCGAGAAAGCCTTCCGGATGTCCAAGCACGACCTGCAGGCCCGACCGATCTACCACCGCACCCGCGACTCCATCGAAGCCCACCTGAGCGTGGTGTTCGCCGCCATGGCCGTATCCCACTGGATCGAGCACCAAACTTGCTGGAGCATCAAGAAATTCGTACGGACCGCACGTCGCTACCGCACCGTGCAGATCAAGGCCGGACGACAGATCCTCACCGCCGCCGACCCCTTACCCGACGACCTCGCCGAAGCCCTCGCCAAGATCAACAGCCACCATGTGCACTAATTTGGCCCAAGTCGGGTTTTAACCGGCTCATCGGAGACGGGTTCTGGCCCAATTGTGCAATTAAGCGGCTCTTCGTTAATCAGGGTGTATTCACGGGCGAGTGCAGTGCGCCTCTGTGGAGTAGTGAACGCCATCGGTAATGGGTGAGGTTGCGGACCTAGACGAACAGCCTGGGGAGTTCGGTTGTGACCGCATC
>NZ_JBKQQD010000272.1:0-2758 GCF_052144515.1 Mycobacterium sp. | reverse complement strand
GCCAGGATGTCATCGAGGCTGACCGTGCTGTAGGCGCGGTGGGCGAACTGGTGTGATGCGGCGGCGACGAGTCGTTGGCGTGTGCTGCCGGTTGGTTGTTCGCTGGCCTCGGTCATCGCCCCGCCTGGGTGGTCGCGGTCGCCGCGCAGCGGCGCGGTCGCCTCGCGCCAAGGTAGTTCTGCCGCCGAGTCAGTCCTCTCGATGATGGAGGACGGTGACCCGCGGAGCGTGCTGACCCGCCCGGGGGCGGCGCAGTGTCCCTCGAAGTCATTCCGCTGGTCCGCGGTCGGTTTTCAGCTTAATGTTCCTAGTCCATCTATGCTTTGGACACTAGTCGATGACTACAAGTCATCATAATACGGTCATATTATGACTATTAGTATGCACACCGTCCATGCCGGTGCGCCGTCGGCACCTACAAACGGCTGGCGGCCGGGGACGGCGGTAACCGTGGTCCGCTTCCGGGTTGGCCTGTTTTCGTTGGAGGAGCACATGTCAGTCGTGACCACAACCCGGAGATCCTGTGCCCTCCACGTCGAACGCAGGGTGGGGGGTCGCAGGACTACTCGCGCGACGGTGCTGGCATCGAGGGTGATCGACGGGTGGAGCGGCGGCATCATGGGGGTCCGGGGATTCGGCGAGTGGTTGCGATCTTGTATCCGGCTCGTGCGCAGTATCGTCGTCGCAATGGCCCGCCGCCACTCCGGTAGTCGGACCGACTCGATGACTTGCTTTACTTTAATAGGCTCCGCCCATGCTGCACATCCTCGCCGGTCGTGCCGCACGAAGGCCGACCCCGATGCCCGGCAGCGGGCGCCGCATGATGCAAACGGGATTGACACTCACAGCAGCTCAGAACGGTTGTCGATGATGCCCTTGCCGCGTCGCGCCCTGGCTGATGTCCTGCTTTGTCGTCCTTCTGGGCCGCTGCACCCGGCGGGCAAACTGCACTCATGACCTATTCCCGCCGTGTGGTCTTGATTGTGTCGCTGGTAGCCGCCACCGGGCTGGCGCTGCTGCTAGGCGTCACCGATCCGGCTCCGCCACTGGCCTACCCGACCCGCTTCTTCGTGTGGAATCTCGTGTTGGCATGTATCCCGATGTTCTTTGCGGCGGGTTTCGCCATGGTGCGCCGACGGATCTGGTTGATTCCACTGGGGCTGGGGTGGCTGGCGTTCGTGCCCAATGCTCCGTATCTGGTGACCGACTTGGTGCACCTGGGCAGCGGCCTCGAATTGTGGCGGCACGTCATGCAATACGGGGTCGCGGCCTGGACCGGCGTCACACTCGGGGTGGTGTCGATGCATCTGGTCTGCCAGCGGATCGAGCGCGAGTTCGGTGCGGTGACCGGGTGGATCGCGGTAATCGTGTCGGTCGGCCTATGCGCGATAGGTGTGGTGATCGGGCGGTTCCAGCGGTGGAACTCGTGGGATTTGGTGACGCAGCCGGGCGCGGTAGTGGCGACGACGCTCGATTGGGTGCGTTCGCCGCTCGCCTACGTCCAGCCGACCGGTGTGGCGCTCGCGGTTGGGGCCTTCTTCGGGCTGGCATACCTGGCAATGTGGTCTCTTTGGCCCTCCCCGGGCCGGCACACGCATAGCGCCGGCGGATGAGTCCGCGCCGGACAACGGGTCCTCACCGCCGACCCGCAACCTGAGGACCTCCGCCGAGCCCTCGACGAGATCATTTCCTCGCGCGGGGGACGGGGACCCACTGGGTGTGCGCTGCGTGGTCGGCGAGTGCAGTGACGGGTCGGCGTAGCTCCGGGGCCGCGGCGGCGCGACCCGGTGCCGCGGCTCGTGCTGGTGGTCGTGGCTGCTTGCTGGGCGCGGCACGCGAGCTGACCTGCGCCTAGGGGCGGCGCTGTGTCCGTCTTCCTGGCCCTCAGTCTGCTATTAGCCGCGTTATCCCGGCCGCATGCATGCTTTGTCATCAGGCAGGTACTAAAAGTGTGATAATCGCTTTACTAGAGGCCAATTAGTATGTAAGGTACGCACTCAGGTGTATTACCGGTATATGCATACGGTCGCACTCAGGCGCCACCGCAATCGCGGCCCGCCTCCGGGTCGACCTGCTTTCACTAGGAGCGACATGGGACCTGGGCAGACGGCGGTTAACACGATGAGCCATCCAACTGGATCTCACCCCATAGCAGAGGCAGGCAGAGCGTCGGCAAAATTGATCGGAACCGGCGTCTATAACCGGCCACGCCGCGGCGGGCCGCGGTGCGCACCGCGGCTGGACCAACGGTCGTCAGGGCCGGTCGGCGACGGTCGGCCTAGCGCCACAACAGGTTTCCTCGACGCCGAACCAACCTTATCGAGGTTTCCGGACGACCGACAGGCGACCAACACGTGTTCGAGTCGCACCTTAATAACAACGTTCTTCCCATTCAGGCTACGAGTCGCGCAGCACTTCACCTACAGGTCGGGAGCCGAAACATGACCAGCGTTTCACCCTCAAACTCAACCGAATTGGGATACGGCGTGTCGGCGGTGCAGCCGGCAGAATCCACGGGCACCACCGAACATCCGCTCGCTCTGCTCTCTCGCTCTCGCCCGAGAACATCGACCATCGCAAATCCGACTGTCAGCCTGGTGATTCCGGTGCGGAACGAGGCGCGCAATATCGCCTCGGTGCTTGAGCAGGTCGCCGATGACGTGGATGAGATCATTCTCGTCGACGGCAACTCGACCGATGTCACGGTGATCACCGCGCGGGCGTATCGGCCGGATGTGCGGGTGGTGGCGCAGCAGGG
>NZ_JBKQQD010000271.1:0-4763 GCF_052144515.1 Mycobacterium sp. | reverse complement strand
CGCCGCGCTGGTCGGTGGCCGCTGCGAGTTTATCGGCGAGTTCGCCAATCCGTTCGCGATGTTGGTCATCGCCGATTTGCTGGGTGTTCCCGAGTCCGACCACGCGGAGTTCCGCGAGGCGCTGCTGACCGAGGTCGGCACGATCGGCAGCAGCGAGGGCGAGACGATGCATCACTCGCCGCTGGAATACCTCTACGGCAAATTCGCTGAATACATCTCCGACCGCCGCGCCAACCCGCGTGGCGACGTGCTGACGGGCGTCGCCTCGGCCACGTTTCCGGACGGCAGCACCCCAGAAGTGATGGACGCGGTACGCGTTGCGGCCAACCTGTTCGCCGCCGGGCAGGAGACCACGGTCCGGCTGCTGTCCACGGCGATGATGATGATCGCCGAGGACGCCGATCTGCAGGCCAAGCTGCGCGCCAACCCCGACGTGATCCCGCGATTCGTGGAGGAGGCGTTGCGGTACGAGAGCCCGGTGCGTGGCGACTTTCGCCTCACCACGGTTCCGGTCACCGTCGGTGGCGTGGACCTCCCCGCGGGCACCACCGTGATGCTGGTCAACGCCGCGATCAACCGCGACCCGCGCAAGTTCCCCGAACCAGATGCCTTCTATATCGAGCGCGGCAACGCGCGCCAGCACGTCGCGTTCGGCCGTGGGCCGCACAGCTGTCCGGGCGCCCCGCTGGCCCGCGCCGAGGCCAAGATCAGCCTGCAGCGCCTGCTCGAACGGACCTCCAACATCTGGATCGATGAGGACAAGCACGGCCCGCAAGGCAATCGCCGGTACAGCTACCTGCCGACGTTTATCCTGCGCGGGCTCACCCGACTGCACATCGGCTTCGAATAGGGTTCGCGCTCATGCCCTTCGAGGGAACCACCGCGATCGTCACCGGCGGCGCATCGGGCCTCGGCCTGGCGATCACCGAAGCACTTGTCGCGCGCGGCACCAACGTCGCCGTGTTCGACATCCAGCGCGATCAGTTGCACGCCCAGGTGGCCCGGCTGCGCGCCGACGGCGCCAAGATCAGCGGTCACGTCGTCGACGTCTCCGACCGCGCCCAGGTGCGGGGCGCCGTCGACGAGGCGCGAGCCGAGCTCGGGCCGGTGCTGATCCTGGTCAACAATGCCGGCATCGAGCAGTTCGGCAAGTTCACCGGGATCACCGACGACGAGTGGGACCGCATCATGGCGGTCAACCTGCGCGGACCATTCATCTGCACGCAAGAAGTCCTGCCCGACATGACGGCCGCCAAATGGGGCCGCATCGTGAACATCTCGTCGTCGAGCGCGCAGGGCGGGCAGTCGCGCATGGCGGCCTACGTCAGCTCCAAGGCCGGGTTGATCGGGCTCACCAAGAGCTTGGCGCTCGAGCTGGGTCCGAAGGGCATCACCGTCAACACCGTGCCGCCCGGCATGGTGGTTACTCCGATGCTGGAAAAGGCCATCGCCGAGGGCCGCTTCACTGACACCCTCGAGAATTTCGCCGCAATCACGCCGGTGCGTCGGGCTGGCCGGCCCGAGGACATCGCCAACGCCGTGACGTTCCTGTGCTCAGACGAATCGTCGTACATCACCGGCCAAGTCATTCCCGTCAACGGAGGTCGCAGGACATGAGCGCGACGGAACAGCGACTGCCGCCGCTACCGGCCGAGGCGTGGGGTGAGGCGGAATACGCCGCGTTCGATGCGTTGCTCGGAATGCCGGGTGACAAGGTGCCTCGGGCCGGCTCGGGAGACCCTTATGACCCGGTTCCATGGACAAATTCGTGCAGAAGACGCGTGCCAAAATGCGCAAAGATCGGCCGCTCCCACGGGATGGAAACCCCCGAAGATGTTGCCGAAGCCGCACTTTACTTCGCAGCCTGTACCAGCGCCACCGGCACCGTCCTACCCATCGATGGCGGGACTTCGGCCCGCGGTCCAGAGTGATTTGTCTGTCAACCCGCGACCTGCCGTTGGTACAACCCGGCTGACAAGAGGCTAGTTCGTGACTGAGGACGCCATTGTTGAGGGATGCCCGGCATGCGGAAAGTGGCGCAAGCTCACAACCGAGCAGAAGGTCTGCGACGCAAGGAGGTGCAATGACAACAATGGCGCCACGCGAACGTAAACTGCCTGGCACACCGATCCCACGGCGGCGTCGTAGGGCTCGATACGTCATCGATCGCGAACAAAGGACCCAAGGAGGGACTGTGTCGCTTCAGCGCACCGATCATCGCCGGCATGACGCCCGCGCATCCGTCACTGGCGGTGCGGCCGCCTTCTATTGCTCTTTTTCTTCCCTCGTCGCGACGAGATGACCAATCGTCTGGTCGTCACACCAGCGCCTGGGACACCCAACCTGCTCTTGGGCGCATTCGACATCGCCAGCCTGGGCTATGTCGCCGAGGAGTTGTTCATTTCCGGCACAGCATCGTCCTACACGCCCGCTGCGAAACTCGGTGCTGACGGGCGGTGGAGCGTAATACTATCAGGCACCGCTGATTACACCACTCGCATGGTGGTACTGACGCCAGCGGATGCGGCGAACTTCAACGGAACAGTCCTCGTCGAGTGGCTCAATGTCAGCGGGGGCATCGATGCACCAGCGGTGTGGTTCATGGCGCATCGTCAAATGGTCCGCGAGGGTTACGCTTACGTCGCGGTCTCTGCCCAGCGGGTCGGCGTCGAGGGCGGCGCGAGCCGAGGTGGCGCAGACATGTCTCTGAAGACCCAAGATCCGATACGGTATGCACCCCTGCGCCACCCCGGCGACGCCTTCTCCTACGACGTCTTTTCGCACATCGGCCGACTGGTCCGTGACGCCGAGCACAACGGTGTTCTCGGTCCGCTGAAGCCCGAACACGTTGTCGCAGTTGGCGAGTCCCAGTCCGCCCTGTTCCTGACAACCTACGTCAACGCCATCGATCCACTCGCCAAGGTCTACGACGGCTTCTTGGTCCATTCCCGATTCGCGCCCGCCGCGCCACTGGACGGCAGCTCCATCTTCGAAGCGCCGCAGCCCACGACGCCGCACGCGGTCACCTTCCGACCCGACCTACGCGTCCCGTTGCTCACGATCATCACCGAAACTGACCTTTTCGGCGGCCCGCGACTGGGCTATTACCAGGCCAGACAGCCGGACACCGAAAGGCTGCGGACCTGGGAGATTCCCGGCACCGCGCATGCCGACAACTACACGATTCGAGTGGCGCCGATCGACACCGGCTCCGCGCCACTGGACAACATCGTGGCGGCCTACGCACCGACCAACACCTTGATGGGCCAACAATTGGCGCACTTCATCAACTTCGCCCCCCAGCACCACTATGTCCTGCAGGCGGCGCTGACCCGGCTGCACGAGTGGATCCGAACGGGCGAGCCAGCCCCGGCTGCCCCGGGAATCGAGATAACTAACGCCGACCCGCCCAAGCCGGTGTTGGATCAGAACGGACTCGCCCGGGGCGGCGTCAGGACCCCATGGGTCGGCGTACCGATTACCCGGACATCAGGTTTCGGCAGCGACGAGACCGCCATGTCCGATCTGTTCGGCTCGGGCGAACTGTTCGACGCCGCCACCCTGCACCGGCTCTATCCAGGCGGCACCGCGGACTACATGGAACGCTTCACCCTGGCGCTCGACGCGGCGATTCAATCAGGGTTCATCGTGTCGGCGGATCGCGCGGAAATCCTCGAGATCGCCACCGCGACGTACTCCCGCACAGCCAACCAGCGCTGACGCGCCGCGCGCCCCTGGCCGCCTCGGCGGCCAAACCCACAGCCACTCACCAACTTAGCCGTCAGCGGCCCCCCAAATGGGCCGCCGTGCAGTGGAATCGACGCCTTAACGAAGATAGCCGTATTTATAGCCGCGGCCGAAGGCACCACACTCAGCCTTGTGTCTGGCCAATGTGGGCGCAGCACTGCGGGCTCGAGCGCGGGTCCGCCGAATCTGTCGGCACCGTCGGGCATGATAATTAGGTGAGCGCAGCCCGATGCACACCGGACCGCCGCCGAAGTTCCACGGAACTCGGGACAACCCCCGTAGCTCTAGGGCGGCTTTGGGTCGTCCGAGTCTGTTTTAACCAAATATGGCCCAGGTGGTGGCGGAAAATTGTTGTTGTGGCGGATGATCTCGCCATGGCGTGCCAAGCACCCGAGGATCGGCACGCCTGCTTGGCCACGAGTCGGCTGCAACGACGCTGAATCACTATGCAGGGCTCTTCCCAACCGACCTTGATGATGTAGCGGTACGCCTCGATGCCGCCGCGAGAGAGGCCATCGGGGACTAGTGAACGCCACTTCGTGTCATTGGCTCACCGACCAAGCACCGACCAGGAGTCGGACCAACTTGTGGAGCGGAATTACGAAAGCGCTTATGAGCTGCGGAAACAAGGGTGCCCCCGGCAGGATTCGAACCTGCGACACCGGCTTTAGGAGAGCCGTGCTCTATCCCCTGAGCTACGAGGGCGGACGGGGCTGAGCTTACCGGCCGCCGGGTACCGGGACCGACTCAGCGCAACTCGGCGATCACTTTGGCGAAGTTGCCGATGTGGTTGTCCTGGACGGTGAAGAACGTCACGCCGTATTTGTCCCGGTACTCGAACAGGGTGTCGGCCATCTCGCGGGGGGAGCCGGTGAGCACCGAGTGCATCGCCAGGATCTCCTCGTCGGACATCCCCGGCGAGTAGTGACGCGTCATCGCCAGGTTCGGCATGGTCTCGCCTTCGGCCGGTACGGCCGTGATCGCCAGGTTCAACTCCAGCGCGTCGAACCGATCAC
>NZ_JBKQQD010000270.1:0-14194 GCF_052144515.1 Mycobacterium sp. | reverse complement strand
TGGCAAGAAGTACCTTATCGGTGGCGCAGGCGGTCGTGATTCTGCGCGCTCAAACGTGCACCAAACGCCAAGCCGCCGACCGGCTCGGCTGCTGCATTCCGACGATCGACAACTACCTTCTGAAACGCCGTCTCGACGGGCACCGGATCGACGGCGGCACCGGAGGGTGCAGCGTCCTCATCACCCGCGAAAGCGTCGACCGGTTGCTCGCGGAGCGCGCCGAATAATGACCGCCGAAGACACCGGCCGCGCTGAACTCGTCGAGTACGTTCGCGGGCTCATCGCCGACTGGCCGAAGCCGACCGATGAACAGCTCGACAAAATCGCTGCATTGCTGCGGGCTGTTCGTGGTGATGCGACGTGAACGCGAAACCGCCGGGCTCATCACCCGGCGATTCCTTCAGCTGCCCGTCTCCCAACAGCGCCACTGAGCACAAGTTGTGCAGCTCCGATGGTAGCGCCGAGCCCCGACAGCTGTCGCGCGGCGCGCTGCTCCTGGAGCAGCTTCGCCGCCGCCACGAGGCAGCCAAGAGGCTGTCGCCGCTGCCGCACTCCGGCCAGCGCGACCCGCTGAGTTTCCGGGAGCGGTCGGACTGCCGGGAGCGGCCATGCCGGTGCACCGAGCCGCTGTCCGATTGCGCGATCGACGGGTGGGCCGACGCCGCCCGGCACGTGCTAATCACGTGCGGCCAAATGCCTTTGCTGCCAATCGAAGTCCGCCGCGCGCTGTGGAGACGCGGCGGGGCCGATCGTGCACTGGCGGAGCTGTTGCACCGTGGGTGCGGGGGTCGGCTCACATGACCGCGGACGATCGCCGCGAAGCGCTCGACCTGCTGGCCGGGTGTGAAAACCTGAACGGCGAACAACCACGCGCCGACACAAAAGAATCCGAAACCCGCACAGCGCAGGGGCAGGAGGGTTTCAGTGGGCCGGTGATCTTCCCGCCACCCACCGCGCCCTACGACGTTGCCAAACAGCTCTATGACAGCTGTCGCGACGCGGACGGCATCAAAAACCTGCTGGCGCACCGTGGCGGGTGGCAACTGTGGCGCACCACCCACTGGTCGGAAGTCGACAACGCCGAGGTTCGCGCCCGTGTCTACAGAGCACTTGAGAACGCCTGCTACATCAAGGTGAAGGGTGGCGGCACGACGCTGGAACCGTGGGAGCCGACCCGGTTCAAGGTCGCCAACGTCCTGGACGCGATGGCCGCCGTCGGGCACCTGTCCACCGAGACCGATACCCCGGCCTGGGTTGAGAAACACAGCGTGAAAGCCTCCGCCGCGCAAGTGGTCTCGTGCCGTAACGGCCTGCTTGACATGGACACCCGCACTCTGCACCCGCACACCCCGGCGTTGTTCAACGTCGTCAGTGTGCCGTTCGACTACCACCCACATGCCGCCAAGCCGACCGTCTGGCTCGACTTCCTCAAATCGGTGTGGGGCGATGACGAGGACTCAATCACGTTGCTGCAAGAGTGGTTTGGCTACGTGTTATCAGGACGCTTGGAGCAACAAAAGCTGGTGTTGCTCCACGGCCCGAGTCGAAGCGGCAAGGGCACCATCGCCGGTGTGATCACCCAACTGCTGGGCGGTGACAACGTCGGTAACCCGACGATGGCAAGCATGGCAACGAATTTCGGGCTGTGGCCGCTGATCGGCAAGCCGCTGGCGATCATCTCTGACGCTAGGTTGGGCAATGCCCCGGCCGACCAGATTGTGGAACGGCTGCTGAACATCACCGGCGAGGACCGGCTGACCATCGACCGCAAGTATCAGTCCCATTGGACGGGCAAGCTGCCCACCAGATTCATGCTGCTGTCCAACGAACTCCCACGGTTCAAGGACGCCTCCGGGGTGATCGCCAACCGATTCCTGATCCTTAAGATGACGCGGAGTTGGCTAGGGAACGAAGACCGCGAACTCGCCGGCAAGCTCCGTCCCGAATTGCCCTCCATCCTGAACTGGTCACTGGCCGGTCTGGACCGCCTCAACGTCAAGGGCAAGTTCACCGTCCCGCAGTCCTCGCTGGACGAGGTTGTCTTGATGCAAGACATGGCCAGCCCTGCGAGCGCGTTCGTGCGGGAGATGTGCACACGTGGTCCTGCCGCGATGTGTACCCGAGATGTGCTCTACACCGCGTACCGGCAATGGTGCGAGGACAACGGGCACCACCCTGCCTCCAAGAGCGTGTTCGGTCGCGACCTGCGTGCGGTGGTGCCCGAGCTGAAGTCCAGTCAGCAGACGATCAACCGCGTCCGTACCCACTGCCATGTCGGAGTCAAGCTGAGTTCTGCCATGTCGGAATCGAGCTGAGTTGATCGCGGCAGTACGCCCACAGTGGAAATTTGCCTGGGCATCCTGTGCAGGCGGTGCAGGTGGGTTTGTTGACCTGCACTTTTGTCCCGCATCCGCTGCACAGGCATCCTGTGCAGCTTGCCTGTGCGCTGCGGATGCACGGGAGATCGCCTGCACAGGATGCCTTGCACAGGATGCCTGTGCAGGCGATGTCGGCTCTGACCAGCACATATGCACGCCTGCACAGGATGCCCAGGCAAATTTCCACTGTAGGTCTAGCGCCAGGGGAGATTTATCCCGCTAGCTAAATATCTGAAATCATAATCAGCTTGTTGAATAGCATCGATGTAATTTTATAACAATTTTAGCAAATATTAAGAGGGTTAATGATCACCTACTGCCCCTGCGGTGCCGATCTGACATCGGAGGCCGACAAGGCGCACCACGTGTGCAGTTATTGCAGAGGCCCGGCCAAGAAACGGGCACCCCGACGCCGACGTGTCAAGCCGGATTTTGTCGATCAGCCATTGCCGGGACTTGAAAGCTGGGGCGTGCCAACATGACTTGCTCGTGCACGCCTCGCCGCCTCTGCGACGAGCACCGGGCACAGCGCCAAGCCGTCATCGCCGCACTGTTGGCCAAGATGAACGGCGAGCGGTGACCGCGGTGTTGTGCTGCCATCGACCCGGCGTCGGTGGCTATGGCTCCGAGATGACGTCGTGGTCGAGCTGGCTTGAATGCGCGGCCGCGTTGTATTTGATGCCCTCGTGTGACCCGAAACATGTTGGTGCACATAACATTTGCTGGACGGAGCGGGGCCGGTGGCATGTACTCCAGCACGACCACCCGGCCGTCAACGGCACGCAAGTGCCCGACGTCGAACGGAGACTCAACCATGACTGACGAACTGCACGACCTGACGTGGTTAGCCACCGGCGACCTGCGCGGCCTCGCAGGCCTGTTCGACAGCTTCGCCCGGATGGAGGGCACGAACGCGGCCGCCGTCGCATGGTGGGGTGAGCAGGCATGGGTCGCTGTCAACGCCGAACTGCTCGCCCGCACCGGCGGTGACCCGAGCACCGACACGCTGCCCAGCATCGAGGGCTTGACCGACACGGAGCTGTGCTTCATCGCCCAGGGGTTCAACGGGGTGCGTCTGGCGGGCGGTGAGGGGCTGCGGCAATGGGTGGAGCGCGTGGCCGACCACATCGTCGACGAGATGGCCGACCGGGCGGCTAGACGCCTGGAAGGGAGCTGACATGGCTATCTGCAGCACCTGCAACCGGTCACACCCGAAGAACATCAGTTGATCTACGCCGCCCTGGGCCGCCGTCGGCGGGGAGGGGTTACCAGAACCACACCCGGACACCCCTCAACGTCCGCCCACGTTGGACGCTGGCCCGCAAATCTCCCCCCTGCGCGCGCCGCCGCCGGAAATGACAACAGTTCTTGTCACTTGTCGCCGCCTGGTTCTAGACTTGCAGCAGACGTAGCGAGACCACCGCTGGTTCCAGAGTCTCCTAGTCGGCGAGCCCGGTATTCAGCCCGGACAAATCCCCCTTCCATTTCGCGCGTCTAATTCCCGGCGTCTCCTCTCGGCTTTCGCGCATCCCTTCAGGGACGGACAGTCGATGTCGGACGGCGGTTTGCGGGACTTCCTTCAGAAGCTTGAAGACGAACGCGACGCTGCGCACCAACGCGGCGAGGCGATCGTGTTGGCCGCGAGGTCGGAGAACCGGGCGCAACTGAACGCGCAAGAAAGTCGCGATTTCAAACAGGCCCTCGCCGACAAGAAGGCTTTGAGCCTGCGCGTCGCTCAAACCCGCCGCGAGCTGGAACGCACCGGTGTCGACAACCCGCTCCTTCAGGGCATCCGCTCGAAGGAAAAAGCGATGAGCAGCACCCCCAACATCCACGTTCTCGAGAAGGCGACTTACCAGGCGGGCGACCACCGCTGCAGCTACGTCCAAGATCTGGTTCGCGTCCAGCTGGGGATGGGCGACGTCGACGCCTCACGGCAGCGCCTGAACCGGCACGCCCAAGACGTGGCGGAATACCGGGCGATCGACCGGACGGATAGCAGTGCAGGGTATTTCGTCCCGCCGCTGTGGTTAGTTAGCCAGTGGATCAAGCTCGCCCGTCCTGGCAGGGCTTTCGCGAACACGTGCACCATCGCGCCGTTGCCAGCAGGTACCGACAATATTTCGGTTCCCAAGCTTTTGACGGGGACGACGACCGCCTTCCAGTCCGCCGACAACACGCCCGTGTCGAATACCGATCTGACCGACACCTTCGTCAATGCTCCGGTCAAAACGATTGCCGGCGAGCAGGACGTGGCGCTGCAACTTATTGACCAATCTCCGGTGGCTTTCGATGAGGTGGTGTTTCAGGACCTGACGGCTTCGCATGCGGCCACGTTGGATGCCGGTGTCATTTACGCGGACGGGACGAACAACACGATTACAGGTATCACCAACGTCACCGGCATCCAGACGGTCACGGTCGCCGCGAACAACCTGGCCGCGTCGTACGCCGCGATCGCGAACGCGATCCAACTGGTGCACACCACCAGGTTCTTGCCACCGACCGCGATTTTCATGCATCCGAGAAGGTGGGGTTGGTTCTTGTCGCTGCTGGACAATAACCAACGACCTTTGTTCCTGCCGCAAGCTAACGGCTTGATGAACGCCGCCGGTGTGTTGGAGAACGTCGAAAGCCAGCAGGTTGTCGGTCAGGTTCAGGGCGTCCCGGTGATCACGGACCCCAACATCCCGATCACGCTCAACGGCAACCAGGACCCGATATTCGTCGCAAGGATGAGCGATCTCATGCTGTGGGAAAGCGGCATCAGAGCCCGCGTTTTGCCCCAAACTTTGGGCCAACAATTGACCATCGCGTTACAGGTCTACTCCTACCTGGCCTTCGCTTCGCGTTATCCGCAGTCTTTCGTGCAAATCCTCGGACTGACCACGCCATCGTTCTCGGGTAGCTAAAAAGCCTCTCGCCGCGCCTTCAGCCCGCGCGGTGGGGACGGGCGCGGATGCCCGGCGGGCTGGTCTGGTCATTTCCCGCCCGCCGGGCGCTGCGGCCCAGAAAGGAAGACACACGTGTTCTTCGTTGGAGCCGCAGCCAGGCGGCATGAGCCGGAAACCGGCACCTTCACCGGCAGCTAAATGGAAGCGCGGCTTGCCGTCGACACCGTTGAAGGACAGCGATCCGCGCTCGCAAGTGGTCGGGCGAACATGGCATTTCAGGCGTCCCGGTCGTCACGGCGCGCTAGGATTTCCGAACCTCGATGTAGGTGTCATTCCCGGTGACCCACCTTGCGGCGATTGGGGGCTGTGACGGATGGAGAGTGAGAGGTCGACAAGGCACAGCCGAATTGACCCGCAACTCACCGCAGCAGGATGGACCGTCACGCCATTCGACTCCTTGATGCTTACTACCATTCCGGCCGAAAAGGCTGTCGAAGAGTGGCCAACGGCCGCGGGTCCCGCCGACTATGCGCTGTGTGACGCAGGAGCCGTGTGCGGCATCGTCGAGGCGAAGAAGCTCACTCTTGGTCCCCAGGGAGTTCTTCCTCAAGCTGAGCGATACTCGCGAGCTATTGCGCAGGATCCCCTATACCAAGGCGAATTCGGCGTTCCGTTCCTCTACTCGACCAACGGTGAAGAGATCTGGTTCCACGACGTTCGCCAGCCGCTGAACCGCTCGCGGAAGGTGTCCGGGTTTCATACGCTCAAGGCACTGCGTGAGCTCCTAAAGCGAGACTTCGACGCCGAGCTGTCGGCCTTGCGCTCGATTCCGGTGCGCGAGGGTATTCGCCCGTACCAGGTTGAAGCTGACACTGCCATCGAACAGGCCATCGCCAGTCGGCATCGCAAGATGCTCGTAACGATGGCGACAGGTACCGGCAAGACCTTGGTGAGCGTTAACGAAATCTATCGGCTGATGAAGTCCGGTGTCGCCCGGCGAGTGCTGTTCCTTGTCGACCGTCGGGCGCTCGCTGCTCAGACGGTGCGGGCGTTCGCCAGCTTCGAGGCCGAGCCGGCAATGAAATTCGACAAGATCTACACCGTCTACTCGCAGCGCTTCCAGCAGACCGACTTCGGCAAGGAGGAAAAGTTCGACCCGAACGTTATGCCGAACTCACTGCTGACTGACCCCAAGCTCGGTGATGCCTTTGTCTATGTCTGCACCATCCAGCGCATGAGCATCAACCTGTTTGGTCGAGAAGCGGGCATCCGCTTCGGGGAGGGCGAGAGCGGCGACGAGGACGCGGACAAGCTCCGCATCCCGATTCATGCCTTCGACCTGATCGTGGCCGACGAGTGCCACCGCGGCTACTCGACAAAGGAACTGTCGGTCTGGCGCAACACGCTCGATTGGTTTGATGGGATCAAGATTGGCTTGACGGCCACGCCTGCTGCGCACACCATGGCCTACTTTGAGCATCCGGTGTACCGCTACGAATACGAGCGGGCCGTCCGCGAGGGCTACCTCGTCGACTACGACGTGGTGCGCATAAATAGCGACGTCCGAATGAACGGTGTGTTCCTCAATAAGGGTGAACAGGTTGACCAGGTTGACCCTGATACCGGCGCACGACAGCTCGATTTTTTGGAGGACGAGCGAGAGTTCGACGCATCACAGGTTGAGCGTGACATCACCGCCCCAGATTCGAACCGCAAGATCCTGGAGGAGATCAAGCGCTATGCCGAGGCGCATGAGGCCGAGACTGGCCGATTCCCCAAGTCACTCATCTTCGCAGCCAACGATCTGCCCCATACGTCGCACGCCGACCAGCTCGTCGATCTTTCCCGCGACCTCTTTGGCCACGGAGAGGCGTTCGTCAGCAAGATCACCGGTCGGGTAGACCGTCCGCTGCAGAAGATCCGCGAGTTCCGCAATCGGCCTAACCCCAAGATCGCTGTCACTGTCGACATGCTCACCACCGGCGTCGACATCCCGGACCTAGAGTTCCTGGTGTTCCTGCGACCGGTTAAGTCCCGAATCCTGTTCGAGCAAATGTTGGGCCGCGGGACCCGGCGTTCGACCGACCTGCTGCCACCAAAGACGAACTTCGTCGTCTTCGACTGCTTCGACGGCACCCTCATCGAGTACTTCCGCAAGACGACCGGCATGACGGTCGAGCCGCCCGAGGGTGACGGCAAGTCGATCGAGCAGATTATCGAAGAGATCTGGCAGAACCGGGACGTCGATTACAACACGCGCCGACTGGTCAAGCGTCTGCAGCGCATTGCCAAGAATATGAGTGGCGATGCCCGGGATCTGTTCGCGCGCTTTATACCGGATGGCGATATCGCCACCTTTGCCGTAGACCTGCCCGCCATGTTGCACAGCGACTTCGCCAATACAATGAAGATCCTCCGCGATCACGACTTCCTTGAGCTCCTTATCGACTACCCGCGGGCCCAGCGCACCTTCATCGTCGCTCCGGGTGTCAGTGATCGGGTCGAGTCCGAGTGGCTCATAAGGGCGGGAACCGGCAAGGAGTATCGGCCAGAGGACTACTTGCAGCTGTTTGAACGCTTCATCGATGAACATTCCGAGGAGATCAGCGCGGTCGGCGTCCTGCTGTCGCGTCCCCAGGAGTGGGGTGCCGAGCCGTTGAGGGAGTTGCGCGAGAAGCTGGCGCAAGCGCCGGAACACTTCACTGAGATCAACCTGCAGAAGGCATTCCAGATCGCCCACCACAAGGCGCTGGTCGACATCATTTCGATGGTCAAGCGTGCTGCCGTCGACACGGCCCCACTGCTCACTGCCGAGGAACGGGTCGACGCCGCCATCGCCCAGGTCACAGCTGGTCGGTCACTGACGGAAGAGCAAGTCAAGTGGATGGAGCATATCCGCCACCACCTGGTGCAGAACTTGTCTATCGAAAGGCAAGACTTCGACGATATCCCCGTGCTTGCCGATCGCGGCGGCTGGGGGCGTGCCAACCGGACCTTCGACGGGCACCTCGCTGAATTGCTCGACGAACTGAACGAGGAGCTTGTCGCCGCATGACCGACGTTGTCAACAAACTCTGGGGTTTCTGCCACATCCTCCGAAACGACGGGATCGACTACGGCGACTACATCGAACAGCTGACGTACCTGCTGTTCATCAAGATGGCTGATGAGCGTGGCATCGAACTGCCGGCGCAAACCGACTGGCCGTACCTCCGTGAGCAGAGTGGTACCGAACTGCTCGACGCCTACATTGATGCACTTCGCGTCCTGGGCAAGGAGCATGGGATCCTCGGTGATATCTTCAGCGGGTCCCAGAGCCGCTTCGCTAACCCAGTCAACCTGCACAAGCTTATCGGCGTCATCGACGAGACCGAGTGGACCTCGCTCGACACCGATGTCAAGGCCGCAGCGTTCGAAGGACTCCTCGAGAAGGCCGCGAGCGAGGGCAAAAAGGGTGCTGGCCAGTACTTCACCCCGAGGCCGCTCATCCAAAGCATCGTGCGCTGCATGAAGCCAGACCCGCGGGCGACCAAGGACTTCACCATCGACGACCCGGCCTGCGGCACCGGCGGATTCCTGGTGGCAGCATACGAGTGGCTCAAGGGTCAGACCGCTGGCGGCGCACTCGACCGCGAAACCTGGCGGCGCATCCATGCCAGCACGTACCTCGGCCAGGATCTCGTTCCTCGTCCGCGACGGCTGGCGCTCATGAACCTGTACCTACACCGAGTTCAGCCGCATATAACCCTCGCTGACTCCATTTACGAGGTTCCCGGCAGCCGACGCTACGATGTCGTGCTGACCAATCCGCCCTTCGGGACCAAGGGCGCTAACCAGGCACCCGACCGCGAAGACTTCGTCATCCAGACCAGTAGCAAGCAGCTCAACTTCATCCAGCACGTGCTCACCATCCTCAAGCATGGCGGACGCGCGGCGATAGTGGTGCCCGACAACGTACTGTTCGCCCAGCAGGCCGCTGACGTCTTCCAGGTTCTCATGGAGGACTGTGACCTCCACACCCTGCTGCGTTGCCCGCGGGGCACCTTCAGCCCGTACACCGAGGGCACCAAGACTAATGTCATTTTTTTCACTAAGGGCCGACCCACCGAAATGACCTGGATCTACGACGCCCGTTCCAACGTGCCAAAGATCACCAAGAAAAGCCGGCCGCTCGCTCTCAAGCACTTCGCCGAGTTCGAGAAGTGCTACGGCGATGACCCCAATGGCCTGAGCAAGCGATCTGAGAAGCAGTCTGCGGAAGTGCGCTGGCGCAGCTTCACTATCGACGAGATCAAAGAACGCCACTACAAGCTCGACGCATTCAAGTGGATCCGCGACGAAGAACTAGACGACCCCGACAACTTGCCCGAGCCCGAGGAGCTGATCACCGAGGCCATGGAGGAGCTGCAGCTCGCCATCGACGATCTCGCCGACATCCAGAAGCTGTTGGAGGGCAATGGCGACGGAGGTGGCGATGTCTGACGACCTAGTCGTTCCCGAGGGCTGGACACGAACGACACTCGGGAACATCGGCCGCTATCTCAACGGCCGTGCCTTCAAGACTCAAGAGTGGTCGAGGACCGGCCGGCCAATCATCCGCATCCAGGACCTCACCGGCTCCAACCGCAACCCGAACTACTTCGACGGTGAGATCGAGGATCGCTATATCGTCAGGCCGGGCGACTTCCTGATCTCGTGGTCAGCCACACTTGGTGCCTACATCTGGGATGGGCCCGAGGGTGTGCTCAATCAGCACATCTTCAAGGTGGAGTCGAACATTGACAAACGGTTCCACTACCACCTCGTTCGTGAGCGCATTGGGGAACTTGAACGGCACGCGCACGGCTCCGGGATGGTGCACGTCACGAAGGGCATCTTCAACGACACCCCAGTGGCTGTCCCTGATGATCCTGCCGTACAGCGTCAGCTGGCCGACCTCATTGGCCACACTGACGCTCTGCAGAGTTCCTCGGCTTCGCACCTTGCGGCTGCAAGGCGAGCAGTTGAGCGATTCCGCCAGGGAGTCCTCGCTGCAGCCTGCTCCGGCCGCCTCACCGCCGACTGGCGCGATATGCACCTGACCTGCCGCGGAGATGAGGTACTCGATGCATCGCTCGACATTCGCGCCAAAGACAGGAAGCTATCGAGGAAACCCGTTGAATTGCCTGATGAGTCGGCTGGCGGCGATCCACCTTCCGGCTGGGTCCTGGCAACCGCTGACCAGCTTTGTTCCGTGATTACCGACGGCGAACACGCGACGCCGCCGAGAACGCCGGAAGGGGTGCCGCTGCTGTCTGCACGAAACGTCCTGAATGGTTCGATTGTGTTCGAACCTATCGACCACATTTCGGAGGAGACCTACCTGCGTCTCGCTCGAAGACTTGAGCCAACGGCGGGCGACGTCCTTCTTACGTGTTCGGGCACGATCGGACGGTCGGCCGTTGTACTCCAGGGCATGAGATTTTCGCTGGTCCGCAGCGTGGCGGTGCTGCGCCCTAGCGTTATGAACAGCGACTACCTCTCGCTTGTGTTGCGCAGTCCGCTTCTTCAGCTACAGATCATGAACAAGAAGACGGAGACTGCACAGGCGAATCTCTTCCAAGGACGAATTCGGACTTTGACGCTTCCGGTTCCCTCTGTCGACGAGCAGGTGGAGATAGTACGCAGAGCCGACCAACTTTTTGGTATGGCCGACGGGTTGCGGTGTCGGATCGACGCCGCCTCGAAGCGCGTCGACCGCAGCTCCCAAGCCGTCCTCGCCAAAGCCTTCCGCGGCGAGCTTATAGGTGCGGCGTCTGCTGCAGGTTGACCGTCCTCCATTCGTCTCTCAGTAGGCGGGAACACCATCGTCTTCGAAGACGCGCCACAGGGCGGCGACACGGTCCTCCGGCGGGAACCCAACGAAGTCAACACTCCCGGTCCTGACCTGGGAACTTTGCTGAGGTCGCGTAGCAAACTTTCCACCACCAACGAAACCGCCGCAGCACCCCGCTGACACCGTTTCCGCAGGTCACACGGCGTGTCGCAGTTAGCTGTGGTCACCTTGACGTTTCTCAAGCGCCTGAGCGTGTCGCGGCGTGCCGCCAATCCCCAAGCGCCCAAGGACCATACGCCGAACCACCGACACCGAGTGTTCCTGGGGCGCACGAACTGCCGGCGATCCCGGCACTCCGAAACTTCCCAAGCACCAGGAACATCCCGCCGGGGGGCGCGCGGCCGCCGCGGGGGGTCAAAAGTTGCGGCTCAGCTTCAGACGCAACAGACCCGGTCTACTGGAATCTCCCCCCGGTCGATTGAACGCAAAAATTTTTTGTGTTACACAGCAAATAGCGGCTGAAAAGTGTTGTTAGAGACCAATTTTGGGCGTTTCGCCGTGTCGGCGGCCGTAACGCAGGGTTTGCTGTTTAACCTGGGTTACGGGGCCATTTTGCAGGTATCGTCGCTGGTAGGAGGGCATGTGAGCAAGGTTGAACGCGACGTGACGATCAGGGCGTTACACCGTGCGGGCGTGAGTTACAGGGAGATCGGCGCGCAGGTCGGTCTAAGCGCTCAGCAATGCATGAGGATCACGAAGCGGGGCGTCGACAAGGGGGCACCTTGTCTCCTCGATGATGCGGCCGACGTCATCGAGGTCGGTGAGCCCGACGCCGAGCGCGACGCCGCCTATCTGCGGAAGTTGATCGCTGAGGCGTTTTTGCCGGACGGCAAGTTGAAGAGGAGCGGGCTTCTGTATCGCTTGTTGTTCACGACCCGCGAGGGCTACCGCCTGATCGTGGTCCGTGATGAGGAATCGATCCGCCACGAATCGACGTGGGGCGGCTTAGGCGGTACTTGACCCTGGTCACCTCAGCCCGTCTCGTCATCCGCACCTGCTGACTTGCCTATTCTTCCTTTTTCACGCGAGAGGGCTTCGGTTGCTTAGGGGGCTCCGCCTTCTTGCCAGCCGATGTCTTCGCCGCCTTGCGCCCAGGGTTCTTCTGCTGAGTCGTCTGCTCGCTGGGTGACCGAGGCATCAGGCCAGGGGCTTCCTGTGCTTGCTTGTAGAGGTCGGCTGGGGCTTCCTGTATCCGCTTGTAGAATTCGGCTGGGGCTTCCTGTATCTGCTTGTAGAATTCGGTAAAGAGTCCGGCGCTGTTTGGGATCTTGTAGAGTTCAGCGATGTTCGGGATCTTGTAGAATTCGGCAAAGTTTGGTCCCCGTATTTGATCAAAGATCCGCGACTGAAATTCGGGGCGGAGTGTAAGTGAGCCAGCAATTCCCCAGTTTCCCTGGGCCATTGCCTCAGCCAAGTCTGGGTAGCCGGCACCTTTCAACCCATAAGATTCGAGTGCACGCTGCATGGTGTCTCGGAATTCATCGGAATACGGCACATCCGGATACATTTTGGCGAGCGTTTCGCGATCGAAAACGGGCGTGGGTCGCACGATGCTCCGGACCGTCTCGATCGTCTCCTTCTCGACGCTCGCGTTTAGGTATGCGATCGCAAGGTCCAGAAACAAATCAAGCGGTACCTGGTGATATAGGTCATTCTTTGCGACTGAGCGCATCTCAGCTACAAGTTCAACCCGCGGCCCCAACCTCTGTCCACGGACGGGACGGCGGTACCAGTCGTCTTTTTGATCGCCAGTGACAAACAAGAGCGGCCGCTTGGATGTCTTCGCGTGCTCTAGTAATTCCACCCAGATGAGGTAATCCCCGGTTGGATCGTCCTTGCCCTTGTCTAGGTAACCGGGCGGAATCAGGTCTTTATATCGTTCATGTGCAGTCGACTTGAGTCCCTCGAGTTCTTCAGGCGAAGGACATTTACCGAATACTTGATCATCTAGCAGCTCGTCGAGCGCCTTGAGAACCGGATCACCTTCCCTAACGTCCTCGAAGGGAATAACGTGTTCGTCACGCCATTCCGTGAGCTTGCCTGCGAGATCCTCCCTGGCTGCTTCGACTATCTGCCGCACCTCCGCCTGAAGCCCCCCACGGATCTTGTTGAGGTACTTCTCTTCGAGAACGACGTCGATGGAGCTCAGGAGATCGGCGTACACGGTCACATTCGTTCCGGCCGTATCGAGCCGGTTCCGATGGAACTCAAGGGCCACCTGGTAGGGAACGAAGATCCGCTCACGAACCGCCTCAAGCACAGCGATCAATTGCTCGCGCTGGTTCCTTCCGACCCGGTATAAATCCAGCATCACGTTCGCATCAAACGCGATCGTTCCGGTAGTGACGATCTGCTTCAATGTCTCGTCGTCGTGGCCGTACCACTCCGGCAAAACGGACTTCATCCCCAACGCGCACCTCCATGACCGTCAACTTTGGCCTTTGCATCATGCTTCTGCCTTGTGGTCGTGGCCCCTCTACGCCGTCATAGACCAAACACGACCCACACGCTACATATCGGGCATGGAGATCGGTCGGATATTGGCGGCCCACACGTCCGGTCGCCTCAGGCGCATCAAGTGTGTCTTTCACGTATCAGGTACCACCACCTTTTGAAAACCTTGTGGACAGGTTGAAGTCCTAGACCGACCGTCAAGGGTTGCATCGGTCCGACATTCCTGTCGGGCACACGCCAGATCACGGTGCCGCCGGGTAGTGGACTGAGATACAGGTTTTGGTTTTGCGGAAGCACATGGGCGGCCAACTGAGCCTACTCTCTGAATCCCTCCCAGATGATCTCCCCCGCAGCGTCCAGTTTGACCGAATGAGGGTTCTTCTCCGCGATTCGCTTCGCGAGCTTTTCGAATTCCCAGTAAATGAGCGGTTCTTTAGCTTCTGCACGGAACGCATCGACGGTCGGCTTCCAAAGGCTCCATCGGTACGGGACGATGTAGCCGAGTGAGAGATTCACGATCCCGAAGTCAATGCCGCCGCGCTCTACCAGTATTGCTAGGTCCTCTAAACTGTTCGGATCTATCAGTAGCAGCC
>NZ_JBKQQD010000269.1:0-9885 GCF_052144515.1 Mycobacterium sp. | reverse complement strand
GCCGCGGCCTCACCGCGCGCAGAGGCGCATCGCTCGATCGGCCGAAAGTCCTAGAGTTACTCTCAGGCTCAACGTGATTCACGTCCATGACAGTGGAAGCTGATATCCAACCGCTCGGTCTGCTTGTAGCCTGACCACTTCGGCACTTACCTAATCACCAGCGAATCGGTGATGGCCTTGACGCCGGCGGCGACGGCGTTTCGAAGCGCTGTGACTAGCGTGACCGCTTGTTTAGCACGACAGATCGGGTTTCTCGAGTCCGCCGCTGCTGGCCTGACATTCAGAGTCCTTGCCGTGGCTTATGTTTCGTTGTTCGTCGGTGCGTTTGTCCCGTAACGGTTCTACTAGCTGTGCGCCCAAGCAAACGAGCCCTCGGCCCACGACCGCGAGTGCACGGTTCGTGATGGTTCCGGCGGCTTCGATGGTGGCGAAGGCAGCATCGAGCAGACTCGGAATGTGGACGTCCTCCCAGGTCGCAACCTGGTGCTGGCGGGCCGTCGCGAAATTGTCCAGCTCGTCGCGAAGGGCGCAGCGGTGTTTCGCCAGCTCTCGCACCGATAAGAATCGGAAGCCGTCGATGGCCCCTGGCTTCGCGAACCGGTCGAGTATTTCCTTCGCGTTCCGGTAGATGTCGACGTCTTCGCGGAGATGATGGTCGACGAGCTCGCGAGCTTCATCGATCGCTCGCAGCAGCTGCTCGGGTTGTGTCGACTCGATTCGCGCGAGGTTCAGACGCTGCCATTTGTGCAGCCCTTCTTCCGCGATCACCAGGAGGCTCAGAGTGTCACCAAATCGGTTGTCGTTGATCGCGTTTCGCAGCTTCTCGGCGCGCTGCGACACGGGCAGGGTGTGATCGAAAGATGCCAGGATGCGCCTGACATGGTTGCGTAGTTGCTCGACGGTTACGTTAAGCGCTGGCCCTAGGACGGCCACCGAATCCCAGTACGCGTCGGGTAGCGACCCGTACTTTTCCAGCGAGTGAACCATCCGTGAGATGGTCAGGTTATTGCCGAGAACGTCGCCGGCGCGGTGGGCCCGGGCGACTTCGAGCACCAATTCGACTTTGTCTTCCACGCGCCGGACGGCGTCTTCCACTTGGGCGATCGCGGACTTCAACGCCATCTGCACCGCGATCATCTGTGCCGACACCATCGCTTCTGGGCCGAGCGCTACACGGCACCACTGAAGTTGTGGCAGGAACTGGCCATCATCAGCGCTCGTCGTCATCCGAAAGAAGCCGTCGCTGCCGGGAACTAGATTGCCATTCGTCAACGCGTTCAGGCTGTCGGGATCCAGGTGAACGTATTTGCCGAGGTTATCCAGTACAGCGGTCAGCCCGGCGAGCCCGCTCGCCGCCTTCGCCAGCGAGGCGCTGTCGATCCCGGCGACTCGTAGGGTTTGCCCGGCGATCGCCCGCAGCCGCGTCAGATAGGACTCGACAGCGGCAGGGTCACCGCCCAGCAGTAGGACCTCGTCCTGGAACGACACCACGACCTCGTCGGTATCGGTTGTTGCCGACATTTCGGACAACTCGGATGTGCTCACGGCACCCCCTGATCCTTCGGCATGCAAGCAAAGCAGGCCGAGAGTTAGCAGGTTTTCGGCGGCTAGCGAGTGCGCACGTTACACCCATGTTTGCACCCGAATCCGCCGGTTCGCCGTCTATTGGGCAGGAATTCACCCGGGACGAGCAGTGGTGGCACTAGTACCAGCCGCACGACGACGGCACCCGGCGGGGCGGCAGGACGGTCTTCTACCTGGCCTCCTGGACGTTGATACCGGAGACGGGATCGCCGGGACCGCAGTGCCGGCACCGTTGCTCAGCGACGTTGCCGAGGACGGGGGCTTCCGTCGCGATCACTCGCGTGGCTCAACCTCAAGGTTGCGGGCGCCCTTGACATTGCGCAGCCCCGAACAGTTCACGCAACCGACACACCCACACAGTCGACGCAGCGCACGCAGGCGACACAGCCAATGCAGCGGGTGCAGGCAATGCATGCCACGCATTCCCGCACGAGAAGAGACAGCACAGTCAACAGACTGGCAACCACCCCGAAGCTGCCCGCGGTGCCTGCTGAGCCGGCTACCGCGACGCTGCCCGCGGTCGCTGCAGAGCCCACCACCGCGACGCTGCCCGCGGTCGCCACAGAAGCCGCCACCGCGACGCTGCCTGCGGTGGCGACCGATCCGGCTACTGCGACGCTGTCCATGGTGGCGATCGAGCCCACAGTTAAGCCGCTGTCAGGAGCGACTGCCGAGTCCCTGCGAAGTACCACAGACTCATCATCCCAGCCACGCAACGACGTTGCATCCGAATTGGCAGCTAAGGGACATAGTGGCTGGTTGTGAACCCTTGAGCCGTAGTGGATGTCGTCACGTCTCGAGCCGTCCGGAACGTCGACGGTCAACCGGCTGTTGGTCTTCACCTTGCCGCCGCGTTTCAACTCGGATTGGCCGACCGTCATGCAGGCCTGGCCATCATGTGCAGGCGAGCCGCCGGGCGGCCAAGCCTCTAATCTGATCGGCGTAGTGCATCAGCCACTTCGTCACATCTGTCGGATCCGTGGCTGGTGGAAGTGCCTGACGATCGCAAGGGAGAGCGAAATGCCTGACCAGTCAGAACATCTCGGAATCGTGGTCGGCGTCGACGGATCGACCTCCTCGACCGCGGCGGTACGGTGGGCCGCACGCTGGGCCGCAATGCGCAATACCGGGTTGACCATTGTTCACGCCTCCCCACCGGTGGTGCCCATGTCATCGCTCGTTGACTGGATGGGGCCCAACCCGTCAGACGTGCTGAGTGCGCAGGAAGAACAGGCGCGGCGCCTGATCGACGGGGCCACCAGGACGGCCAATGACACCGCCGGTGGCCTGCGCATTCGGGTCAAAGCAATCTTTGCCGAGCCCGCACCCGCGCTGCTCGAGCTGTCCAGCGATGCCCAGATGGTCGTGGTGGGGCGACGTGGTAGGTCGTCGCTGGCGGGCGTGCTGCTCGGCTCGGTCAGCATTGCGATGATCCATCGCGCGCGCTGCCCCGTCGCTGTCATCCACGACGAATCCCCTGCCGAGGAGGCGTCTACGGATGCTCCGGTGCTGGTAGGCATCGATGGATCCCCGGCGTCGGAACTGGCCGCCGCGATCGCCTTCGACGAAGCCTGGCGGCGCGGGGTCGAGTTGGTGGCCCTGCACGCCGCATACGACAGCGATGCCCTCGGCATTCACGAGCTGGAGTGGGCCTACATCGAGTCGAAAGCGCATGAAGCCGTTGCCGAGCGCCTGGCCGGCTGGCAGGAACGCTACCCCGATGTTCGTGTGCGCCGTGTGGTCGTATTCGACAGGCCCGCGCACCACCTCGTCGAGCAGGCCGAAACCGCCCAGCTGGTCGTGGTCGGCACCCGCGGCCACGGTGAATTCGCCGGACTGCTGCTTGGCTCGGTCAGCGCGGCGGTGGTACAGGCGACCCGCACACCGGTCATCGTCGCGCGCCAGGGCGACGTGCCGCACCGACATCACCAATACCCAAACCACAGGCATGGGACAGATCGGCACTAGGGACAAGCCGGACCAAGCTTGTCATTCAAGGGCGAATGCATCGTTGGTGACTACGGCCTCTACACCAGGACCCTAGGAAGAGGAGACGATGGCCAGACGAGACCAGACCCCGGATCGGTTTGGGAGGACATCGTGATCGAGGCGCTCAAGGACTTTCCCGATAACGTCTCTGCATTTGCCTGCCATGGGCATCTAACGAAGGCCGATTACCAAACGGTGATCATCCCGTACATCGAAGACAAACTGACTCGGCACAAAAAGCTGCGGGCCTACACCGAGATCGCGTCTGATTTCGCCGGGGTCGATTCCGGCTTCATCTGGGAAGATACGAAGTTCACCGTCAGCCACTTCTTGAACTGGGAACGTGGCGCGCTGGTCACTGACGTGAAATGGATGAGTCGTGCGACGAAATTCGGGGCGTCGCTGGTGCCGGGGGAGTGGCGTACATTCCCGAACGCTGAAGCCACCGAAGCGCGCGAATGGATTGTCGAACCGTCGCAGTAAAGACGTCGCGCATGGAGGAAACGTGGCAGCAGATCGCAGAAGAGTTTCCGCGAGACCAGCCTGCTGACCCGCCGCTACTGCTGGGCTTCAACGATCCATTCGCGCGCCTGGTCGGCGTCGGCTTCGGGAAACGTTCGGTACTCCCCAGGCCACAGAAAGCCGAAGAACTCACTGAACTTCGCGACATGTTTCGCCCATGCCACGTCGGTAACCACCGCACAGCGTTCCCAGTCGAAGAAGTGGCTGAAGCCAAACTTCGTATCCTCCCACACCGCGCCGGGATCGAATCCGCCCAAATCAGAAGCGATCTCGAAGTAGATCCGCACCTTTTTGTGCCGACGCAGTCGGTCTTCAAAGTCTGGTATCAGCACCGTGTCGTATTCGGCTTTGGTCACATGCCCATGGAGCGCAAATGCGGTGACGTTATCAGGAAAGTCTTTCAGCAGCTCGATCATGATCTCCTCCTGAACTTCGATGAGGTCTGCTCTCGTCATTGTTCCGTCAGCGAAAGTCACCGCGCTGGGCCACGACGTCCCGAATTCCCGACTGCCGTTGGCGACCGCACGGTCACGACGTGCGCTGTTGCGCCGGTACCTCAACCTCCGGCGACTCTGTGGCCCGTTCCTTGCTTTGGTGCAGCCACACGAAATCGTGCATTCCGGCTAGTTGCAACAGGATCCGTTCCCGCATCGGCCAGGCCCAGACATGAGCTCGGGCCGCTCGAGCTGGTAGGTGTTCCCTTTCCAGGCGAGTGTGCATGTCCCGGCGGCCATTATGTTTTGATACCAGTCCGTATGAGGGCCATAACCCAGCGGCAACAGGAAACCGTCACCATAGGGATACGTGCCCAGCGACGTCTGGTAGGTGCGCCCGCTGCGACGCCCTACATGGGTCACCAGCCCCCATGAGGATCGTGCGGTCCCTGAGATCTTGCGGGTCATGGCGTTGTACTTCGTCAAGAAACTCTTGAACGGTCCCCGCCTGACCAGGAGGTCCCGGTTTCGTCTGAAGATCCTCGGCAACAACACCACCCATGCCAGGACTACCCCAACAACAGCGAGCACGACGACAAGAACGGTGCCGCCTGGCCGGTGCCCGTCAACTTGCTCATCGATCTCCATGAGTACCTCCTCGGCGCCAGCTCACACCAGGGACCTGGCGCTACGCCAGAGACCAAAGTCATCGATCGTCATCTGCGCGGAGGCCTGCTTTGACGCCGCTTCAGCGAGGCGCAAGTCCGTGGCAGAGTCGTGCCATGACTACAGGGCGCCCACGGCAGGTCGAAGTGCGACACCGCTCGGCCCTCGTAGCTCGCGCCGCGGCGAATTAGCGCAAATCGGAGCTGAGTCGCGATGCGCCCTCGCTTCAGCGGCTTAAGCAACCAGGCACGCTCCAGCGTCTGTGGCGCGAAGAGGGGTTGCGCACTATCGCTGGCCGTGAACCAGTGGACCCCCCGAACCAGTTTGCGGGGCCTTGGTGAGTGTGGTCACCAGACCAGTTCGGCGATCGGATTGGTTTGGTCAGTCCATCCGGGTGGCGTGGACAACGTAACAGGGCAGGTGGATGTGGCCGTCGTCGATCAGGGGCAGGATGACGGCCATTCGTTCTGCCATGTGGTGCATCCGTTGTGCAAGTTCGGGTGGCATCTGGTTCAAGACCGCGTCGGGGAGCTTGCCGAAGCTTCCGCTGAAGCCTGAGGCGTTGCCCAGGAATGTGGTAGGGCCGAGGAAGTCGATTCGCCAGCCGGCGCTGGGGAGGGTGTCACGGATCTCGGATGCCTGCACGGCGTCCATCGGGGCGGTGACACCGTTGATGCTGTCGCCGGAGAAGCAGTAGATGAATAGCCGTGCACCCGGCTTGGTCGCGCGGTACAAGGCTGCGGCATAGTCTTTCCGCCCCCCGTGGTCGAGGCAGTGGTAGAGGGCGCTGTCGACGACGGTGTCGAATTGGCTGTCATAGCCGGCCAGTTCGGTCGCGTCGGCGACGTCGAAGCGCACCTGCACGCCGGCGTCGGCGGCGCGGGCGCGGGCCTGCTCGATGCCAGTCGGGGAGCTGTCGAGGCCGGTCACGGAGTGGCCGCGGCTGGCGAGGTAGATCGCGTTGTCACCCAGACCGCAGCCGACGTCGAGCACGTGTCCTTTGATTGCACCGAGGGCTTCGAGTTCCATCAGCCGCGGTTGGGCCTGGCGGACGTCCCAGGGGATGGCCTTGGGGGCGGGTGCGCCCGGGAAGGCGGGCTTGCCGCGGTAGAGGTTTTCGTAGGACTCGGGATCGTGGGTCAGCGGCTTGGGTGCGGACCCGGTTGGGTTGTCAGGCATCGTGTTATTTCCTTTCAACTCAATCTCGGGGTCGGCATCATGCCGAGTGTTCAGTCCATCCGTGTAATGCGTTGCGCCAGGCAGGGCTGCGGTATTCGAACCTGCCCAGGTGATGTAGGCGTCGGGCCTGAGGAGGTGGACACAACTGCCCCTTTCCGTTCGAGCCTAGGGGCCACCCCGTAGGCGAAGGTCGGGTACTACGTCGTGGAGGCTGACGGTGAGCGGTTGTGCGAGTCGTGCGCGCCGTCACCTTCACCGGAGACGACACCACTACCGCCGACATTCGGCCCCCGGGCTGCCAAACCCGGCCCGCTACACTGCCGCCTGTAGCGACCGACGAATGACTCTCGTTCCCCCGTGGGTCATAGTGCAAGACTGCGCCGAAGGCTGAACACGAGAGCCGTTGGAATTGAACGCGTTTGGCGTGACCGTTGGAGCCCCGGCCGGCGCCGGGGCTGGTGGAGGCGATTCCGCGGTCCTGGCAACGCTGGCGGCGATGGCGTTCCCTCGACCGGACCGAAAATGTTGTCCCCGACCGTCACCCGGTCATCGGGCGGCACGCCTTGCGATATCAGGTTGGGGTCCAGCGGATACGGATCGTGGTCTGGGCCTGCGGCGGTGGGCGCAACGGCGAAGACGTTGAAGTAGTCGCCCCGCACCGCTCGGTCGGTGAAGTTCTGGGTGAACGGGAACGTCGGCACGTAGCCCAGCAGAATGCTGAGATCCGGACCCACGTCGGCGAGCGCACGGACCGTCGGTTCGAGATTCTCCAAATTCTTGACCAGATCGGCCTGCGTGTTCATTGACGAGCCAGGTCGAGGTATTGCTGAAGACGCGGAGTTTGTCTAGCGCGCTGGTGATGCGCGGGCGCTCCCCAATCAACACGTCCAGCGCCGGCGGTATTTTGCGTAGCGCGTCCTAGATCACCTCACGCTGGGAGAGCTGGTGCAACGCGCCAATGGCACGAGAATATCGTTCTACACTGGCCACTGCCGACACGCCAGCAAAGGAGCATCGTGACCGGTATCCCCGTCCGGAACGTCTCGCCGGAGTTGGCGCAACGCTACGCGGACCAAGGATGGTGGACCCGCGACACTCTCGGGGATCTGCTGGCCCGAAGCCTCAAGGACAACCCCCACGTCACGTTTCGGGTCCACTCCGCGCAGCGGCCCTACGCCGGCACCTTCGCCGACGTCGAACTGTTGGCCCGCAAGCTGGCGGCGGGGCTGCGAGCCCGCGGTGTCGGAGCGGGCGACGTGGTCGCCTTCCAGCTGCCGAACTGGGTGGAGGCGGCGGCAACCTTCTGGGCATCGGCATTCCTGGGTGCCGTGGTGGTCCCGATCGTCCATTTCTATGGCCCCCGCGAAGTCGGGTTCATCCTGGGCACCGTCCAACCGCGCGCCTTCATCACCGCCGAGCAGTTCGGGCGCATGGCATTCGATCCCGACGTCTGTTCCGGCGTGCCGATCGTCGCGCTGGTGGGATCCAGCTTCGACGCGCTGGTCGACATCGAGCCGATGGAGGGCACGCTGGCGGCCGATCCCGCGGGCCCCACGCTGATCGCGTTCACGTCCGGTACCACCAGCAATCCCAAGGGCGTGATCCATAGTCATCAGACGCTGAGTTTCGAGACCCACCAACTGTTGGCGAATTACCCACCGGACCGGGGCCGGCAACTCACCGCGCTGCCCGTCGGTCATTTCATCGGCATGCTCGGCGCGTTTTTGATCCCGGTCATCGAGGGTGCACCGATCGATCTCTGCGATGTCTGGGACCCCGATAAGGCGATCGACCTGATGGAAACCGACGGCGTGTCGCTCGGTGGTGGGCCCCCTTACTTCGTCACCAGTCTGCTCGACCATCCTCGGTTCACCGCCGAGCATCTGCGCTACATCAAGCACATCGGCCTGGGTGGGGCCACCGTTCCGGCGGCCGTCACTCGGCGCCTAGCCGATCACGGAATCCTGGTCACCCGCTCCTACGGCAGCAGCGAACATCCGTCGATCACCGGTTCGCACCACACCGCCCCAGAGGACAAGCGACTCTACACCGACGGCGACGCGCGGCCAGGAGTCGAGATCCGGCTGGCCGACGACGGCGAAATCCTTTCTCGTGGACCGGATTTGTTCATCGGCTACACCGATCCGGCCCTGACCGCCCAGGCCTTCGACGACGAGGGGTGGTATCACACCGGAGACATCGGGGTCATGGATGACGACGGCTACGTCACCATCACCGACCGCAAGTCCGACATCATCATCCGCGGCGGCGAGAACATCAGCGCCCTGGAAGTCGAGGAGATCTTGCTCGCCCTGCCGGCGGTCGCGGAGGCCGTGGTGGTGTCCGCGCCGGACTCCCGACTGGGCGAACGCGCCGCCGCGGTGTTGCGCATCAAGTCGGGGCACGCCATGCCCACACTGTCCGAGGTCCGCGAGCACTTCGAGCGCGCCGGGGTGGCCAAACAGAAATGGCCCGAGGAGTTGCACGCGGTGGACGACTATCCGCGCACCGCCAGCGGAAAAGTGCAGAAATACGTGGTGCGCCAGCGTATTCGGGAACAGGCCGAGAAATCGCGGTAGTAATGCCGGGACGAAAGCGCGAGTTGGACTTTTGAGCTATGGCCTTGAAGAAGGACATCGACTCGTTTTCCAGCTGCATCGCGGTGGGCGGCCCGTTTCCACCATTGCCGTTCGAACCGTCCGGTGACGACATCAGCGGCCTGGTCGAGCAGTACCGCACGAAAATGCATCCGCACATCCAAGATTCGCTCCAGCGAGACCCGGCCCTCGACCCGGGCGTGCGGCGCGCCCGGGCACGTGTGGGCCCGCGTGCGAAGGTTATGTGCTACCGCATGGCCGATATTCGGGTCAATGAAGCCAAGCATGGACCCGCGGATCACCGCCGCTGTACTTACGCGCCGACCTACATCCTGCGGGGGCTCACCAAACTCCACCTCCAATTCACCCCGACCAAATAGGCGGTGACGGGTGCAGTGGATGGCGGTCGTCGCGAGCGGGGTCTTGGTGGGGATGCTGGCAGTGGGGTACCGACGGCCGATGCGTCCGGCGAGTGGGGATTCAACGGAACCTACGTAGCCACGTCGAACGGTCAGTGGGCGCAAAAATGACATATACCGCGACGAGGCCAGTGTCCGCAGTACCTGGACGATCAGCACGACCTGTAGCACTCCGGTCGAATGCACCGGACGGGTCTCCAGTGATCTCGGGTGGAGCGCGGACGTGAGCATCCACGGCAGCGAGTACGTCGTGAAGCATGACATTCCCAATTGGGAGCCCTGCCCCGACGGACCCGCCCGCACCGGACACCAGATCTACCGGTTCTATCCCGTGGACGAAAAATGCTGGGTCTCTTGGGATTCAACGGTTCTCGCCGGTTTCGACAAGACTGTCGGGGATAGCGGCGCTTGCGGCTCAACAAAGCGCTGGTGATCAACATGCCGTTTCGGCTGGAAAAGCCACCTGAGCCCCCGCGAGCAGACGCAAAAGCACCC
>NZ_JBKQQD010000268.1:0-3148 GCF_052144515.1 Mycobacterium sp. | reverse complement strand
GGTTCTCGGTGACCGAGGCGATGACGGCGCCACAGACCGTGACCGGCATTGACCGGGTGCAGCCGACCCTGTTCGCCATGCAGGTGGCGCTGGCGGCCACGATGAAATCCTACGGGGTCGCCCCGGGCGCCGTCGTCGGGCACTCCCTGGGTGAGGTGGCGGCGGCCGTCGTCGCAGGAGCGTTGTCGCTGGAAGACGGGGTGCGCGTCATCTGTCGCCGTTCCCGGCTGTGCCTAAGACTTGCCGGGGCCGGCGCGATGGCGTCGGTGGAACTGCCGGCTCGGCGTGTGCGTGAAGAATTGGTGGCTCGCGGCATCACCGACGTTGTGGTCTCGGTGGTGGCCTCGCCGCAGTCCACGGTGATCGGCGGTGCCGCCCAGACGGTTCGCGATCTCGTCGCAGAGTGGGAGCAGCGGGAGGTGATGGCCCGGGAGGTCGCCGTTGACGTGGCGTCGCACTCTCCCCAGGTCGATCCGATCCTCGACGAGCTCTCCGATGTATTGGCCGAGGTCGCCCCACGGGTACCGCAGGTTCCGTTCTACTCCGCAACCCTGTTCGACCAATGTGATCGGCCAGTGTGCGACGCCCGTTACTGGGTGGACAACCTGCGTCACACCGTGCGGTTCGGCGCGGCGGTGCAGGCGGCGATGGAGGACGGGTACCGGGTATTTGCCGAGCTGGCACCACACCCGCTGCTGACCCACGCCGTCGACCAAACGGCCGCCAGCCTCGACATGTCGATAGCCGCCTTGGCGGCGATGCGGCGCGAGCAACCGCTGCCGCACGGGCTGCGTGGCCTGCTGGCGGATTTGCACAGCGCGGGCGCCGCAGTGGACTTTTCGGTGCTCTATCCCGGCGGGCGGCTGGTGGACGCACCGCTGCCGGCTTGGACGCACCGTCGCCTGCTTCGCGACCCAGATCGCCATGCGCACAACGCGAATACCGTTTCGGTGCATCCGCTGTTGGGGGCGCATGTGCTGCTGCCGGAGGAGCCGGAACGCCACGCATGGCAGGCCGATGTGGGCACCGCGGCGCTGCCCTGGTTGAGCGACCACCGGATCCACAATGTGGCCGCCCTTCCGGGGGCCGCCTACTGTGAGATGGCCCTGGCCGCCGCACGCATGGTCCTCGGCGAAGGGTCCGAGGTCCGCGACATCCGCTTCGAGCAGATGCTGCTGCTCGATGACAAGACCCCGGTGTTCGCCCTCGCATCGGTGACATCGCCGGGCGTCGTCGACTTCACCGTGGAGACCTTCCACGAAGGTGAGCGGGTTCGGCGGGCCGTAGCGATGCTGCACGCGGGAGACGGTCCGGACAGACCACCGGCCTACGACATGGCCGCTCTGGTGACAGCGCATTCGTTCGAATTGGAGTGGGCCGAACTTAGGCAGTGGTTCGACGACCATGGTGTACACCAGGGGCCTGTTTTCACCGGTGTGACGGCCGCGCACGCCACCGACGGCACGGTCAGCACGATACTGGCCGAAGTCGCGCTGCCTGGTTCGATTCGCTCACAGCAGAGCTGCTACGGGATTCATCCGGCCCTGCTGGATGCCTGTTTCCAGTCCGTTGTGGCCCACCCCGCCGTCCAGGACAGCCGCGACCTGCTGCTGCCGTTGGGTATACGACGGCTACGTGCCTACGCGCCTGCCCGCAACGCCCGCTACTGCCATACGACGGTAACCAATGCTGACGCTGCCGGGGTGGAAGCCGATCTGGATGTGCTCGACGAGCACGGCATGGTTCTGCTTGCCGCGCGTGGGTTGCAATTCGGAACCGGGGTCTCCGAGCGCGCAAGCCGCGATCGTGTGCTCAGCGAGCGGTTGCTGACCATCGAATGGCAACAGCAAGAGCTGCCCGAGGTGGACGGTACTGACGCCGGAACATGGCTGCTGATCAGCACCTCCGCCGCTGCCGATGTGGCGGCCGCCCCCATTACCGACGCGTTGAAGTTCCACGGCGCGCAGTGCACCGCCATGTGCTGGCCGCCGCATGCCGACCAGGTGGCCAATGCCGAGCGGCTGCGCGGTCAGCTCGGTTCCGGCGGGTTCACAGGTGTGGTCGTGCTCACTGGTCCGCGTAATGGCAGCCCGGATGAGGAATGCGCCGTGCACGGCGGTGAGTGCGTCCGGCATATGGTGCGCATCGCCCGCGAATTGCCCGAAACCGCAGGCGAATTGCCGCGTCTATATGTCGTGACCATGAATGCGCAGATGGTGCTGGCCGATGATGTCGTCAATCTTGAGCAGGGCGGGCTGCGCGGCCTGCTGCGGGTGTTCGGCGCCGAGCATCCGAACTTGCGCACCACCCAGATCGACATCGACGAGCACACCCACGCCGAGCGGGTGGCGCGCCAACTGCTAGCCGGCTCGGACGAGGACGAGACCGCCTGGCGACACGACGCGTGGTTCGCCGCGCGCCTGTGCCCCACTGCGCTGCGCCCCGAGGAGCGGCGAACCACAATCGTCGACCATGAGCACGGCGGCATGCGCCTGCGGATTCGCACCCCCGGTGACCTGCAAACGATGGAGTTTGTCGCTTTTGACCGGGTCCCGCCGGGGCCGGGCCAGGTCGAGGTCGCGGTCAGCGTATCCAGCATCAACTTCGCCGATGTCCTACTCGCCATGGGCCGATTACCCGGTATCGAGGCAGGGGATCTACCAGAGCTGGGCACCGATTTCGCCGGTGTGGTGACCGCGGTCGGGCCGGACGTCAATGACTATCACGTGGGTGACCACGTTGGCGGTTATGTCCCCTATAGCGGCTGCTGGGGCACGTTTGTCACTTGCGAAGCCCGATCTGTCATCGCCCTGCCGCCCGGCCTGACGGCCAGCCAGGCCGCCGCGCTGGGCAGCGCGCACGTCACTGCCTGGTACGGGCTGCACGATCTGGCCCGGATGACATCCGGTGACAAGGTGCTGATCCACTCCGCAACCGGCGGTGTAGGTCAAGCGGCGATAGCGATAGCCCGAGCGGCGGGAGCCGAGGTCTTCGCCACAGCCGGCAACGCGTCGCGTAGAGCGCTGTTGGGCGACATGGGCATTGAGCACGTCTATGATTCGCGCAGCATCGAGTTCGCCGAGCAGATCCGCCGGGATACCGATGGGTATGGCGTCGACATCGTGCTCAACTCCCTGACCGGCGCCGC
>NZ_JBKQQD010000267.1:0-3367 GCF_052144515.1 Mycobacterium sp. | reverse complement strand
CCCTGACCTCTAGCGCCCGATCTCTAGCGACTTGAACTCCCTCATTGGTCGAAGATATCCCTTGCATTCGCCAAGGGTCGAAGTCTAGAGGTAATCGAGTTCTCCGAATGATGCCAGTATCTCCCGTTGTGCCATCGTATCCGTTCGGCCGAACCATCCTTGCCGGGCGCGGTAGCCTGACCCGCGGACCGCGCGCCACGCGGCACCGGGGATGATCGCCGGGCATCGTCGTCTGGCCCCGGACCGCTTTTGACGCGGTACCGGGAGAATCAACATGGTTGCGACAGGACCGCGAACGAATCACCAGTCGCGGATCGACTGGTGGCGAGCACAATTCCAACGGCAGCGGAAGACGACCCTGAACGTCGCCGACTTCTGCCGGCAGCTCGGTGTCAGCGTCACGACGTTTTACTACTGGAGGAAGCGTGTCGATGAGGTACCGCCAGGCCGCCCCGCGCAGGTCCCCGGCGTGCGCCCCTCGCGCCACGCGACTACGGCTGCCAATTTCGTCCCGCTGTCGATCCTCGAGCCCGCCGCAGGCGCGGAGTTGGAGATCGAGCTGACCAACGCCTGCACGGTACGGCTCAAGGGCATCATCGATCCCCTCTTGCTTCAGGCCGCGATCACGGCGGCCGGGCAACTCGACGGCTCTCGCCAAGGAGCCAACTGATGTTCCCTCAACTCCCCGCCGCCGTGCGAGTCTTTCTCTGCACCCAGCCCACCGATATGCGCAAGAGCTTCGACGGTCTCGTCGGAATGGCCCGTGAGTTCCTCGGCCAAGATCCTCTCTCGGGTCACCTGTTCCTGTTTCTCAATCGCCGCCGCGACCGCGTCAAAATCCTTTTCTGGGAGCGAGACGGTCTGGTCATCTGGTACAAGCGGCTCGAGGCCGGCACTTTTCAAAAGCTCGATCCCGCAGCCAGCGCCGATCGCAAAACAGGGCAAGCCGGCCTCGAACTCACCGCGACGGACCTGGCTTTGCTCCTCTCTGGCATCGACGTGACCACGGCCCAGCGCCGCAAACGCTACGCCCGCGCCAGTTGAGCCTCGCGCGGAAAATATTCTGGGAATTCTCCAACGGATGCTCCGTCGTGGTCGTAAATATGATTATGACGGAGCAACTCAATTCCATCCCTGACGACCTGCCCGCCTGCCAGGAATTGCTCCGCGCCCTTCTCCTCCGCCTCCGCGATCTCGAGCGACAGCTCGACGAGTTTGTGGCGACAACCGAGGAAATGCAGCGTTCCTACGCGTGCCTCAAGGAAGAATACCTCGTACTGAAGCGGATGCTCTTCGGGCCGCGCCGTGAGCGGCTGCCGGAAGCGCCCGGGCAGCAACACCTCTTCGACGACGGTGCTCCGCCGCCCCCGCCCGATGAATCAACCCCTTCCGCGGCGGACGAGGAATCGCCGTCGCGCAAGCGGAAAAAGGGACATGGCCGTCGGCCAGTCCCCGACCATCTGCCCCGCAAGGACGTTCCCCATGACGTTTCCCCGGCGGAACGTGTCTGCGGCTGCGGCCGCGAGAAGGTCCAGATCGGTGAAGACGTCACCGAGCAACTCGAATATGAGCCAGGTAAGATGTACGTGCTGCGGCATATCTATCCGAAATTCGCCTGTTCCTGCTGTAAAGACGGTGTGACGTCGGCCGAGCGGGCGGCCAGTCCGATTGAGCGTGGCCTGGCTGGGCCCGGACTGCTGGCGTACGTGATTGTCAACAAGTTCTCCGATCACCTGCCGCTCTATCGTCAGCAGGACGTCATGGCCCGCCACGGCATCTTCCTGTCCCGGAGCACGCTCTGCGGCTGGTTGGCCCAATGTGCTCAGCTATTGCGTCCGTTGGTTGAACTGATGGCGAAGCGGGTGGTCCAATCGGGTGTAATCAACGCCGATGAGACCCCCGTGCGGGTGCTGGATCCCACGCGGGATTCAACACGGAAGGGCCAATTCTGGACCTATATCAGCGCCGGCGATCACGGCTACACGATCTACGACTATCGTGATTCGCGCAGCCGCGACGGCCCAGTCGAGTTTCTCAAGGATTTCCGAGGTTATTTACAGACGGACGCCTACGGGGCCTACGAATCGGTGGTCTTGAAATCGGCCGGCCGGATCATCCCGGTGGGCTGCTGGTCCCATGCGCGCCGCAACTTCTTCGACGCCCGGTTGAGTCAGCCGCGCGAGGCGCATTACGTGCTGGGCCTCATTGGGCAGTTGTACGACATCGAGGACGAGATCCGGCTTCAGGGGGCGGACGAGCGGAAAGCGGTCCGCCAGGAGCGGAGCGTGCCGGTGCTGGATCGTCTGATGGCATACCTGCGCGAGCAGAAGGACGGCGCCTTGCCCAAGAGCAAGTACAGGCAAGCGATCGACTACGTTCTGAACCGCCCGGATGAAATGCGGCGATACATCGAGGACGGCCGGCTGGAGATCGATAACAACACGTCGGAGCGGACGCTACGGCTGTGCGCAATCGGACGAAAAAACTGGATGTTCCTCGGGAGTGACCAGGGGGGCGAGACGGCAGCGATCTTGTTCAGCATCCTGGCCAATGCCAAACGCTATCTGATCGAGCCATTCGCGTACGTGCGAGCTTTGCTGGTCGCCCTGTCATCGGACGAGGTGGACCTGGAGTCGCTCTTGCCCGACGTGTGGATCGCGGCGCACCGGGAGCATTTCCTCCAGTACCGTCGCGATGAGGCGGAAGCGGCCGCGAATGCGCGACGTCGCCGTCGAGCTTTCCGCCGGGAGAAGGCCAGGGAGCTGAGCCCAAGTCTCTGACGCTGGCAGCGCTGGTTCCCGCGCCCAGCGTCTGCGACGCCTCGTTGTGCGAGTCGTTGATAAGAATGAACGGGGCTCACTGACCCGCTTACGTCCGACGCGAGTCGGCGGCCGGCGGTGGGCCAAGCGATCGTATTGTCTGCTCGCGCGCAGGCGGCTCCGCCCGAAACCAGAGCCGGGGGGGAACGGAGCGACAGGCCCACGCCCACCAAGGGCCCGGGCCGTGCGGGGAGCGGCGAGCACGACTGATGCTCGCGTGCATGATCCCGCCCCGGGCGAGCGGGCCGGGTGGGCGCCGCCCGTGGCCACGGGGCCGGTGTTGCCGCGCCCCCAGGGGGTATGGTCTCACAGCACGCTTACCGCCCACGAACGAGGTCTCTCCTACCGAACGAGGGTATCGCATGAGCACGAGGATCGTACTGGCCGCCTGCGTGGTGAGTCTCTGCACGGCATGCTGGCCCGCGCCTTCGCTCGCTCAAGAATCGGGCGAGCCGAGGCTTCCCAAGGGAGGAGTCGCGCCGCCGGCCGAACTCCTCGCGAGCTTGCCGGCCGAGGCGGCGGAGCTCTAACGCCCGATACCCCGCACC
>NZ_JBKQQD010000266.1:0-12121 GCF_052144515.1 Mycobacterium sp. | reverse complement strand
ACCTCGCAACAAGGAAAAGCTGGTACAGGCCAGCGGATCACGCATGCGCCACAGCCAGACCCCGCCGAGTTGAGGGCAACCACGTCGACGACCACACGAAATCACCCATCCACGGATTCAGGCTTAGAACTCTTTGTGCGGCACGTCGGTCACCAAGCCACCGTCCATGATGAACTCGCTGCCGGTGGAGTAGGACGACTCGTCGCTGGCCAAGAACAGCACGAACGTCGCAACCTCGCGCACTTCGCCCGGACGGCCCAGCGGGATGGTGACCAAGTCTTCCGGTAGGTGCTCCGTCATCGGGGTGCGGATGAAACCGGGGTGGATCGAATTCACCCGGATGTTCAACGGCGCCAACTCCAGCGCCGCCGACTTGGCCAGGCCGCGCACGCCCCACTTGGACGCGACGTAGGGGTGCACAGCGGGCGCTCCGCGCAGCCCCTCGATGGACGACACGTTGATGATGGAGCCGCCCCCGGCCGCGGTCATCGGCTCCACGGCCACCCGCATCCCCAGGAACGTGCCGGTCAGATTGACGTCAATCACCTTCTGCCACTTGCCCAGATCGAAATTCTTCAGTTGCCCGAGTGCGACGGTTCCCGCGTTGTTGACCAGCACGTTGAGCTTGCCGAATTCGCCGGTGGCGGTCGCGACCGCGGCATCCCACTGGTCGGGCTGTGTGACATCGAGGTGCACGTAGCGCGCGGAGTCACCGATCTGGTCGGCCAGCGCCTTGCCCTCGTCGTCCAGGATGTCGCCGATAACCACCTTGGCGCCTTCCTCGACGAGCAGGCGCGCATCTTCGGCGCCTATGCCGCGGGCGCCGCCACTGATGAGCGCTACCTTGCCGTCTACCCGTCCCATTAAGAGTCCTCTCGGATTTACTTGGCTACCAAGGTTTTTGGTGCGTAAAGGCCCTTACCCGTTACCAGCGGCAGATCCAGCGTCGTCCTGATCCCCGGCGGCGCGGCGATCACCGCCGGGATCGCGTTGACGATGCGGCCGGCGGCTCCCGCGATCGCGGCGTGGTTGTGGTCGCCCTTGCGACTGCTGGGAACGATGTCCACCGCATAGGAAGGCTCGCCGGTGATCTCCACGCGATACGAGCCGTCGCCCGCGGCGGGCTGCGGCAGGTCGGGCCGCAGGTCGGGCCGCAACCGGGTGACGTGCTCGATGACGATGGCGGGGTGACCGTTGACCATGCCGCGGATCTCGAACTGCAGCACGGCCAGCGTGCCCTTGGCGACCCGGCCTATCGCGATGTCGAAATCCTCCGGGGCGGGCTCGCGCTGGTAGGACTCGGTGATCTCGTCGACCTCGATGCCGAGGCCGGCCGCCAGCTGACGGATCGCCGTCCCCCACGCGATGCTGAGAATGCCCGGTTGCAGCAGCATCGGGATTTCATCCAAGGGCTGGGCGAACCCCATGTAGTTCATCACCTCGACGCCGTTGTAGCTCGAGTAATCGTGGATCTCCATGCAGCGCACCTGCTCGATGCGCTGGCAAGTCCCGGCGAGCGCGAACGGAATCAGATCGTTGGCGAATCCCGGGTCGACACCACTGATGAAGATGCTCGAATTGCCTCGCTGGGCAGCGTCTTCCACGCGGGCGATGTATTTGTCGGGCATGACGCCCCACGGGTACTGCAGCAGCCCGGGCGACGATCCGACGACGTTAATGCCAGCCGCCAGGATTCGCATGACGTCCGCCATCGCGTCGGGCAGGCGGGTGTCGCCCATGGCGCAGTAGACGACGCAGTCGGGCTTGGTGGCGAGGATGGCATCGAGGTCGGCGACGGCCTCGATACCCGTGACGGTGTCGGCATCGGGGCCGGTTTGTAAGCCGACTCCGCACAGCGCGCCGGCGTCGCGGCCCACCTTCTCCGGCGTCGACACACACACCCCGGTCAACTCAAAGGCCGGATTGGTGATGAGTTCGGTCAGGGCCAAGCCTCCGACATTCCCGGTGCCGACATGCGCGACGCGGATCGCCATGAGTGTCCTCCGTCCCTGGCTGCGAACGCTCAAAACGTTTCTAGACACTAGTCCATAATTTCGACGACGCCTACCCGTTGGTGCAAACGCGGGAATTCCGAAGGGAACCGCTTTACCCTCGGTTAGTACCTCATACCCGCGGTAACGGGTCGGTCGGGAGGACGGGGAGATGGAATACCTGGTTACTGCCCCGGAAATATTGGCGACGACCGCCGCCGATGTGGGAGAAATTGGGTCGGCGATCACCGACGCCAACGCAAGCGCAGCGGGCCCGACAGCCGCTTTGGTGTCGGCAGCCGAAGACGAGGTATCGGAGGCCATCGCCAAACTGTTCGGCGGATACGGCCAGCAGTACCAGGCGGTGCTCACCAAAGCGGCGGCATTCCACGACGAATTCGCCCGGGCGTTGGCCGCCGCGGGAAACGCCTACGCGCAAGCCGAGGCCAGCACCGCGGCTCTACTCACGGGCGGAAAACCCAGCGCACTCAACGCGCTGGCCACGTCCACGGTGACCGGGTTCGCGAACCCCTCGGCCCAACAAGTGGTGGCGTTGATCATGGGCGGCACCTGGAACCCGCTCCCCGGCCCCGTCTACCTGGGGAACGTCAACCTCTCGTACATCCTGCCCCACTTCCCCGGGGCCAATCCGCTGGCCCAACTCACGCCCGAGCAGTTCTGGCCGGTTGCCGGCAACGAGACGTTCGGCACGTCCGTCGCCCAGGGTGTCAGTCTGCTGGACTCCGGGATCAAAGCCCAACTCGCCCTTGGGAACAAGGTCGTCGTGTTCGGCTACTCCCAGAGCGCCACGATCGCCACCGATGAGATCCGCAATCTGATGGCGCTACCGGCCAACATGCGTCCCGACCCGACCGACCTGTCCTTCGTGCTGGCCGGCGATCCCAACAACCCCGATGGCGGCTTGCTGGAGCGCTTCGACGGCTTTTACATCCCATTTCTGAATGTGCATTTCAACGGGGCGACTCCGCCGAACTCTCCCTACCCAACCAGCATTTACACGATCCAATACGACGGCATCGCCGACGCGCCCCAATACCCGCTCAACGTCGTGTCCGACCTCAACGCCTTCCTGGGCTACTTCGTGGTGCACAGCAACTATCCGTTCCTTACGCCCGATCAGGTTGCCGGCGCTGTGCACTTGGCAACCTCCCCCGGCTACACCGGCAACACCCAGTACTACATGGTGATGACGCAGAACCTGCCGCTGATCCAGTTCATTCGTGACATCCCGTATGCGGGTCCCCCGATCGCGGACATCTTCCAGCCCGACCTTCGGGTGATCGTCGACTTGGGCTACGGCGATATCGGACCCGGCGGCGGTTATGCGAACCTTCCGACCCCCGCCTCGCTTCTCTCGGTCCCCAATGTGGGCAGAGTCGCCGTCGACCTGGCTAAGGGGGCCGTGCAGGGTCCATGGTCGGCCGTGGTGGACATTGTGGTCGAGTCTGGATACTCGCCGGCCACGTCGTGGTACCCGGACGCCTACCCGTACCTTCCGTCCCCGGATCCGCACCTGCACATCTACCTGGGCCAGCCCAGTGTGACCGGACTGTCCAGGTTGGCTAGCGGCCTCGGGTCGATCCTGGAACTGATTCCGCCGTTCTCCTGAGCTCTAGGGCCCGAGCGGGGAGTTCTCGCGGATGGACTCGTCGCGGATCAAGCCCCGCAGCAACGCGGTGCTGAACTCGGCGGCGATTTCCTTGGCCGTGCGCCGCCCGCTCGGCCTCAGCCACCGGTAGCTGCCCAACGTCATCCCGATGTAGCCCAGCGCCAAGACATGCGAGTCGCACTGATAGAACTCGCCGCTGGCAATCCCGCGGTCGATGAGGCCGTGCACGTGGTGGTAGACCTGAGCCTCTTTCTCGCGGACCTCGGCGACCTGCTCGGCGGTGAACCACTCGGTGATGTAGGGCTGCTCCTGGAAGTACACCGCGGCCCGCTCCGGGTCCCCCGCGATCCCGGTGAGCAGCCGGACCGTGTACTGGTAAAGCGCCTCGCGGGCCGTCCAGGACGGATCGTCATGGACGGCGGCGAGCGTGCCCTCGGCGGCCTGGCGGTAGATGTCGAACAGGATCAGCGACTTGCTCGCGTAGTAGTGATACACCGTCGCCTTGTTCAGCCCGATCACATCGGCGACGTCATCCATCCGGGTGCCGTGATAGCCGCGCGCGGCGAACAGCTTGGTGGCAACGGCCAGTAACTCCTCACGGCGCGAAAGCCCGTTCTCGGATGGCATCTTCTACTCTTACTACTCTCTGTCGTGCGTCCCCTGCGAAGCAATTATCAATCAACTGGTTGGACAGTTTAAGCACGGCTCCCGCCGCCTGTCGCGAAGATGCCGATGGGACTAGACTCCCTCAGTGAACTAGTCGCAAGTCGAGAGGTGGGGCGAATGGATCCGAGTCCGGACTACGACGCGAGCGACGAGATCGAGTACTTCTTCAGATACCTCACCTGGGGGTTGCGCGGGGTGGAAAACGGGCAGGGATATCCGCCGCCCGCCTACCCGCCCGTCTAAAGGGTCGGAGTTAGGGCGCTCGTTATAACGCCTTGAGTTCCTCGGTGACCTCTGTCACGGATTTTTTGGCGTCGCCGAACAGCATGGTGGTGCCGTCGGCATAGAACAGCGGGTTGTCGATGCCGGCGAACCCGGAGTTCATCGACCGCTTGAGCACGATGACGGACTTGGCCTTGTCCACGTTCAGGATCGGCATGCCGTAGATCGGGCTGGATGTCTCGTTGCGGGCCGCCGGGTTGGTGACGTCGTTGGCGCCGATGACGATCGCGACGTCGGTGCGGGCGAACTCGTCGTTGATGTCGTCCATGTCTTTCATTGCGTCGTAGTCGACTTCGGCCTCGGCCAGCAGCACGTTCATGTGCCCGGGCATGCGGCCGGCGACCGGGTGGATCGCGTATTTCACCGGCACCCCACGGTCTTCCAGCAGGTTGGCCATGACCTTGACGGCATGCTGCGCCTGCGCGGCGGCCAGGCCGTAGCCTGGGACGACGATCACCTGGTTGGCGTAGGCCATCTGAATCGCGGCGTCGGCGGCCGAGGTGGCCCTGACGTGCTTGTCGCCGCCGCCATCACCGCTAGGCGCCACGCCGCCGCCACCGAAACCGCCCGCCACGATCGCGGGAATGGAGCGGTTCATCGCCTTGGCCATGAGGTTGGTCAGGATCGAACCGGACGCACCGACGATCATGCCCGCCACGATCATCGCGGTGTTGTTGAGCGCCAAACCCGCCGCGGCGGCCGACACGCCGGTCATCGCGTTGAGCATGGAGATGACCACCGGCATGTCGGCGCCGCCAATGGGCAGCACCACCATCAGGCCCAGCACACCGGCGGCGACCAGCAGCCCGATCATCCACCACAACGACACTCCGCCGCTGCCGGGATGCGCGCCCAGGCCGATGACCACCGCGGCCGCGATGGCCGCGGTCAGCAGCAGCACATTGAGCGGCTGCTGGGCCTTGCCCAGGCCGATCGGGCGGCCGGGCAGGATCTCCTGCAACTTGCCGAACGCGATGATCGAGCCCCAAAACGAGATTGATCCGATGATCGCAGCGAACAGCGAGGCCACCACGATGTGCACGGTCGGCGATTCGCCGTGCTGGAAGGCGGAAAAGCCGCTGGTCTCGATGAACTCCGCGAGCGCGATGAGCGCGACGGTTCCGCCGCCGACGCCGTTGAAGAACGCCACCAGCTGCGGCATGGCCGTCATCTTGGTCAGCCGTGCCGGAGGCACGCCGAGCACGACTCCGACCACCAGACCGGCGATGATCAGAGGCCATTGACTGGTGTGGCGGATGAAAATCAACGTGGCCACCACGGCGATGGCCATTCCCACCGCGGCGATCAAGTTGCCGCGCACCGCGGTCTTGGGCCCGGTCAGGCCCATCAGCCCGTAGATGAACAGCGAAAACGAGACGATATAGAGGATCGTGACCAGATAGTTCATTTGTCCGCCGGCTCCTCGGTCTTCACCGGTACCGGCTTTTTGCCCTTGAACATGCCGAGCATCCGGTCGGTGACGATGAAGCCGCCGATGACGTTCAGCGTGCCGAACACCACCGCGACGAACAGGATGATCTGCAAGGCCAGCGAGGGATGCTCGATCCTGCCGAGCACCAGCAGCGCGCCGAGCACCACGACGCCGTGGATGGCGTTGGTCCCCGACATCAGCGGCGTGTGCAGCGTATTGGGCACCTTGGAGATCACCGCGAACCCGACGAACCCGGACAGCACCAGGATCGCCAGGTTGGCCAATAACTCGTTATACATCTAGCCGTCCTCTCCCGCCTTGCGGGTCACACAGGCCGCCGCCACGATCTCGTCGTCAAAATCCGGGGCCAGGGTGCCGTCCTTGATCAGCAACTCCAGCAGCGCGGTGATGTTCTTGCTGTAGAGCTCGCTGGCATGCTCGGGCATCGTCGCCGGCAGATTCAACGGCGCCGCGATCGTGACATCATGCTTGACCACCGTCTGCCCTGGTTCGGTGAGCTCGCAGTTACCGCCGGTCTCCCCGGCGAGGTCCACCACCACGCTGCCGGGTTTCATCGCCTCCACCGCCGCGGCGGTCACCAGACGCGGCGCGGGCCGGCCCGGGACCAGCGCCGTGGTGATGACCACGTCGAATCCGCTGATCGCATCTTCCAGTGCTTTCTGCTGCTGGGCGCGTTCGTCTTCGGTGAGCTCACGGGCGTACCCGCCCTCACCAGACGCATCGATTCCGACATCGAGCCACTTCGCGCCCACCGAACGCACCTGGTCGGCCACCTCGGGACGCACGTCATAGCCGGTGGTGCGCGCGCCCAACCGTTTCGCCGTGGCCAGTGCCTGCAGCCCGGCCACGCCGACGCCGAGCACCAGCGCGGTGGCCGGCTTCACGGTTCCGGCCGCCGTCGTCAGCATCGGGAAGAATCGGGTCGACTCCGAGGCCGCGAGCAGCACCGCCTTATACCCGGCCACGTTGGCCTGCGACGACAGTGCGTCCATTGCCTGTGCTCGCGAGATTCGGGGGATGGCCTCGAGCGCGAACGCTTGCACACCGGCTGCGGTCAGCGCGCCGATCGAATTATCGGCCTCACGTGGCGCCAAGAACCCGATCAGCGTCTGCCCGCTGCGCAACCTGCCGACCTCGTCTGCGGTCGGCGGCGCGACTTTGACGACGATTTCGGCACCCCAGGCATCCCCGATGGTGGCGCCGGCTGCGGTGTAGAGCTCGTCGGGAAGCAGCGCGCGTTCGCCCGCACCAGACTCGACCACCACCGCCACACCACTGCTCACCAGCGGCGCGACAGCCTTGGGCACCAGCGCTACGCGCCGCTCGTCGGTCCCGGACTCGGCAACCACCCCCACCGTCGTCTGCGGATCTGTCATGGCGCTTTCCTTAGTTACGTGCAGCTCGGTGCTAAACCCCGTCGGATTGAACACCCTATCGGCAGCTACCAGAGCGGGATATCCTGGCCGTGTTCTGAGGCGGGGCGGGGGCCGAAGTAGCGGCGTTCGGATTCGGTGATCGGCACGTCGTTGATGCTGGCTTCGCGGCGCGCCATCAACCCCGACGGCGAGAACTCCCACAGCTCGTTGCCATAGCTTCGGTACCACTGACCGGTGTCGTCGTGGCATTCGTATTGGAAGCGCACGGCGATGCGGTTGCCGTCGAAGCTCCACAGGCTCTTGCGCAGCGAATAGTCCAGTTCGCGCTGCCACTTGCGGGTCAGGAAGGCGACGATCTCTTCGCGGCCGACGATGTGCTCGTACCGGTTTCGCCATTGCGAGTCGACCGTGTAGGCGCGGCTGACGCGCTCAGGGTCGCAGCTGCTCCACGCATCCTCTGCGGCCTGAACCTTCTGCAGCGCGGTTTCGAGAGTGAACGGCGGGAACGGGGGCAGGGACTCGGTCATGCCCTCTATCTTCTACCGCGAGCGCCGCCTCATTGCACGTGTCCTATCGTGGCGGACATGGACTTCGCGATGTCGGCCAAGGCAACTGACTACCACAAGCGACTGTCCGACTTCATGACCGAGTACGTCTTCCCGGCCGAGGCCGAATATGACAAATTCCGCCACGAAGCCGGCCCGTATGACCACAGCGTCCCGCCGATCATCGAAGAACTGAAAACCAAGGCCAAGGCGGCCGGGCTGTGGAACCTGTTCCTGCCCGCCGAGTCGGGCCTGACCAACCTGGAATACGCCCCGCTGGCCGAGCTCACCGGCTGGAGCCTGGAGATCGCACCCGAAGCACTGAACTGCGCGGCACCGGACACCGGCAACATGGAGACCCTGCACCTGTTCGCCACCGACGAGCAGCGCAAGCATTGGCTGCAGCCGTTGCTGGACGGCGAGATCCGCAGCGCCTTTTCGATGACCGAACCGGCGGTCGCCAGCAGCGACGCCCGCAACATCGAGACCTCAATCGTGCGCGACGGCGGCGACTACGTGATCAACGGCCGTAAGTGGTGGACCTCCGGCGCGGCGGACCCGCGCTGCAAGATCCTCATCGTCATGGGCCGCACCAACCCCGACGCGGCCTCCCACCAACAGCAGTCGATGGTCCTGGTGCCGTTGGACACTCCCGGGGTGACGATCGTGCGCTCGACGCCGGTGTTCGGCTGGCAGGACCAGCACGGCCACTGCGAGGTCATCTACGACAACGTCCGGGTGCCGGCCACCAATCTGCTCGGCGAAGAAGGGGCGGGCTTCGCGATCGCCCAGGCCCGGCTGGGACCCGGCCGCATCCACCACTGCATGCGCGCGCTCGGCGGAGCCGAACGTGCGCTCGCCCTCATGGTGGACCGGGCCCGCAACCGGGTGGCGTTCGGCCGTCCGCTCGCCGAGCAGGGTGTCGTGCGAGAAGCAATTGCCAAGTCCCGCAACGAAATCGACCAGGCCAGGCTGCTGTGTGAGAAGGCGGCGTGGACGATCGACCAGCACGGCAACAAGGCCGCCCACCTACTGGTCTCGCAGATCAAGGCGGTGGCACCGCAGGTGGCCTGCGACGTGATCGACCGTGCAATCCAGGTGCACGGGGCCGCCGGCGTGAGCGACGACACCCCGCTGGCGCGGATGTACAGCTGGCATCGCGCCATGCGCATCTTCGACGGGCCCGACGAGGTGCACATGCGAACTATCGCGCGCATGGAGATAGGCCGGGAACAATCCGCGTTCGCGGCGGCGGTCACCTCACATGGCTGAGGCTCTCCGGGAACTGTCCGGCGCGTGGAACTTTCGCGACGTTGCGGACTGCACCGCGGGGCTGCGGCCGGGGCGACTGTTCCGGTCGGGCGAGCTGAGCCGCCTCGACGACGACGGCCGGGCGACGCTGCTGCAACTGGGGATCACCCACGTCGCCGACCTGCGCGCCGCCCGCGAGGTCGCCCGGCGCGGTCCCGGGCGGGTTCCCGACGGCATCGACGTCCACCTGCTGCCGTTCCCCGACCTCGGCGATGACGAGCCGGATGACGGTGAAGCACCGCACGAACACGCATTTCGCCGGATGCTGACCGGCGGAGGCGGCGAATCGGACGAGTCCGGCGAATCCCCCGCCGAGGCCGCCGCGCGTTACATGATCGACGAATATCGCCAATTCCCAACCCGCAACGGCGCGCAACGCGCGCTGCAACGCGTCGTCACACTGCTAGGCGCAGGGCGCCCGGTGCTCACGCATTGCTTCGCGGGCAAGGATCGCACCGGCTTCGTGATCGCGACGGTGCTGGAAACAATCGGCCTCGATCGCGACGTCATCGTTGCTGACTACTTGCGCAGCAACGACTCCGTGCCGCAGCTGCGGGAACGGATCACCGAGATGATCCAGCAGCGCTCGGACACCGAACTGACCCCGGAGGTGGTGAAGTTCACCGAGGCCCGCCTGTCCGACGAGGTTCTCGGGGTCCGCGCGGAGTACCTGAACGCGGCGCGGCGAACGATCGACGAGACTTACGGGTCACTGGACGCCTACCTGCGCGACGCCTGCATCACCGCGGCCGACATCGACCAACTGCGCAGCGCGCTGATGGCCTGAACCGGCCGCTACGCACTGGGCAAAGTGCTTTGGCGCAAACGCCCGACAGGTTCGTGAGATCGCTCTACGCTAGCGAACACCATCGTCGGGAAGGACCGGCCCATGACGTATGTGATCACTGAGCCGCAGATAATGGCGGCTGTCGCCGCGGATGTCGAGGGGATTGGTTCGGCGATCGGCGCGGCCAATGCGGCCGCCGCGGGCCCGACATCGGGTCTGTTGGCGCCGGCCGCCGATGAGGTGTCCACGGCCATCACGAAGCTATTCGGCGCATACGGCCAGGAATACCAGGCCGTCGTCAAACATGCCGCGGCGTTCCATAACGAATTCGCCCGGACGCTGGCCGCCGCGGGGAACGCCTACGCGAACGCCGAGGGCGCCAACGCCGCCGCCATGGGCGCCAAGCTGAGTTCGTCGGTGACGCCGATCAGCGCCGAGCTCACGTTGTTTTTAGGCCCCACCGGAAACCCGACACCCGGATCCACATACGTTAACAACGCCAACAACCTATACGTTCGATCGACTAATGCCCTGCAAGCGCTGTTCACGCCCGAAGAAGGATACCCACTCACGGGTGTTAAGAGTTTGACCTTCGATAGGTCGATAAACGAGGGCGTGAATATTCTCAACAGCGCGATAATGCAACAGCTGCAAAACCCCTCAAACACACTCACCGTTTTCGGCTATTCCCAAAGCTCCATCATCGCCTCGCTGGAAATGCAGAAGCTCGCTGCCATGGGTTCCGGCGCTCCGACCGCAAACCAACTCAATTTCGTGCTGGTCGGCAACGAGATGAATCCCAACGGTGGCCTGCTCGCGCGCTTCCCGGGCCTGAGCATCGCGAGCCTGGGTCTGACGTTCTACGGCGGGACGCCCGCGGACACGATCTATCCGACCAACATCTACACCCTGGAATACGACGGCTTCGCCGACTTCCCGCAGTATCCGCTCAATTTACTAGCCGACCTCGACGCTGTTACTGGGATCGTCTCCGTGCACACCACATATTTGCAACTCACGCCCACACAAGTTGACAACGCTATTCCGTTGCCGACGTCTCCGGGTTACTCCGGCGTCACCCACTACTACATGATTCCCACCCAAAATCTGCCAATCTTGAACGGGCTGCGCGGAATCCCGATCGTGGGCCAGCCACTCGCAGACCTGATTCAGCCCGACTTGAAGGTGCTCGTTAATTTGGGCTACGGCAACCCCGACTACGGCTACTCGACTGGGCCGGCGGATATCACCACTCCGTTCGGATTGGCCCCACACGTCCCCGCGAGCATTGTCCTTGGTGATCTGGCCGCCGGAACCCAGCAAGGAATCCAGGCCTTCAAGGCTGATCTGGCGACCGCCCTCACGACGCCAATCACGTTCCCTCATTCCGGGCCGCCGCCATTGGTGAACCAGCTCTTGGGGCCGGCGCCAAGCGCGCTTCCCCCGACGCCGCTCAATATCGCGAACACGATCGCTTCTATTGTGTCAACCGACTATGCCGTCCTCCTTCCGACGGCCGACACAGCGCTTTCGTTCATAACGACTCTCCCCGCCTACGACGCCACCCTCTTCGTGAGCCAGCTTCTGCAGGGCAACCTCATCAACGCGATCGGATATCCGATCGCGGCCGACGTGGGGTTGGCCACGGTGGCGGCAATGGTTGAATTCATCACCATCGCGTCAGCGGTCGTATCCAACATTCGCGATATCGCGAGCCTCATTCCCTAACCCGCTCTGCTGATTTCGGCCCCATTGTCAGCGCTGTCCAAGGCGCCGCGGATAGGCGGAAATCTCGCGCAACGCGCCAGACACGGCTGGGCGGAACACTTTACGCTGGCTAGACGGTATGGGGGGCTGGGGCCTCCGCTCACATGTGAACGTGGGTTGCCGACAGGGTGGTCCTGGCCGGTAGAGCCACAAGATGTGGGAGGCCCCAGTGAGGAATTTTCGTACGAGCGTCGGGTTGGATGTGCACGCGCGATCGGTGGTGGCGTGCGGGTTGGATCAGGACACCGGTGAGGTATTTCAGCGGCGGTTGTGCCCGGATCATCGGGAGATCCTGGACTGGCTGCAGTCATTG
>NZ_JBKQQD010000265.1:0-7654 GCF_052144515.1 Mycobacterium sp. | reverse complement strand
GGTCCGGGCGGCCAGGGTTGTGTCCCGGGCGTCGGTTGCGGCTCGGGCGGGCAGAACGCGGGTCCGGGCGGCGTGCCCGGTGGCACCGGTTGTCTGCCGGGCGTCGGCTGCGGCTCCGGCCACGCATAAAACAGTTCATTGACCCTCAGCGTTCCGGGAGCCTGGCGATCCAGGCCCGGGACGCTGCGGGGTCGATGACGTCGTCGAGTTCAAACGTGGTGGCCGCCCGCAGCGCCTTGCCGTGCTGGTAGGCCGCCTCCACGAGTCGATCGAACAGATTCTGGCGCTCGAGCGGATCGGCCGCCGCGGCCAGTTCCTTGCTGAAGCCAAGGCGGACAGCGCCTTCCAGGCCCATGCCGCCGATTTCCCCGGTGGGCCAGGCCACGGTGAACTGCGGCGCGTGGAAGGAGCCGCCGGCCATCGCCATCGCGCCCAGCCCATAAGCCTTGCGCAGGATGATCATTCCCAGCGGCACGGTCAGCCGCGCGCCGAGCACGAACATCCGGCCGAACCGGCGCACGGCGGCCTCTTTTTCCGCGTCCGGCCCCACCATGAACCCCGGGGTGTCGCACAACGAGATCACCGGCAACCGAAACGACTCGCACAGGCCGAGGAAGTCGGCGGCCTTATCGGCCGCCTCGGCGTCGATCGCGCCCCCGAGATGGTGACTGCTGTTGGCGATGAGCCCGTATGCCACGCCCTCGACACGAACAAGCGCGGTGACGATTCCGACCCCGTAGTCGGGGCGCAGTTCCAGCACGGAGCCGACGTCGACGATCGACTCGATCGCCCGGTGGACGTCGTAAGCGCGTAACCGGTTCTGCGGCACCACATGCCGGGCCAGTCGCGAATCCGGGGCTTCCCAGTCTTCCCTGTCCTGCAAGCCGCCCTGGAAGTACGACAAATACTGCTTGGCCAGCGAGACCGCGTGCGCCTCGTCACGGGCGACCAAGTGCACCACGCCGTTGTGCCGCTGCACGTCGATGGGCCCGATCGCCTCCGGTGGGTACGCCCCGAGGCCGCCGCCCTCGATCATCGCCGGCCCGCCCATCCCGATGTTGGCGTCCGGGGTCGCGATGATCACGTCGCACACCCCGGCCAGTGCGGCGTTGCCGGCGAAGCAACGGCCGGAGACGATCGACACCAACGGCACCTGGCCGCTCAGGCCGGCCAGCACCCGGAAGGTCGGCACATCCAGCCCGGCGTGCCCGCCGACGTCGGTGTCCCCGGGCCGGCCACCGCCACCCTCGGCGAACAGTACCACCGGCAGACGTTTTCGGGCGGCCAGGTCGAACACGCGGTCGGTTTTCGCGTGGTTGCGCATGCCCTGCGTCCCGGCCAGCACGGTGTAGTCGTAGGACACCACGACGGCCTCGGCCGCCGCCGGGCCGAAGCGGTCGCCGCCGATGGTCGCCAGGCCGGCGACCAGGCCGTCGGCCGGGGTGTTGGCGATCAGGTCCTCTTCGGAGCGCCGGCTGCGCTGCGCAGCGATGGCGAGCGCGCCGTATTCGACGAAGCTGCCGTCGTCGACCAAATCGGCGATGTTCTCCCGGGCGGTGCGGCGACCCTGGTTGTGCCGCTTGGTGACCGCGGTCGGACGGCCCTCGTCGCGGGTGAGCAGGTGGCGCTGGGTAACCTCGTCGAGGTCGGCGCGTGGCCGGTCAAGATCTGTCGCAGCGGCGACGGATTCGCCGTCGGCACCCGCGCCGGTGCGGGCGAAAACCAGCAGCGGGTCCCCGGTTCCGACGACCTGGCCGATGACCACCAGGCTCCGGAGGATCCGCAGCGCATCGGGCGCGACGAGCACATGCTGCATCTTCATCGCCTCGAGCACCGCCAGTTGATCGCCGGGTGCGAATTCGGCGCCCTCGGACGCCAACTCGACCACCGTGCCGGCCAGCTGCGCACGCAGCGCTTCCTCACCCGGATACAGCTCGACCGCCGCGATCCGGGTGTCGTGCTGGTGAGACAGCGCCCCGGCCGCCAACTCGCGGAACATTTCGTCGAGGAAACCCGTCGTCACCCAACCCGACTGAAGCTGGCTGTCCGATAAGAGTTCTCGCAGGAACCCGATGTTGGTGCGAATGCCCTCGATGCCGAAATCGGCCAGCGCGGTCCCGGCCTTGCGCAGCGCCGCGGGGAACTCCGAGCCGCGCACGTGCGTGGTGACCTTTGCCAGCAGTGAGTCGTACCGCGGGCTGGGAGTCAGCCCGGGACGTCCGTAGGTGTCGACGCGTATTCCGGGGCCGCTGGGCGGCGAGAACATCGTCAGTGTGCCGGTCGCCGGTAGGACGGACCCGTCGGCGGCGAAAGTCTCCATGTTGACCCGGGTTTGAATCGCGATACCCCGTCGTGCGGCCGGCTCGCCGATGACTTCGCTGCCGTCCGAGGCGATTCCGGCCGGCAAGCCCAGCTGGTAGTAGGAGTCGCCTCCGGCGATGGCCAGCTGAACAGCCACCAGGTCCACCCCGGTGGTCTCCTCGGTGACGGTGTGTTCCACCTGGATGCGCGGGTTCACCTCGAGGAAGACGAACTTCGCCCCGTCCTTTTCACTGGCGACCAGGAATTCGACGGTGGCCAGCCCGCGCAGACCGACTCTGGCGCACAGCCGGGCCGCGGCCTGATGCAGGCCGCGGCGTAGTGCGTCCGAAAGGTCTTGGGCAGGAGCGATTTCCACGAGCTTCTGATAACGGCGCTGGATGCTGCAGTCACGGTCACCGAGAGCCAGCGCATGCGTTTGATGCCCGGCGGGCGCCGCGACGATCTGTACTTCGATGTGCCGCGCGCCGTCCAGCAGCGCCTCGGCGAACAACGCCGGATTGCCGAAGCCGAGTTGCGCCTCCGCTGCGCACTGGCGGTAGGCGTCGTCGATCTGATCGGCGCTGTTCACCTTCCGCATTCCGCGGCCGCCGCCGCCGGCCAGCGCCTTGATCATGATGGCGCCGTCGTGCGCGGCGAAAAACGCGCGGACGTCTTCGACGCTGCTCGGCCCCTCGGTCGCCGGCAGCACCGGCACCCCGGCCGCGATCGCGGCGGCGCGGGCCGAGGACTTGTTGCCGACCCGCTCGAGCACCTCGGGGTCGGGGCCGGCGAACGTGTACCCGGCCGCCGCGCAGGCGCGGGCGAATTCGGCTTTCTCGGACAGGAACCCGTATCCGGGATGAATCATTCCGGCGCCGGAGGTTTTGGCGGCCGCCAGCACCGCCGCCTGGTCCAGGTAGGCGTCGGGGCCGGTGCCGGGCAATCCGATCGCTTCGTCGGCGGCGTGCACGTGTGGGCTCTCGGCGTCGTCTTCGGCGTAGACCGCAACCGTTTGCATGCCCAATTCGGTTGCGGTGCGGATGATTCGGAGCGCGATCTCGCCGCGGTTCGCGATCAGCAGCGTTGCGCTCATCGGAGCGGCTCGCCCCACTGCACCTGTTCGCGGAGCGTGCCTTTGAGCAGTTTGCCGCCGGCGTTGCGCGGCAGCGGACCGGTGGCGATGGTGACGTATTGCGGCACCTCGAAATCGGCGAGCTGCGAGCGGCAATGTTCGAGCACGGCCCCGACGTCGATGTGCTCGCCGAACAGCACCGCTCCGACCTTCTCTCCCATGACCTCGTCGGGCACTGCCAGCACGCAGGCGTCCGCGACGTCGGGGGCCGACAGCAGCGCCGCTTCGACCGCGACGCTGGAGACGTTTTCACCGCCCCGGTTGATGATGTCCTTGAGTCGGTCGACGATGTGCACCCGACCGGCGGCGTCGACGCGAACCACGTCGCCGGTGTGCAGCCAACCGTCCACGAAGGTGGCCGAGGTGGCCTCCGGCCGATTCCAATAGCCGGCAGTCACATTGGCGCCGCGCGTGACCAACTCCCCCACACCCGGCTCGTTGTCCCCGAACGGGATCACGCCGAGATCCACTGAGGGGACCGCATATCCGACCGAGTCGGCATGCTCGACGGCATCATGGTCGGGCAGCACGGTCATCAGCGAGGCGGTCTCGGTCATGCCGTACCCGTTGAACACCGTGGCGTGCGGAAACGCATCCTTCACCGATCGCACCAGCGACGGGGCGATCGGCGCGCCGCCGTAGCCCAGCCAGCGCACACCGGAAACATCGGTGCCGGGAAATGCCTTGTGCCGCAATAACAGCGCGTACAGCGCCGGAACGGTCACCATGAGCGAGATTCGCTCCTCAGGCACGGCGGCGATCAACGCGTCAAAGTTGACCGCGGGCATGATCACCGATGCGCCCCCGAGCCGAGTGGCGGCCAAAAGCTGTGAGTTGCAACCGGTCACGTGGAACAGCGGCACCGAGATGAGGGTGCGCAGGTCCTCACCGACGTCGCGGGAAAGTCCGAGGCACCGCAGTGAGTTCTCCGTGTTGGCCAGGAAGGCCTCGTGGGTGGTCGGCACACCCTTGGGGTGACCGGTGGTGCCCGACGTGTAGAACAGCGCGGCAATGCCGGTGCGGCCGAGTTGCTCGGTTACGTGCGGTTGGCCGTCGGGCAACGGCGTATCCGCGGCCAGATCCACGTGCGCACCGGAGTCGGACAGCACGAACTCGACCTCCGGTTGCGCGGAGCGCGTATTGACCGCCACCACAACGCCACCGGCCATCACCGTGCCCCAGAATGCGAGCACCCAGTTGATACCCGCCGGGTAACGCACGGCGACCCGGTCGCCCGGTTTCAGGCCGCCCGCACGCAACCCACCGGCCACCCGCGCCGCGCGGTCCCACAGCTGCCGGTACGTCAGGCGGCCGGCGCCGAGTTCCACCACGGCTTCGCTGTCGGGGCGATTGTCGACATGCTCGGCGAGCATCTCCAGCAGCGTGGCCGGAAGTTTCTCGTAGTGTGGAATGCCCTTGGCGTCGCGGGACACGCCGGTCGCCGGGAAGGGGTTGTGGTCACGCGGGATCTCGGTCACTTGGGTCATGTCCCGTTCCTTCCCGTCACCCCATCGGCGTGTACCCACAAACCGTAGGGCAATCGGTCAGGTCAGCGCGAACTTGACGTAGCTGTCGACGTTAGATGCGTGCAAGATCCAGCGCCACCTCGCCGAAAGCTGGGGTTCAGCGGTGGCCGCGTCGATGACCTCCGGCCGCACAACGCTGTAAGTGCGCCCTTTGTCGGTGATCGTCGCGGATCCGGCGGCGAGCACGTTGCGCAGCCAGTCGACGCCGGAGCCGTACGGCAGCCCCACCAAAATTCCGTCGTCGGTCCTGAGCGCGACGACCGGGGTCCGGTACCGTTTTCCTGACTTGCGGCCGGTGTGTTCGATCACCGCCGCATACCAATAACGATGGCCCGCGAGAGCCATCTCAGCCGGGTTGGTCACACGCTTGTTGAAGCTCCGGACCAAATCTCGAACGCGCGGATTTTTGTAAGTCGGCATGGGTAGCAAGCCTGCTCCGCCACCGCGCGTTCGGCCAGGGACCTTAGTCCCCGGACCCCACTATCCGGTGTCCTATCGTGATGGCGGTGACTATCGACGACTCCGCCGTGACGCCCGAGGCGTTCTTCACTGTCGACGGCGACTCCTACCTGCCGGGCGTGATGACGCGGGGACCGTGGGGGGCGAGCATGGGCGGTCAGATCGTCGGCGGGCTGTTGGGTTGGGGAATAGAGCAATCCGGCATCGACGCTGACCTTCAGCCGGCCCGCCTCACGGTCGACCTGTTGCGCCCAGTTCTGCTCGAGCCGGTGCAGATTCACACCTCGGTATCGCGGGAAGGCCGTCGCATCAAGCTTGTCGACGGCTCGCTGGTGCAGAACGGGAGGACGGTCGCGCGGGCCAGCGCACTGTTCCTGCGACGGGGTGAACACCCCGAGGGGGAGGTGTGGTCCGCGCCGATGGAGATGCCGCCGTTGCCTACCGGATCCGGCGGCTTCCCCGCGGACATGCCGTTTCTCATCTGGGGATACGGGGCCACCCTGCAGGGCAGTCCCGGCATCGCCGCGGGCGAGTGGGAGCAGTCGCATTCCCAGAAGTTCGCGTGGACGCGGTTGTTCCGTCCGATGGTGCACGGCTACCCGCTCACCCCGTTGGTTCGCCTGGCATTCGTCGGCGATGTCACGAGTTCGCTCACGCATTGGGGCACTGGCGGATTGCGCTACATCAACGCCGATTACACGATCACCGCGAGCCGGCTGCCCGACGGCGAATACATCGGGCTCGCGGCTCAGAGCCACTACGGCACGGCCGGTGTGGCCACCGGCAGCGCGACACTGTTCGACCGGCACGGACCGATCGGCACCAGCTCGGCGTTGGCCCTGGCCCAGCCCGCCGGGGCGTTCCAGCCGGCTTTTGAGTAGGTCAGTCCATCAACTGAGCAGCCACGGTCGCGCCGAGTTCCCAGCACGATTGCAGGTCGTCCTTGCTCGGCTTGCCCGACACCAGCACGTACTCCGCGGCTTTCACCCACCCCAGGCCGGTCGTGATGGCGGTGACGCCCCGTTCGGCGCCCTCGGTGCCCTGGTTGCCGTGCATGTACAGACCGAACGGTCGTCCACGGGTCGAGTCCAGGCAGGGGTAATAGCAAACGTCGAAGGCGTGATTAATAGTTGTAAACCAGGCTTTTATGAGCCGTCGGTCAAACGCCGCCGCGACCAGCGCCGACACCCTTCGGGCCATCGTCTACACCCGCATTTCTAGTGATAAGGCCAAAGGCCGATCGGTTAGAGCAACAGCGTGAGTGCCGCGCCACCTGCGAGCGCGAAGGCTGTCCGGTGGCCGAGGTCATCTGCGACAACGACCGCTCGGCCAGCCGTTACGCCACCAAGGACCGGCCCGGCTTCGAGCGGCTGTGCCGGATCGTCACCCCTGGCGACGTCATGGTGGTCTGGGAGGCGTCACGCGTGCCGCGCGATATGGGAACACTTATCGCGCTGCGCGGCCTGTGCATCGGTGAGCCGGTTCCGTCGATTGCCGAAGCCTTCAAGGTGAGGCGCGCAACGCTGTACAGGTACCTGGCTGAGGCCGGCCGACACCACGACACGCCCGTCCGCCCATCACCACGACCCCCGCCATCACAGGCCGGGGTCGTGGTGTCTGACATGGCCGAAAAGTACTGCTGAATAACGACTTTGGTAGGCGTTCTCAAGCCAGACTGGCAAGTGGCTTGCACGCCCAAGTAGTTAAATCCCAATCGTGACAACCAGTGCTCAACTCACCGTCGACCCGCGCAGCCGCCTCATGGAAAGCTGGAGTGCCCTGCTCGGTCAGGTGCTGGCCGACGACCAGGCGGCGTCTTGATCGCGGCACAACCCAGGCCGCGCAGCCTGGCCAGCTTCACGGGAAAGCTGGCCGACCGCAAGAAGCGGGCCACGACCCCGACACCGATACGCCGGCCGGTCAAGCTCACGCCGCCGACGAGCCGAAGACCCCCAAGACGAGAGAACAGAAGGATTCGGCCCGATGGCGCCCATCGCAGTACTGCGCGAAGGGCTGCGTCTCGCAGCCTTCGGACGCGGGGTCGCGAAACCGACGGAAGATTTGGCCAGCGCAATCATGACGGCGGCGAGCGCGATTCTCATAAGGCTGCCTAGGAGCGTGGGTCAGTAACACACCGATCGGGGTGCACGGCTGATTGCCGGGTACACGCGATGATGGGGTGTGCCTGATGATCTCGATGATGGTGGGTTGTTCGCGGTAGATGCCGCGCAGCGGG
>NZ_JBKQQD010000264.1:0-20692 GCF_052144515.1 Mycobacterium sp. | reverse complement strand
GCCCACACGCTCGGCGTGTCGGGCGATTTTGCGTCTGCTCGCGCGTCATGGATTCACAGGTCCGGGACGGGGATGTCGAGATTGGGGAAGGTGAGGCCGCCGTCGACCTCGAGTATCTTTCCGGTCAGGAAGCTCCCGGCCGGGGACGCCAAATACACTGCGGCAGCAGCGATGTCGTCGGGATCGCCCAGGCGGCGCATCGGCGTCACCTTCTCCATCGGCTTGCGCAGCTCGTCGTTGGAGGCCACCACGTCCAGCGCCGAGGTGAGGATCGACCCCGGTGCGATGGCGTTGACGCGGATGCGTGGGCACAGGTCCAGCGCGGCCAGCCGGGTGTAGTGAGACAACGCCGCCTTGGCGGTGCCGTAGGCGGCGAAACCGCGTCCGGCCAGCCGGCCCATGGTCGAGCTGATGTTGATCACGCTGCCGCCGCCGGAGTGCTCGAGCATCAACGGCACGGCCGCGACGGTCAATGCATGGGCGGTGGCGACGTTGAATGTGAACGCGTCTTTGAGGTCCTTGGTCGAGGTGGTCAGCAGCGTGTTGGGCATGGTGCCGCCGACATTGTTGACGACGATGTCTAGTCTTCCGAAAGCCTCGACGGCCTGGCCGGCCAGCTGTGCGGTTACCTCGGGATGGGCCAGGTCGGCGGCGACGGTGTGGGCACGGCGGCCGGTGGCACGGATCTTCTCGGCGACGGCGTCCAGTTCGGATTGCGTACGCGAAGCGATGACGACGTCGGCGCCGACCTCGGCGAATGCCAGTGCGATGGCCGCACCGAGGCCGCGGCCGCCACCGGTGATGACGGCGACTTTGTCGTCGAGACGGAACTTGTCGAGGATCATGTGCAGCCTTTCTTCTTCAGCTGTTGAGAAACGGTAGCAAGGCACGGCGTCCAGGGTAGGAACAGGTTCTAGTTTTGGGGTGGCTTACCCGGCTGGGCCCAGGATTTCTTCGCGCGCCTTCGCCGGCACGGCTCTACTGAGATTGCTGAATGTTCGGTACGACCGTGAACCCATTCCCGCAGAGCGCCATCGGTGCCGGTCAGAATGGCTTGGGGGACAACGGATATCCGCTCAGTGCATACGCGATCACGTCGAGGTTGTCGACCGCATTCAACGACATTGCGTGATCTGAGGTCGTGATGACCCGACGACCCGGAGTGGCCGGGCAGCAGGGTCGCGTTCACCATAACGTCGTCGCGATGTAACCGGCCGCTGATGTCCGGTCCGGTCCACCTGGCAAGGTTGCAGTAGTGTTTGAATCTGCCGACGGCGACGGCCGGCTGACGAAGTTATCGAAGTTACGTGGCTACGGGCGGCGGTGATCGTGGTTCAGCTATCAATAAAGGGACCTGAATTGAAACTCGACCGGTTTAGTGCCGCGCTGTGCGTTCTGGCTACCAGTGCAATGGTGCTATCGGGATGTGGCAGTAACAACAACGCGCGAAGCACATCGGCGGGCGCGCCGACGCCGAACGTGAGTTGCGGCGGGCAGAAAATCCTCAAGGCCAGCGGATCGACGGCCCAGGCCAACGCGATGACCCGCTTCGTTAACGCCTTCGAGCAGGCCTGTTCGGGTCAGACGCTGAACTACACACCCAATGGGTCGGGTGCTGGGATTCGCGAATTTACCGGCAATCAAACCGATTTCGGTGGATCGGACTCAGAGTTGCTCCCGCCCGAGTACGCCGCCGCCCAGCAGCGGTGCGGCTCGCCAGCGTGGAACCTGCCGGTGGTGTTCGGCCCCATCGCCATCACGTATCACGTCATGGGTGTGACTTCGCTGACTCTCGACGGTCCGACCGCGGCCAGGATCTTCAACGGCGCCATTGCCGCCTGGAACGATCCCGCGATCCACGCGCTGAACGCGGGTGTCGCCCTGCCCGCTGAGCCGATTCGTGTCATCTTCCGCAACGACGAGTCCGGGACCTCGGATAACTTCCAGAGATATCTCGATACCGCGTCCGGCGGTGCGTGGGGTAAGGGTGCCGGAAAGACGTTCAAAGGCGGTGTCGGTGAGGGCGCCATGGGCAACGATGGCACCGCCGCGGCCGTCAAGAGAACCGAAGGGGCGATCACCTACAACGAATGGTCGTTCGCACAGGCGCAACACCTGGACATGGCCAAGATCATTACGTCGGCCGGTCCGGACCCCGTAGCGATCACCGCAGACACGGTGGGGAAGACGATTGCCTCGGCCTTCATCATCAAGGACGGCAACGACATCGCCCTCGACACGATCTCGTTCTACCGTCCGAACCAGCCCGGCTCCTATCCGATCGTGCTGGCGACGTATGAGATTGTCTGCTCGAAGTATCCCGATCCCCAGGTCGGTATGGCTGTGAAGGCTTTCCTGCAGAGCACCATCAGCGCAGGTCAGAGTGGCTTGGCGGACAATGGATACATCCCTATTCCGGACGCGTTCAAGTCGAGGTTGACGACTGCGGTCAACGCCATTGCGTGAGCCGAGCTTCGCGTTTGCCATAAGGTCGTCGCTTTGTAACCGGCCGCTAATGTCCGGTCTACCTGCCAAGGTTGCAGTTGTGTTTGAATCTGCCCACGGCGACCTTGATGACACCGTCGCGCCCGGCGGCGGCCATCTGACGAACTCGTCGAAGTTACGCGGCCGGTCGGAGGCGATCATCATTAGGGCTATCAATCGAAGGAATTAAATTGAAAATCAACCGATTTAGTGCGCCACTGGGTGTCCTGGTTATCGGTGCAATGATGCTGTCGGGGTGTGGCAGCGACAAAAATGCAAGCGCGCCAAGTTCATCGGCGGGCGCGACGGCGGCCAACGTGAGTTGCGGCGGGAAGAAGACACTGAAGGCCAGCGGGTCGACAGCCCAGGCCAACGCGATGACTCGCTTTGTCAACGCGTTCGAACAGGCCTGCCCGGGTCAGACGTTGAACTACACGGCCAACGGATCGGGCGCCGGGATTCGCGAATTCAACGGTAATCAAACCGATTTCGGCGGGTCGGACTCACCTCTGGGCACAGACGAGTACGCCGCGGCGCAGCAGCGCTGCGGCGGCTCGCCTGCGTGGAACCTGCCAGTAGTGTTCGGCCCGATCGTGGTCACCTTCCACATCAGCACCGTAACTTCGCTGAATCTGGACGGTCCCACGTTGGCGAAGATCTTCAACGGCGCCATCACCACCTGGAACGACCCCGCCATCCAAGCGCTGAATCGCAGCTTCACGCTGCCCGGCGAGCCGATTCACGTCGTGTTCCGCAGCGACGAGTCCGGGACCACGGACAACTTCCAGAAATATCTCGATGCCGCTTCCGATGGCGCGTGGGGTAAGGGCGCCGGAAAGTCGTTCAAAGGCGGTGTCGGTGAGGGAGCCAAAGGCAACGACGGGACGTCGGCAGCCATCAAGGCCACCGAAGGGTCGATCACCTACAACGAATGGTCGTTCGCCCAGGCGCAGCACCTGAACATGGCCAACATCATCACGTCGGCCGGTCCGGATGCAGTGGCGATCAGCACCGACTCGGTCGGCAAGACGATTGGCGGAGCCACGATCAAGGGGCAGGGTAACGACCTGGTTCTCGACATGGTCTCGTTCTACAAGCCCTCTCAGCCCGGCGCCTACCCGATCCTGCTGGCGACGTATGAGATAGTCTGCTCGAAATATCCCGACGCACAGGTCGGTACGGCCGTGAAGGCGTTCCTGCAAAGCACCATCGGCGCCGGTCAGAACGGCTTGGGGGATAACGGATATATTCCCATTCCGGATTCGTTCAAGGCGAGGCTGTCTAATGCGGTCAACGCCATACGGTGATCTGATGTAGTCATGACCCGAGCACCACTAGCTAGCCCGCCGGATCGGACCGGGACGAGCCCTGCGCTAAAGGCGACAGATACGCGCACGGCGCGGCGGCTCCCAGGGTTTAACTGGCAGGGGGACCGACTGTTTAAGTTGGTCGCCGGCGCTGCTGGTTCGACGATTGTGGTCGCGATCGTGCTGATCGCGATATTCCTGTTGGTTCGCGCCGTCCCGTCGTTGCGCGCAAACCACGCGAACTTTTTCACCAGTGCTGATTTCGATACCAGCAATGGAACGTCGCTGGCGTTCGGCATCCGCGACTTGTTCATGGTCACGGTGCTGAGTTCGGTAAGCGCGTTGGCGTTGTCCGTGCCGATCGCAGTCGGGATCGCAGTGTTCCTCACCCAATATGCGCCGAAACGGCTGGCGCGTCCGTTCGCTGCGATAGTTGATCTGCTGGCCGCGGTGCCGTCGATCATCTTCGGGTTGTGGGGGATCTTCGTGCTGGCGCCCAAACTCGAGCCGTTCGCGGAGTTTCTCAATCGCAAACTGGGGTGGTTGTTTCTGTTCAAGCAGGGCAATGTGTCCCTGGCCGGCGGCGGCACTATCTTCACCGCCGGCGTCGTGCTTTCGGTGATGATCCTGCCGATCATCACCTCGGTATCGCGAGAAGTGTTCCGGCAGACCCCAAATCTTCAGATCGAAGCGGCGCAGGCACTCGGTGCCACCAAGTGGGAGGTGGTGCGGATGACCGTGCTGCCGTTCGGTCGTAGCGGTGTCATCGCGGCGTCGATGCTGGGATTGGGCCGCGCGCTGGGAGAAACCGTGGCGGTGCTCATCATCTTGCGCTCGGCCGCCCGCCCGGGGGGCTGGTCGCTGTTCGACGGTGGCTACACGTTCGCTTCCAAGATCGCCTCCGCGGCGTCCGAATTCAGCGAACCGTTGCCCACCGGAGCCTACATCTCCGCGGGATTTGCGCTGTTCGTCCTGACGTTCATCGTCAACGCAACCGCTCGCGCGGTCGCCGGCGGGAAGGTCAACGGATGAGCGTCGACGCGCTCGGCAAGCCGGCCAAAGCCGAGGTGTCTTTCTCTGTCGGCATTAGACGGCGGATCACGAACAACGTCGCGACAACGTTGTTCGTGGCCTCGTTCGCTATCGCGGTGGTACCGCTGGTCTGGGTGCTGTCGGTTGTCATCACACGAGGCTGGTATGCCGTCACCCGGTCGGGGTGGTGGACCCACTCGCTGCGTGGCGTGCTGCCAGAGCAGTTTGCCGGCGGGGTGTACCACGCGCTGTATGGCACGCTGGCGCAAGCCGGGGTGGCCGCCATTCTGTCCGTGCCGCTGGGCTTGATGACCGCGGTGTACCTGGTGGAATACGGTTCTAGCCGGCTAGCACGGTTGACTACCTTCATGGTCGACGTGCTCGCCGGGGTGCCCTCGATCGTGGCGGCGCTGTTCATTTTCAGCCTGTGGATCGTGACCCTGGGATTTCAGCAGAGCGGCTTCGCCGTGTCGCTGGCGTTGGTTTTGCTGATGTTGCCGGTGGTGGTGCGGTCTGCCGAGGAAATGCTCAGGTTAGTGCCTGATGAGCTGCGAGAAGCCAGTTACGCGTTGGGTGTTACCAAATGGAAGACCATCGTGCGGATTGTCTTTCCGACTGCGATGCCGGGCATCGTTGCCGGTGTCCTGTTGTCCGTCGCTCGCGTCATTGGCGAAACCGCGCCGGTACTGGTGCTGGTCGGGTACAGCCGCTCCATCAACCTCGACATGTTCAACGGCAACATGGCCTCGTTGCCGCTGCTGATCTACACCGAACTCACCAATCCCGAACACGCGGGTTTCTTGCGGATCTGGGGCGCGGCGCTGACCCTGATCATCATTGTGGCCGTGATCAACGGAATCGCCGGGGCGATCCGATTCCTGACAAACCGACCGCGCGGAGCACGTTTGTTCATCAGGGCGTGACGGCACTCTTCACGGGGAGCCTGCGGTCAGGACTTTGACGTGGCTTTCGCCGGGGCCTTCTTGGCAGCCTCCTTCGCCGGGGCCTTCTTGGCGGTTGTTTTCTTCGCTGTTGATTTGCCGTCACCCGAGCGCGCCTTCACGCTGGCCTCCAGCTTGGCCAGCAGATCGGACACATCTTCGGTCTCGTCGAGCTCCTTCGGTTTGTCCTCGACGGTAAACGCTTCCCCGCCTTCGAGTTTCGCCTCGATCAGCTCGTGCAGCTGCTCCTGGTAGTCGTCGTGGTAGCGGTCCGGATTGAAGTCCTCGGCCATCGACTCCACCACCTGCCCGGCCATTTTGAGCTCCGCAGGCTTGATGTCGACCTCCTTGTCCAGCACTGGGAAATCCGGGTCGCGGATCTCGTCGGGCCACAACAAGGTGTGGATCACCATCACCTCGCGTTTGCCGAAGTCCTTGACCCGCAACGCCGCCAGCCGGGTCTTGTTGCGCAGCGTGAAATGCACGATCGCCATCCGGTCGGTCTCGGCGAGCGTCTTGGCGAGCAGCACATACGATTTGGATGACTTCGAGTCCGGCTCCAAGAAATAGCTGCGGTCGTAGAGCATCGGGTCGACCTCGCTGGCCGGGACGAACTCCAGCACTTCGATTTCGCGGCTGCGTTCCTCGGGCAGTGTGGCGATGTCGTCGTCGGTGATGATCACCATTTGACCGTCGTCGGACTCGAAGGCCCGGGCCAGATCACCGTATTCGACGACTTCGCCGCACACCTCGCACACACGCTTGTATCGGATCCGCCCGTTGTCCTTGGCGTGCACCTGATGGAACTTGATGTCGTGGTCCTCTGTGGCGCTGTACACCTTGACCGGGACGTTGACGAGCCCGAATGCGATCGAACCCTTCCAGATGGAGCGCATGCAGTCAGTATGCCCACCGGCGCGTCCCTTACGCTCGCGCGGGTTTGTCAGGCGCCGGCGCGGGTCACGGCCAGCGCGGCCGCCGAGCCGGCTGCCTGTAGCGCGGTCGACAGCGTGTCCAGCCCGATCCGGCGCAGGGCCGCGCGTTGCGCGGCGCTGAGCAGGCCCAGTTCCCACAGCGCGTCGAGCAGTCCGACCATGAACGCGTCGCCGGCGCCGACTGTGTCCACCACCCGAACTTGCCTGGCGGCCACCCGGGTCTCGCCGGCCGCGCAGAACGCCAGCGCGCCGTGCTCGCCCATCGTCACGACGACGACGGCAGGCCCCAACGCCAGCCACGCCCGCGCGGTCCGCTCAGGCGGGTGGTGGGGATTGATCCAACGCAGATCCTCGTCGCTGGCCTTGACGATGTCGGCGCGCTCGACAAGGCGTTCGATGCGTTCGCGGGCCAGATCCGGATCCACGATCAGCGACGGTCGCACGTTGGGGTCGATGGTCACCGTGGCTGACACGCGGTAGGCATCCAGCAGCGCCGCGACCGCCAGGCATCCCGGCTCGCGCACCGCGGCAATGGATCCGGTGTGCACAAACAGCGGCGGCGCGACAGGGGGTGTACCGGAGAGCTGCCAGTCCAGGTCGAAGGTATAGCTGGCCGACCCGTCGTCGGCGATCGTCGCCGCTGCGGTCGGCGTCCGGGTAGCTGCAATGCTCTCCGGAACAAGGTGTGCGCCAGCGGCTTTCACGTAGTCGCTGATGCTCCGGCCGGCTGCGTCGTCGCCGATGTGGGTCAGGAAGTCGACGTCGCGCCCAAGCCTGGCCAGGCCCACGGCGACGTTGAGCGGGCTGCCCCCGACATGCTGGACGCGGCCATCGAGGGTATCGATGAGGGCTTCCCCGATCACCAGTCCGCGTGTCATGCCAACAAGACTTCCAGGGTTGCCCGTGCCCCGCGGGAGTGCAACGAATCCAGCGCCCACCGGTACGCCTCGACGAAGCGTGGTGCCGTCGCCAGGTCCCCGAACAGCGCCGTGTTCTCGATGAGGGCGGTCGGATGCTCGCGTTGCGTCCGCGCGATCGCCACCAGCGAGCCCGCCAGGTTGTCGACGATCTCGATCGGATCGCCGCGCTCGTCGGTTCCCTCGGCATAGCGGGCCCAGCTGGCAACTACGGCCGAGGCCAGTCGGACGGGTCCGCCGCTGGCCAGGTTGTCGCGGATTACCGGAAGCAGCCACTTCGGAATGCGATCCGACGTGTAGGCGCACAGCCGCGCCACGGTGTCGCGGACTCCCGGGTTGGCAAAACGCTCGATGAGCTCTCGCGAGTAGGCGGGCAGATCGATGCCGGGCACTGGGCGCAGCGTCGGCATGGCCTCGGAATCGAAATAGGCCAGCAGGAATTCGGCGAACAACGGATCGCGCGCGGCGTCGTGCACCATGCGGTAGCCGCACAACCACGCGAAGTAGCACAGGCACTGGTGACCGGCGTTGAGCAGCCGCAGTTTCATCGACTCGTAGGGGCTCACGTCGTCGACCAGCAGGACACCCGCCTCCTCGAGCGGTGGGCGACCGTCCGCGAAGTCGTCCGCGAGCACCCAGCTGGCGAACGCCTCGGCCAGCACCGGCCATTCGTCGGCGACACCGAAGTCGCGTTCTGCCGCGGCGACGATGTCGGGGGTGGTGGCCGGGGTAATGCGGTCCACCATCGAGGACGGGAACCGGGCGTGTTTGGCGACCCAGTCGGCGAGGTCTGGGCTGCGCAGTTCGGCATGCGCGACGACGGCCCGCCGCGCGACCTCGCCGTTGTGCTCGATGTTGTCGCACGACACGATGGTCGGCGCGCCGATGCCGCGGTCGCGACGCCTGGCCAGCGCGTCGGCGATCAGGCCGAAGACCGACGCACTGTCCCTGACCTGGTAGCCGCCCTCGGTGATGGTCATCGAGATGATGCGCGTCGTCGGGGCGGCCAGCAGCTCGATCGCGGCCTGAGGGTCGTCGGGCGCGTAACGGTAGTCGACGATCGAGCCGATCACCCGCGCATCCCGGGTGCCGTCGGGGTGTTCGAGGATCAGCGTGTACAGCCCGTCCTGGGCGCGCAGCACATCTCTCATGCGGCGGTCGGCCGGCATCACGCCGATCCCGCAGATGCCCCACCCCCGCGCCAGGCCCCGCTGCAGCAACCTGTCGACGTACATGGCCTGATGCGCCCGGTGAAACCCGCCGACGCCGATATGCGCGATGCCGACCTCGATGCCGTCACGGTCATAGCCCGGCGTCGCGATCGGCAGTTGCCGCAGGGTGGCGTTGCTCAGCCCAACCACGGGTTCGACCGTACCGGCAGTACGTTTACACCATGGCTTCTGTGGCTTCCAAGGCGCAGGGACAGCGGGTGAAGCTGACCAACGCCGACAAGGTGCTGTACCCCGCCACCGGAACCACCAAGGAAGACGTCTTCGACTACTACACCCGCATCGCCGAGGTGATGTTGCCGCACACCGCCGGGCGCCCGGCAACTCGCAAGCGCTGGCCCAACGGGGTCGAGCAGCCGTCGTTCTTCGAAAAGCAACTGGCGTCGTCGGCGGCGGACTGGCTGGCCCGCGCCAGCGTGACCCACCGGTCCGGGACGACGACCTATCCGATCATCGACAGCCTCGACGGCCTGGCCTGGATCGCGCAACAGGCGGCGCTGGAGGTGCACGTGCCGCAGTGGCGGTTCGTCGCCGAGTGGACGCGAAGCAACGCCGAGGAACTCAAGCCCGGCCCGGCGACGCGCTTGGTATTCGACCTGGACCCGGGTGAAGGCGTGACGATGGCCCGGCTGGCCGAGGTGGCCCGCGCCGTGCGTGACCTGATCGCCGACATCGGGCTGACCACCTTCCCGCTCACCAGCGGCAGCAAGGGTCTGCATCTCTACGCGCCGCTGGAGCAGCCGGTCAGCAGTCGCGGCGCCACGGTCTTGGCCAAACGCGTTGCACAGCAACTGGAAAACGCGATGCCCAAGCTGGTCACCTCCACCATGACCAAGAGCCTGCGCGCCGGCAAAGTGTTTCTGGACTGGAGCCAGAACAGCGCCTCCAAGACGACGATTGCCCCGTATTCGCTGCGCGGCCGAGAGCACCCGACGGTCGCGGCGCCGCGCACATGGGAGGAACTCGACAACCCCGGGCTGCGCCAGCTGCGCTACGACGAGGTGCTCGATCGGGTCGCCCGCGACGGCGATCTGCTGGCACCGCTGGACAGCGACCTAGCCGTCCCAGATCGGCTGACCAAGTATCGCAGCATGCGCGACGCGTCGAAGACCCCCGAGCCGGTGCCCAAAGCGAAACCCGGAACCGGCCAAGGCAATACGTTCGTCATCCAGGAACACCACGCCCGCCGGCTGCACTACGACTTCCGGCTGGAGCGCGACGGCGTGCTGGTGTCATGGGCCGTGCCGAAAAACTTGCCCGAGACCACGTCGGTGAACCATCTGGCGGTACACACCGAGGATCATCCGCTGGAATACGGCGCGTTCGAGGGCAGCATCCCCAAGGGGGAGTATGGCGCCGGCAAGGTGCTCATCTGGGACTCGGGCACCTACGAGGCCGAGAAGTTCAATGACTCCGTCGAAAAAGGGGCTGATAAAGGCGAGGTCATCGTCAACCTGCACGGCAGCCGAATCTCGGGCCGCTATGCGCTGATTCAAACCAACGGCGACCAGTGGCTGGCGCACCGCATGAAGGACCAGAAGACCTTCGAATTCGGCGAGATCTCACCCATGCTCGCCACGCACGGTTCGGTGGCAGGCCTGAAAGCCGGCCAATGGGCCTTCGAGGGCAAGTGGGACGGATACCGGCTGCTGGTGCAGGCCGACCACGGCGCGGTACAGCTACGCTCGCGCAGTGGGCGCGACGTCACGAAGGAATACCCCCAATTGCAGTCGCTGGCAGCCGATCTTGCCGATCACCATGTCGTGCTCGACGGTGAGGCGGTCGCGCTCAACAAGTCCGGGGTGCCCAGCTTCAACGAGATGCAGAACAGGGGCCGCGGCACCCACGTCGAGTTCTGGGCATTCGACCTGCTTTACCTGGATGGCCGCTCACTGCTCCGGGCCAAATACCAAGACCGGCGCAAGTTGCTGGAAACACTCGGCGCTGCAAGCAATCTCATCGTTCCCGAACTGCTTCCCGGCGACGGCGACCAGGCGCTCGAACACTCCCACGAACACGACTGGGAGGGCGTGGTCGCCAAAAAACGCGATTCCACCTACCAGTCGGGTCGGCGCTCCGCGGCGTGGATCAAGGACAAGCACTGGAACACCCAGGAAGTCGTCATCGGCGGGTGGCGGGCCGGGGAAGGGGGGCGCAGCAGCGGCATCGGCGCCCTGCTGATGGGAATCCCCGGCGATGGCGGGCTGCGATTCGCGGGGCGGGTCGGCACCGGGTTCACCGAACGCGAACTGGCCAAACTCAAGACGACGTTGGCACCGCTGCACACCGACCAATCGCCCTTCGACGCAAAGCTTCCCGCGGCCGATGCCAAGGGCGTGACCTTCGTCGAGCCGGTTCTGGTCGGCGAGGTGCGCTACAGCGAATGGACTCCCGACAACCGGCTGCGTCAAGCGAGCTGGCGCGGGCTACGGCCAGACAAGAAACCAAGTGAGGTGGTACGCGAATGAAATGGGTTACTTATCAAGGTGATGGCGGCGAACGCACCGGGGTGCTCTCCGGTGACGCAATTCACGCGATGCCGCCGGCTGTGACGCTGCTTGATCTGGTCAGCCGTGGCGCCGACGGGCTGCGGGAAGCCGGGGAGGAGGCATTGCGTTCTCCCGCGGATACCGTGCGGCTCGGTGACGTCAGGTTACTGGCGCCGATCCCGCGCCCGCCGTCGATCCGCGACTCCCTGTGCTTCCTGGACCACATGCGCAACTGCCAGGCCGTCCTGGGTGCCGGACGGGAACTCGCCGACACCTGGTATCGCATCCCCGCGTTCTACTTCGCCTGTCCAGCAACAGTTCTCGGTCCGTACGACGACGTGCCGATGGCGCCCGGAAGCGCGTGGCAGGATTTCGAATTGGAGATCGGCGCGGTCATCGGAACGACCGGCAAAGACTTGCCGGTCGAGCAAGCCGAGCAGGCCATCATCGGCTACACCATCTTCAACGACTGGTCCGCGCGCGACCTTCAGCAGCTGGAGGGCCAACTGGCGATCGGGCAAGCCAAGGGCAAGGACAGCGGCGTCACGCTGGGCCCATATTTGGTCACCCCGGATGAGCTCGAGCCGTACCGCCGCGACGGCAAGCTGAGCCTGCAAGTCAGCGCTCTGGTCAACGACACCGAGATCGGTTCGGGCTCAACCGGCCAGATGGACTGGAGCTTCGCCGAAGTCATCTCCTACGCCTCACGCGGTGTAACACTCAGCCCCGGAGACGTATTCGGCTCAGGCACGGTGCCCACCTGCACGCTTATCGAGCACCTCAGCCTGACCGCGCTGGAATCGTTCCCGGGCTGGCTGCACGACGGCGACATCGTCACACTGAAGGTCGAAGGGCTGGGCGAGACAAGGCAGACCGTGCGCGCCAGTGGCGCACCACATCCGTTGGTCCCACGGCCCAACCCCGATGCCGCGCCGCCGCCCGCCCGGGTCAACCGGGCGCCGGCGCGGGTGCCCTACACCCGCGGGCTGCACGAGGTCGGCGATCGGGTGTGGGCGTGGACGCTGCCGGACGGCGGATACGGGTGGAGCAACGCCGGGCTGGTCGCCGGCGACGGCGCGTCACTGCTCGTCGACACGCTTTTCGACCTGGCGCTGACGCGCGAGATGCTTACCGCAATGAAACCCATCACCGACCGCACGCCCATCACCGACGCGTTGATCACCCACTCCAACGGCGACCACACCCACGGCAACCAACTGCTGGACGCGTCGGTGCGTATCATCGCGGCCGAGGGCACGGCCGAGGAGATCGCGCACGGCATGGCGCCCGAGATGCTGGCGATGACGCAGACCGGCAACCTGGGCCCGGTCGCTACGCCGTACGCGCGAGAGCGCTTTGGGCACTTCGACTTCGGTGGCATCAGGGTGCGCAATGCCGATAAGACGTTCGACCGCGACCTGACCATCGACGTCGGCGGCCGGCAGATCAATCTGCTGAATCTGGGGCCGGCTCATACCGCGGCGGATTCGGTGGTGCATGTGCCCGATGCCGGTGTGCTGTTCGGCGGGGACTTGCTGTTCATCGGCTGCACGCCGATTGTGTGGGCGGGCCCCATCGCCAACTGGGTAGCGGCGTGCGACGCGATGATCGCGCTGGACGCGCCGACGGTGGTCCCCGGCCACGGTCCGGTCACCGATCCGGATGGAATCCGCGCTGTCCGTGGCTATCTCGTTCACGTTGCCGAACAAGCCGAGGCCGCCCACCGCAAGGGCCTGTCCTGGTCGGAGTGCGCCGACACCATTGACCTCGGCGACTACGCGACCTGGCTGGACGCCGAGCGCGTCGTCGTTAACGTCTATCAGCGCTACCGCGAACTCGACCCCGACACCCCGCAGCTGGAGGTAATGGCGCTGCTGGTGATGCAGGCCGACTGGTTGGCCAAACGATCCTCGTGACCCCATGCGTCATAGGAAGTCCGGGTGTTCCTTTTTGTCCACCTCCGAGCGACAGCCGCGGTCCGGCAAGTCATTTTGTCGCTCACTGGTGGACAAAAAGACACACCGGACCCTTTATTGGAGTGACAAGTGGTGTCGCCTAAGTCCGAAGTGCCCGCACGAAATTGATCGTGGCGGCCTGGGTCTGTTGGTCGGCCTGCGCCAACTGCGGCAAGCCGGCAGCGACCAAGAGGTCGTTGAGTCCGGACCTGGTCGCTTCCCATCCGTGGTCTTGCAGGTGTGCGGCGACGTCGGTGTGTTCACCGGGGTAGGCCAAACCGGCGATGTCCAAATCGAGTCCCTGCCGTCGCCAGCCTTCGGCCGCGATCCGCGACTGCTCCTGCGATTCCGGTGATCCTTGGTTAAGCGATCCAAAGTCGGCGGCAAACCGGCTGCCCGGAGCGCTCAGCGATATGACGTTGTTCAGCAACCGAACTTCGGCCTCAGGCGGCAGAAAGCCGATGAGCACGCCCTCGGCGAGCCAAGCGGTGGGCGCCGCGGTATCGAAGCCGGCGGCCCGCAACGCGGCCGGCCAATCGTCGCGCAGGTCGATGCCCACCGTGCGGTGCTCGGCGGCGGGCACGGCGCCGAGGTGGGACAATGTCGCGGTCTTGAACTCGATCACCTCAGGCTGGTCGATTTCGTACACGGTGGTCCCCGCCGGCCAGGACAGCCGATACGGCCGCGCGTCCAGCCCCGACGCCACGATGACGACCTGGCGCAGGCCTGCGGCAGTCGCCTCGGCGAAGTAGTCGTCGTAGTAGCGGGTGCGAGCGGCGAAGGTGTCGACCATCCGCGGAAAGTTGACGCCCTTCTCGACGTCGTCGGCTTCCAGGTCGCCTGCAGCCAGCCGGGTGAACAGGTCTAATCCGACCGCGCGCACCAGCGGCTCGGCGAACTCATCCGTGATGACTGGCTGCGGACGCCTGGTGGCGGCCGCTCGGGCCGCGGCGACCATCGTGGCGGTGGCCCCCACACTGCTGGCCAGGTCCCAGGTGTCACCCTCGGTTCGTGTCATGGCTAGTCCCTTTGAGTCCTTTTGATCCGTTCCGGAATCCACAGTAGGTCGGGTCCCTGGACATCCGCTGTGTCGCCTACGGTGCGGGTATGGCTGCTGTCGAACTCGGAACCCTCGAGGACCAAATCGCTCTCATCACCCTGAACCGGCCGGAGCGGTTGAACGCGATCGACGGATCGCTGATCGACGGCGTGGACGCCGCCCTGGACGCGCTTAGCGGGGGCGAGTTTCGGGTCGCGATCCTTACCGGCGCGGGCCGCGGCTTCTGCGCCGGCGCCGACCTCAGCGGCACCGGCCAGCCCTGGGTCACCAGCAGGGCGTCGACCCCGCCCTTCAAGACCAGCTACGACTCCCAGGTCCGCCTGGCCGACCTGTTCACCCGGCTCTACGAGCTACCCATCCCGGTGATAGCGGCGGTCAACGGTGTCGCCGTCGGGGGTGGGCTGGCGTTCACGTTGGTCAGCGATGTCCGGGTGGGGTCCGAAAAGGCGCGGTTCGGTTCGGCGTTCATCAAGGCAGGCTTCTCGTCGATGGACATGGGCACCAGCTACCTACTGCCGAAGATCGTCGGGGCCGGGGTGGCGCGCGAACTCATGCTGACCGGACGCATCATCGATGCGGCCGAGGCCTATCGCATCAAGCTGGTGCACGAGGTGGTGGCGCCGGACGACCTGATGCCGGCGGCCCTGAAGGTGGCCCGTTCGATCGCCGAGAACAACGCCTACGGCGTGTGGCAGACCAAGATCGGCCTCAACGCGGCGCTGGACGCGCCGAGCCTGCGGCATGCCATCGAACTTGAGAATCGCACCCAGATCCTCAGCGGTTTCACCAACAACCCGGTCGAGGCGGCCACGGCGCACCAGGAGAAGCGGGCCCCGAAGTGGGATTCCCTGTAAAGATCTGTGCCGCTTAAACTTTCGCTATCACGTTCTCGGCGAACATCTCGAGGTTGCGAATCTTGGTCTCCAGCGGCTCGGTGTCAGGCCCCTCGATGTAGGGAATGCGGAAGCCCACGATAGCGTCGGTGACGCCCTTGTCCTCGAGGCGCTTGATGCCGTCCACGGTGTAGGCGTCTGCCGAGATGACGTGGACCTCGAACGGGCCGGTCTTCCCCTGTTCTTCCCGTAACTGCTTGAGCCTGGCGATGAGCCGGTCGAGTTCCTCCGGGTCGCCACCGCCGTGCATCCAGCCGTCCAAACGCGCCGCGCGCCGCAGCGCCGCATCGGCGTGGCCGCCGATCAGGATCGGGATCGGCTTGGTGGGGGCGGGGGTCATCTTGGTCTTGGGGATGTCGTAGAACTCGCCATGGAATTCGAAGTAGTCGCCGGTCGTGAGGCCGCGGATGATCTCGATGCATTCGTCCATTCGCTTGCCGCGCTTGGCGAATGGGACTCCCAGCAGCTCGTAGTCCTCCGGCCACGGGCTGGTGCCCACTCCGAAACCCACCCGGTTGTCGATCAGCGCGGCCAGTGAACCGATCTGTTTGGCTACCAGCGCCGGTGGCCGGATGGGCAGCTTGAGGACGAAGAAGTTGAACCGCAACGTTGAGGTCACCGCGCCCAACGCCGCTGTCAGCACGAAGGTTTCGATGAATTCTTTGCCGTCCAGAAACTCACGGTTGCCGTCGGGCGTGTACGGGTACTTCGAGTCGGATTCGAAGGGGTAGGCGATGCTGTCGGCAATCGTCATGGCGTTGTACCCGGCTGCCTCGGCAGCCTTGGCCAGCGGGATGTAGAACCTGAAGTCAGTCATCGCCTCTGCGTAGGTGAATCGCACGTCATCTGCCTTCCTCGAAGTGGCCGTCACACGACACTAGAACGTGTTCTAATTCGGTCCGCGACGGGGTCGGCGTCGTGCGACGCGGCAGGGTCAGAGCTGGTTTTCGGGACCGATGACCGCCCAGACGGTCTTGCCGGACGAGGTGGGAGTGCTGCCCCACTCACGTGACAAGGCGTCGACGATCGCCAGGCCGGACACGTCGATGCCCTTCTTCGGCGAGGCCAGCCGCAGGGCGGGCGCGTTGCTGCCATCGGACACCGCGATGGTCGCGGTCGCGCCGTCGGTCTCGATGCGCATCACCGGGTCGCTTCCGGTGTGTTCCAGCACGTTCTCCACGAACACGTTGACAACCACCAACGCGACGGGGATCAGCCCGGGCAGCGACCAACCGGTGAGCCACTCGCGGACCAGCCGGCGTGACTCGCGCAGGCTGGTCAGATTCGGGGGAAGCTTGGCATCGGCGCGCCGGACAGTGCGACCGGCGAGCCGGCCGACGGCCTTTAACGCACCTTTCTCGGTGGCATACACCGGCATGAAGCGGGTGACCCCGCTGCGGCTGATCGTCTCGCGGGTCGCGCGATTGGCGCAGACCAGCACGATTGGGACGTCGAGTTGGGTTTCGGACTGCCAGCGCACGCCGAGGAAGGCCGACCATGCCGATTTAGCGGGCACTTGCAGTGCGCTGACGTTGACGATTACCGCGGACGGCTGCTGCAGCGTGGTCTTCATGATGCTGTCGCGCAGCGCCGCGGAGCTGCCGGAGTCCAGGACGCCGTCGACGGTCAGGACGGCCACCGAGTCCTCCGTCCGTACCGCGATGGCCAGCGAGCTCGGCGTCTCGGCCACCGCGCTCACTGCGGCCATCCCGTCGCGCGGGTGCGTCGCTTCGAGCACCGGGGCCACCGGACTGCCTGGTTTTCTAATCTGGTCGACCGGCATTCCAGTTCCATCCCGTGGTCCGGCTCCATGTCCCGCTCCTCGAACTTCCGCCCGGCCGACTTGACGATGCCGCCCGCATTGGCGGCAGCACCTCATAATTTGCGTTAATCACTTCGCTTTAGTGCGCCTCTGACGTGTCAAAACGCACGGCAGTCGAGACGTGCGTCGGAAGAGAACCCCGCCGCCTATCCGAAGCATCAACTGCTACCACGAACACGCCGTTCTGCTCGTCTGTCTTGTCGCCTAGCGCAGCGCGCACCCACGGGGTTACCCACTTCATAACTAGGGCCAACCTCCGATGTGGGAGTGGAATTCAGCGTTTCCGGATTACCCCAATGTGACACCGGGCAAACCTGTGAAGCGAGGTAACTTGGCACACACAGCGCCCGACCGGCGCCGCCTTGCGCTGCGGGTCGGTTCAGGGGCCCGTTCGGGGCCGGCTCAGGGGCCGTTCAGCGCATACGGCGGGGCGCCTACCCCGGCGATCGAGTGCGTGCCCCACGGTGTCTGTTCGACGATGCGCGCGGGTGCGCTCAGGCCACCCACCGTCAGCGTCGCAGCTCGTGACTGCCTGAGTGCCTCATCGGGCAACGGGTCCGGTAGCGAACTAAAGACCGTCCCCTGCCAGTGGTAGTGGCCGTCGATTGGGTCGAGGCGGCCGGTGAGCCGCACGCGCACCGGATGGCAGGCGTCCCCGATCGTCAGCGTTGCCGCGCCGTCGTAGGTCTCCTTGGTCTCCGTGCCAGTGGCCGGGATCCCCGACAGTTCGAACGCGGATGCCACAGGTAACGGCTCGGCCGGAGTGAGGTGGGCGCGCTCGTTGAACACCTGCTGGCTGCTGCGGCGCACCTCGATGCGGCTGCTGGCGGTCGCTTTCATCAGCCCGACGCACTCGACGACGTAGCGAGTCTGCGCCGCGGTGTCGGGCCCGGTGACGAAGAAGTAGTTCGGGAAACCGTGAACGGCGACTCCGAGGAACGGCTCCATGCCGTCCCGCCAAACCTGCTGGATGGCCAGCCCGCCGTCGCCGATCAGCCTCGAATCGGGTGCCGCGAAGCCAGTGCCGTAGATGATCGCGTTCGCGTGGTGCTCCCTGCCGCCGCGGGTGCGGATGCCCGACGGGGTCAGCGCCTCGATCGCCGCGCCGACCACCGCGGGCCTCGGCCCCTTACGGATAGCTCGCGTGCGGCGGCGCAGCCAGCCTGTGGCGCGGGTCGTCCATAACGGCACAAGCGGGACGAACCGACGGGGCGCGTGGGTGAAGACGGTGACTGACGCCGCTTGCTCGATGAGCTCCCGCATGTAGTAGCCGGCGGCGGAATCGGTGCCGATCACCGCGACGCGCTTCCCCGCCGGGTCGAACGCGGGGTCCCACTGCGCCGCGTGAAACGCCGGTCCGCGAAAGTCGTTGCGCCCGAGCAGCTCTGGTATCCACGGGAGGTAGGGCGGCTCGTCTGCCGCGATGACGATGGCGGCGCGGAAAGGCTCGCCGGAGGCGGTGTGCAACTCCCAGGTGTCGGTGCCGTCGTCGAACACCGAACCGGCGACATCGTGGCCGGGCAGGACGGTGACGTCAGTGACGCCGGCGGCCCGCAGTTCGGTTTCGACGCGCCGGCCGAGAGCTCCCGCGCCGACGACGATGACCTGTGGGCGGGTCTGGGCAGGACCGGGAGTGTCGGGTGCGCCAGCTGGTGGGGTCACAGAAAGTTGGTGCGCTTCCAAGCGCGCCGCGCGATCCGGCCCATCAGGCCGATCTCGGTCAAAAACGCCGCCAGCGGGGCAAAGCCGACTTTGTGCATTTCGTGGCGGTGTGCACTGGCGCGCGCGGTCTTTCGTGCCCGTTGCGGGTCCAGGCCCACCCGGGCGTAGGGGACCGGGAACGTGAAGAGGTAGCGGAAGAAGTAACCGCCGACCCCGTGGATGTTGGCCATGAACCATCTGTTGAGGCGCGGCATCTCGGCCACCCGCTTACGCGCGCCGTCGCGGGCGAACTGGATGTGGCGGGCCTCTTCGGTGACGTGAATCCGCATGAGCCGCTGGATCATTGGCTGCATTTCCGGGTCGTCCATCATCTGGCGTTGCAGCGAGTCGAAGATCTCTTCACCGAGGAGTGCGGCCACCCACAGCATCGAGCCGCGCTGGAACACCAGCGGCATGGCGTTGATGACCATCCGCTGCAGTCGCCGTGGGCGCACCGGCTTGGCGCCGATGCGCTCGATCGCTTTGCCGAACATGATCATGTGGCGGGTCTCGTCGCCCAGTTCGGTCAGCTTGTAATGCGTCGACCGGCTGGTGGGGTCCTCGTGCATAAGGGTGCGCAACAGCGACTGGTTGAGCATGTTCTCGAACCAGATGCCGGCCGAAAGCGTGTTGACCAATTCCTGGCGGGACAGGTCGATTTGTTGCTCGTGGGACATCTCGTCCCATATCGGGGTGGCGTAGAGCGACACCAGCCTGGGCGGTAAGTAGAACTTGTCCGGGTCGAGCGGGGCGTCCCAGTCGATGTCTACGATCGGCTCGTAGGACTTTTTGACGGAGCCTCTCAGGAGCCGCTCCGAGAACCCTTCACGGCTGGGCCCGCCTGGTCTCACCGCTGTGGTCATCGTCGGGGTCCCTTCGCTGCGTCAGACAGTAGGGAGAGCGATAGTCATTACCCATGGTATCGGGTACCTGGGGTCTCGACTAGATCTTGGACATCTGAAATTATGCTGACTGGGATGCGTCTGCGGGGGGTAATAGGTTGGGCATGGTGAGTCGGTGTATCCACGTCATTGGCATCGGCGCCGGAGATCCCGACTACGTGACCGTCCAGGCGATCGAGGCCCTCAACGACACTCAGGTGTTCTTCGCGATGGACAAAGGTGAGGAGAAGAGCGACCTACTGGCGCTGCGGCGGGAGGTCTGCGCGCGATTCATTCGCGAGCCCGGGTATCGATTCGTCGAGCTGCCCGACCCCGAGCGGTCGGCCCCGTTGTCCGGTCAAGCCGGCTACCGGGAGGCGGTTTCGGACTGGCATACGGCGCGAGCGCGGGTCTGGGCGAAGGCCATCGACACCGAATTGGGTCCCGACGGCGTGGGTGCCTTCCTGGCCTGGGGTGACCCGTCGCTGTACGACAGCACCCTGCGCATCCTGGACGCTGTCGCGGCCGAGGTCGACATCGAATACGACGTCATTCCGGGTATCACCGCGGTGCAGGCGCTCACGGCTCGGCACCGCATCCAGCTCAACGAGATCGGCGAACCGGTTCTGGTCACCACCGGTAGGCAGCTGCGTGCGCGCGGCATGTCCGGCTCGGCCTTCGGATCGGTCATCGTGCTGCTGGATGCCGAGTGCTCGTTTCAGGCGTGCCCACCCAATACCCGAATCTGGTGGGGCGCCTACCTGGGCACCGACCACGAGCTGCTGGTAGCGGGCACAATCGGTGAGGTTGGCCCGCAGATTGAGCAGCTGCGGGCCGAAGCGCGCGCCCAGCACGGCTGGATCATGGACACGTATTTGTTGAGGCCAGGTTGAGGAGGTTGTCCCGGGTCTCGTGGAAATTGAGGTGGCGGTCCCCCGCTTGATTCCTGCCGTGTAGGTGTCGGGCGTTCCGCCAAAGAACACCAACAGCAAGGGGACCGCCGTGAAGAAGAGTAGCCAAATCCAGCCTGCAGACGCGAGCGCGTT
>NZ_JBKQQD010000263.1:0-4346 GCF_052144515.1 Mycobacterium sp. | reverse complement strand
GCCGCCACGACCTCGGCAACGCGCTCGGCCGCGACGTTGCGGTAGTGGATGGCGACGGCAAACCGCTTGTGCTCCACACGCGCTCCGGGGACCGGCTCGAGGTCGTTGCGCAGTTCCGCGGCTGCGGTCACCAAGGCGGGTATCGCGGCGGCTGCCGCATCGTTGTGGTGATACGTGCCGTCGGGTCCGATGAGCGCAAAGCCGTGGCTGCCGGCGTACCAGATTCCCGGCAGGCCGACCCGGTCGCGGATGTCCGCCAGATCCCGGCCGCTCACTATCGCCACCGGGCACAGCGCCGCCAAGCGCTCCAAAACTTCGGCCGCGCCGTCGACCAACGTGGCCGCGTCGGGGTCCGAAACGATCTCCGAAAGCGTCCCGTCGTAGTCGAGACAGACGAAGGGCTCCCGGCCGGCGACGACGCCTACCAGCTGACCGTAGGAGCTCAGGGCGTCTGGAAGCTGCGCCACGGGTCTGTCACCCTTGCGGATCTCGACGTGGGAAAGATCATCGACCACTACGTCGGCACCGCATGCCAGCAGCTCATCGGTAAGACCAGTGCGGTTCACACCGATGACGACTGAAAAGCCGCCTTTGTGGCCCGCCTCCACCCCGGCCTCGGCGTCCACGACGAGGACGGACCGGCTCGGATTCGTGGCGAGTCCGCGCGTTATTTCGAAGAAGACGGCGAGTTCGGGCTTGCCCGCAAGCGCGAGCCCCCCGGCGATCACAGCGTCGACACGCACGGCGAACAGATTCTCGATGTCCGCGTCGCGCAGCAGACGCTGACAGTCGTGACTCGGCGAGTAAATGCCCGCCGCAATTCCGGCATCTTGGAGTTCCCGCAGCAGATCGACCGTCGACTCCAACGCGGGCACCGCCTCGTCCAGCAGGTCGAGGAACAGGTTCTGCATGCGGTTGCCAAGCCCGCATATCGTCTCCTCGAAGGTGTCGGCCTGCTCGCCGCGAGGCAACGAGACGCGCCGCGAGGCGAGGAAGTCGGCGACTCCGTCAAGGCGCGGCTTGTTATGGACGTGCCTGCGATAGTCGTCATCGGCGAATGGAGAGTGGTCCTCGTTCTCGTTCGCCGGCCTTCGGGCCAGATAGTCGTCGAACGTTGTCTTCCAGGCCGCGGCATGGATGGCCGTGGTGTCGGCGACTAAACCCTCGAGGTGGAAGATCACCGCGTCGTGGTAGCGCGGGTCAATCGTCACGGGCTTCATACCCACGTTCCTTACTCAAACGGGCTGATGAACCGCACCTGCTCTCGCATTCTGCTCGCAGTTTCACCGCGCGCACACCCGAATGCCTCAATGACGGTCCTTTGGCCCCCGGGAAGTGACGAACGCCCAATGTACAGCTATCTGCCAGGGGGCTAACGTCATCGACACGGTGGCCATGGCCGCCGCCGACAGTCCAGCGGGAGGCGCAAGATGGCAAAACAAGCCAACACATGGCGGCGGGGTGCATCGCGGTCCGGCTGGTCGACTCGCCGAACTGCACGACGGACACGGCAGGGGAAACCATGAACGACAAGGCAATTGATGATCAAGAGCTTACGAAGTGGGATCCGGAGTTCACCAAGCTGCTGGCTAATTTGTTCGCGCCCGTTGTGAAGCGATGGTTCCGGGCAGAGGTAAAGGGGTTGGAGAACGTTCCGCCCGTCGGCGGCGCTTTGATGGTTTCGAATCACTCCGGCGGCGTGCAGTTCGGCGAGTCGACCAGCCGGACCGCGATGCACCCCGCCGCCATGTCTTGGCTGCTTGCCATCTCGCGCCTCCCGCTGGGCTGTCGGCGGCGGCCATGGCCACCGTATCGATGACGTTAGGCCGTGGCAGCTAGGTGCACATGGGGCGTTCGTCACTTCCCGGGCGACCAAAGGACCCTCATTGCGGCATTCGGGTGTGCGTCGCGGTGAAACTGCGAGCAGAATGCGAGAGCAGGTGCGGTTCGTCAATCCGTTTGAGTAAGGAACGTGGGTATGAAGCCCGTGACGATTGACCCGCGCTACCACGACGCGGTGATCTTCCACCTCGACGGTTTAGTCGCCGACACCGCGGCCATCCATGCCGCGGCCTGGAAGACAACGTTCGACGATTATCTGGCCCGAAGGCCGGCGAACGAGAACGAGGACCACTCTCCCTTCGCCGATGACGACTATCGCAGGCACGTCCACAACAAGCCGCGCCTTGACGGAGTCGCCGACTTCCTCGCCTCGCGGCGCGTCTCGTTGCCTCGCGGCGAGCAGGCGGACACCTTCGAGGAGACGATATGCGGGCTTGGCAACCGCATGCAGAACCTATTCCTCGACCTGCTGGACGAGGCGGTGCCCGCGTTGGAGTCGACGGTCGATCTGCTGCGGGAACTCCAAGAGGCCGGAATTGCGACGGGCATTTACTCGCCGAGTCACGACTGTCAGCGTGTGCTGCGCGCCGCGGACATCGAGAATCTGTTCGCCGTGCGTGTCGACGCTGTGATCGCCGGGGGGCTCGCGCTTGCGGGCAACCCCGAACTCGCCGTCTTCTTCGAAATAACGCGCAGACTCGCCGCGAATCCGAGCCGGTCCGTCCTCGTCGTGGACGCCGAGGCCGGGGTGGAGGCGGGCCACAAAGGCGGCTTTTCAGTCGTCATCGGTGTGAACCGCACTGGTCGTACCGATGAGCTGCTGGCATGCGGTGCCGACGTCGTGGTCGATGATCCTTCCCACATCGAGATCCGCAAGGGTGACAGACCCGTGGCGCAGCTTCCAGACGCCCTGAGCTCCTACGGTCGGCCGGTAGGCTTTGTCGCCGGCCGGGAGCCCTTCGTCTGTCTCGAATACGACGGGACGCTTTCAGAGATCGTCTCGGACCCCGACGCGGCCACGCTTGTCGACGGCGCGGCCGAAGTTTTGGAGCACTTGGCGACGCTGTGCCCGGTGGCGATAGTGAGCGGCCGGGATCTGGCGGACATCCGCGACCGGGTCGGCCTAGCTGGGATCTGGTATGCCGGCAGCCACGGCTTTGAGCTCATCGGACCCGACGGCACGTACCACCAGAACGATGCGGCAGCCGCCGCGATACCCGCCTTGGAGACCGCAGCTGCGGAACTGCGCAACGACCTCGAGCCGATCCCCGGAGCGCGCATGGAGCACAAGCGGTTTGCGATCGCCATCCACTACCGCAACGTCGCGGTCGAGCACGTTGCCGAGGTCGTGGCGGCCGCGCACCGACGTGGACGACAGCATGCGCTTCGAGTAACCAACGGCCGCAAGGTCGTCGAGTTGCGGCCGAACGTCGACTGGGACAAGGGCGACGCGCTGCATTGGATCAGCGACCACATCCATCAATCGGGTCGTATGATGCCCATCTACATCGGCGATGACCTCACCGACGAAGACGCCTTCGATGCCATCCGATACACCGGCATGGGGATCGTCGTGCGGCACGACGAGGACGGCGGGCGCCCCACGGCCGCTCAGTTCACCCTGCGAGGCCCCCGTGAAGTAGCCGCCTTCCTCCGCCGCGGCGGGAACTGGCTGGCATCCGAGAAGCAAAGCTACGACGGGACATGGACGTTCACGTTCGAGGGCTATGACCCGCACAACGAGAAATTGCGCGAGACATTGTGCACGGTCGGCAACGGCTACTTCGCCACTCGGGGCGCCGCACCGGAATCGAAGGCGGGCCAGGTTCACTATCCGGGCACCTATGCCGCGGGAGTGTACAACCGTCTCGATGACCTTGTCGGCGGCACCCGGACGCAGCACGAGAGTCTGGTGAACCTGCCCAACTGGCTTCCGTTGACATTCCGCATCGACGGCGGCGACTGGTTCGATGTCGACGAGGTCACGTTGTTGTCTTATCGCCAGACTTTCGATCTTCGCGGCGCGGTGCTCAGCCGCGAGTTGCGCTTCCGTGACAATGCCGGCCGTATCACGTCGGTGACGCAGCACCGGTTTGTGGCGATGAACCAGGCCAACGTGGCCGCCCTTGAGACGACGATCCTCGCTGAGGATTGGTCGGGACCGATTGAGATCCGTTCGACGCTCGACGGCAACGTTCGCAACAGCTTGGTGGAGCGCTACCACGATTTGGCCAGCAATCACCTGCAGGGACTGGAAAAGCGTGCATTGTCCGAGAATTCGGTGATTATGACCGTTGAGACGACGCAGTCGCAGATCCCGGTCGCACTGGCCGCGCGGACCAGCCTGTGGCACGGCGACACCCCTGCACCGGCGACGTATCGACTGGTGGACAACGAATTCGAGATCGGTCACGACATTTTCACCGAGCTCGACGCGGGTCGGTCGCTGAGCGTCGAGAAGGTCGTCACCTTGGTCACCGGCCGTGATGTTGCCACGTCCAAAG
>NZ_JBKQQD010000262.1:0-2922 GCF_052144515.1 Mycobacterium sp. | reverse complement strand
TGCGGTGCAGCCGTGACTTTCCAGGCGTTGGCGGTTTGGGCGATGGCCGTCCCTAGGCCAGCCGGCCCCGTGGTAGTCGCCGGTGGCGAGATGAACGGAGTCACCCTTGACGCATCGGCCGCGGCGCGGGCGTAAGCGTACATGGCGTCGGCGTCCTGGACCCACATCCGTTCGTACTCGGCATCGAGGTCCGCGATCGCCGGGCTGTCGTGACCCAAGGAGTTTGTCATGGCCAGCGATCTCCGTCGCGCGCGGTTGACGTGGATGTCCGGTGGGGGCACCATCGCCGCAAACGTCGAGTCATGGGCGCCCGCCGCCGCTGCAGCCTGGTTGGCCACGCGCTCAGCTCGTGTGGCGGTGGCATTGAGCCAATCTATATACGGTGTCGCGGCTTGTGTCATTGCCGTTGTCGCTGGGTCCTCCCATCTCGCCGCGAGTTTTGCGGTCACCGCCCTGTAGTCCGCCGCCGCGGTGTACAGCCGGGTGGCCAACCGCTCCCAAGCCGCGGCGGCCTCCATAATCGATCCCGCGCCGGGACCTGCATGCATTCGCTCGGAATTCGTTTCCGGCGGGAGAGTTCCGAAATCCATGGCTATCCCTCTCGATCTGCAAGGGATCGGGTGGTTGGGTCGTCTGCGTCGCCCGGCGGCGCCAACCTCTTCGAGTGTGGCGGTGTGAGATGTGCTCGAGGACATGGACTTCTCCTTCAAAACATGGGCATAGGGAAACCGACGCTTGTCGGTTGTCGTGAGCAGCGTGTGATTCGGCGCAAGCCGATTCAGGTGGATTCCGTCGATCGTCTTGTCGCGTCGCAGCATTGACGCGAGATCAGCTCACAGAAAGGCAAAAGGCCGAGTTAGACGGCACGAATAAACTGGCGCTGACCTATCAGCGACGCGTGACGCAAAGCTGGGTCAAAATGTCTTGCCCTGCAATGGCAGCCGCGGGTGCACCGGAGCCAGACCGAGACCCCAGGGTGGGCGCCCAAGCGGTCTCCCAAAGTGAAAGGGTCACCGACCAGGGCGACCAGACCAATTGCGGCGCCACGCGCGCCCAGGTCGGCGGCCGATCGCGCGTCATCCACGCGTTTTTAGTCGGTTTGTGATTTGTCGGTGAGGAGCCCTGTGAAAACCGCAGAACGCCATGGCTCATGGGCTGGGAGCCAACAGCGAATCGCGCTCGGTGCACATGCAAGCCGACACTCGGGGTGGCGTGCGACCACGCCGCCGGCTGCGGTGGTGCAGCGATACCGTGCGCGGACCGCAACGCCCAGCCTGTGGTGACGGCAGTGAACATACTCAGCGCGGCAACCACGGCGATGGCCAACTGCCATCGTCGGGATTTACCAGCGCTCCGCAAATTCACAGTGGCCCGACTTTACAACAACGCTGCTTATGAGCGGCCTTCTGAAGCTGTGAAAACGGTCAGAGGATTCGTAAAGAATCCTGAGCCGCTCGCTCGACGCAATCGCCTCCGCACCGGTTTAGCGACGATTGCTAGTCCGCCACCGATGAAGATGTGACAACGATCAAAGGAATTGCCATTTCGGGCGGGAGTGGCCGCACCGTGAAAACCGATGAGGCGAGCCGTTTCCGGGGGCTCGTGGGCGGTCGCCTGCACCGCCGCGTCGCCGGTGCAGAGACAACGACATCGCCGATTCGGAGTAGGTCCCGTGGGCTCACCGGACCGAAGACCTCAGGAGGATATGTGTTGTCTGGAAATAAGGCGTACTTGGGTTTCGTGGCAAATCGATCACTCGGACCCCGGTGAGTGCCCCCAGCTCTTGTAAGGCGGTGGCGAATTGTCTCGGGCGGGTCGGTTACTGATCGTGGGCCATTAAGGAAATCATCCAGGGTGTCTGCTGTGGCGACTGCGCCGTCGGTGTCGGTCAGTGTGGCCGACAACCCGCCCTCCGTCCGTCCACTGTAGCGATTGGCGCGGTGGCGAGCGATCAGCAATCTTGGGTCACGAAGCCTCCGACCGTAGCTACGAGAGTCACCGACCGGGCGACCAAGGCGACACCTTAAGTCACTGTGCACGAAATTCACAGGGTGTGAGCATTTTTGGCAGTGAACGGCGGCTTACCCTGGTCTGGTCGCTCAGTGTCGCCTCATCGGGAGGGGACAGGTGACGGTCCTGCGAGGACGGAATCCATGTTGAATTGTGTTGTGCGCGAATTCGGTGGCGGAGGCGGGGCAGGTCATAACGACGCATTGACGCTGCGCGCGTGTGGGCCGGTAACGAAATGCCAAAAAAGCCGGGCCGTTTCGATTGGCAGCCGCTGAATCATTGATGAGTCCAATGCAAACCGATCCCCTCTGCGTTTTTCGGGTGGCTTGATGGCTACGCCAAGATCGTCCGTGAAAGGTAATTACCGCATGGCATGTAGGCATCGCATCGCGGATTGGGATCCAGAAGACGCCGTGGCCTGGTGCGCGGGCAATAACAGGATCGCCCATCGCAACCTGATCTGGTCGAACGTGAGCGTGCACGTCGCCTTCTCGATCTGGTACCTCTGGTCGGTGCTGGTGCTGTTCATGCCGCAGTCCGTCTACGGCTTTTCGACCGGCGACAAGCTGCTGCTGGCCGCCACCGCAACACTGGTCGGGGCGGTCGTGCGCATCCCCTACGCGATGGCCACCACCAAGTTCGGTGGCCGCAACTGGGCTATGTTCTCGTCGCTCGTGCTCTTGATCCCCACCGCCGGGGCCATCGCGTTACTAGCCCATCCGGGCCTGCCATTGTGGCCCTATCTGGTGTGTGCCGCGTTGACCGGATTAGGTGGCGGCAACTACGCGGCGTCGCTGGCCAACGCCGAAGCCTTCTATCCGCAGCGACTCAAGGGCTTAGCGCTAGGTCTCACGGGTGGCATCTCCAACCTCGGGTCGGCGGTCATCCAGGTGGTCGGACTCATCGTGCTGG
>NZ_JBKQQD010000261.1:0-6361 GCF_052144515.1 Mycobacterium sp. | reverse complement strand
GCCGCGGTGATCTTGTTTCATGATCCACCACCCTGAATTCACCCCTGCCCCGACCACCTTGGCCCTGGTGACCTCGACGCCGCAGCGCTCGCAGATGATGCCCTTGAACCGGACCCGCTTGTACTTGCCGCAGTAGCACTCCCAGTCGCGAGTCGGTCCGAAGATCTTCTCGCAGAACAGGCCGTCCTTCTCGGGCTTCAGCGTGCGGTAGTTGATTGTCTCCGGCTTCTTGACCTCGCCGTAAGACCATTGCCGGATGTCCTCCGCGGTGGCCAGGCCGATACGGAGTTCATCGAAGAAGTTGACGTCGAGCACGTAACTCCCTTTCCCCTTGCGGGTTTGTAAAAATAAGGACCGGTTCGCGAACGATCAAGCAAGATCTTCGACGGACGCAGATTCGTTGCGCGACAAGTTGATTCCCAGGTTTGCCGCAGCGCGCTCCAGGTCCTCGTCCTCGCCTTCGCGCAGCTCGATGGCCGCGCCGTCGGACGAGAGCACCTCGACGTTGAGGCACAGCGACTGCAGCTCCTTGAGCAGCACCTTGAACGACTCGGGAATGCCGGGCTCGGGGATGTTCTCGCCCTTGACGATCGCCTCGTACACCTTGACCCGGCCGACGGTGTCGTCGGACTTGATGGTCAACAGCTCCTGCAGCGTGTACGCCGCGCCGTAGGCCTGCATGGCCCAGCACTCCATCTCGCCGAACCGCTGGCCACCGAACTGCGCCTTACCGCCCAGCGGCTGCTGGGTGATCATCGAGTACGGGCCGGTGGAGCGGGCGTGGATCTTGTCGTCCACCAGGTGGTGCAGCTTCATGATGTACATGTAGCCAACGGTCACCGGATACGGGAACGGCTCACCGCTGCGGCCGTCGAACAGCACGGCCTTGCCGTCGCCGTCGACCATCACCTCGCCGTCGCGGTTGGGCAGCGTGCAGGACAGCAGGCCCTGCAGCTCCTCCTCCTTGGCACCGTCGAACACCGGCGTCGACACGATGCCGTCCGGCTCGGCACTCTGCAGCTCCTTGGGCAGGTTGGCCGCCCAGGAGGGCACCCCCTCTGAAACATTGATGTTCCAGCCGGACTTGGCCACCCAGCCCAAATGGGTCTCCAGGATCTGGCCGATGTTCATCCGTCGCGGCACACCGTGGGTGTTCAGGATGATGTCCACCGGGGTGCCGTCCGGCAGGAACGGCATGTCCTCGGCCGGCAGGATCTTGCCGATGACGCCCTTGTTGCCGTGCCGTCCGGCCAGCTTGTCGCCGTCGGAGATCTTGCGCTTCTGGGCCACGTAGACCCGGACCAGCTCGTTGACGCCGGCGGGCAGTTCGTCGTCGTCCTCGCGGGAGAACACCCGGATGCCGATCACCTTGCCGGACTCCCCGTGCGGCACCTTCAGCGAGGTGTCGCGGACCTCACGGGCCTTCTCGCCGAAGATCGCACGCAGCAGCCGCTCTTCCGGGGTCAGCTCGGTCTCCCCCTTCGGGGTCACTTTGCCGACCAGGATGTCGCCGTCGCGGACCTCGGCACCGATGCGCACGATGCCACGCTCGTCCAGGTCGGCGAGCACCTCATCGGAGACGTTCGGAATGTCCCGGGTGATCTCCTCGGCGCCCAGTTTGGTGTCGCGGGCGTCGATCTCGTGCTCCTCGATGTGGATCGAGGTGAGCACGTCCTCCTCAACCAGACGGTTGGAGAGGATGATCGCGTCCTCGTAGTTGTGGCCCTCCCACGGCATGATCGCCACGAGCAGGTTCTTGCCCAGCGCCATCTCGCCGTTCTCGGTGCAGGGACCGTCGGCGATCACCTGGCCGGCCTCGACGCGGTCTCCCGCGTCGACGATCGGGGACTGGTTGGCGCAGGTGCCGTGGTTGGAGCGGGCGAACTTGCGCATCCGATAGGTGCGCCGGGTGCCGCTGTCGTGCATCACGGTGATGTAGTCGGCCGACACCTCCTCGATGACGCCGGTCTCCTCGGCGACGACGACGTCGCCGGCGTCGATCGCGGCACGCAGCTCCATGCCGGTACCCACCAGCGGCGCCTCGCTGCGCACCAGCGGAACCGCCTGGCGCTGCATGTTGGCACCCATCAGGGCCCGGTTGGCGTCGTCGTGCTCGAGGAACGGGATCATGGCGGTGGCCACCGACACCATCTGGCGCGGCGAGACGTCCATGTAGTCCACCTCGGACGACGGCACGTACTCGACCTCGCCCGCCTTGCGGCGGACCAGGACGCGTGGCTCGACGAACCGGCCGTCGCCATCGATCGGCGAGTTGGCCTGCGCCACGACGTGGCGGTCCTCCTCGTCGGCGGTCAGGTAGTGGATCTCGTCGGAAACCACCCCGTCGACGACCTTGCGGTAGGGCGTCTCGATGAACCCGAACGGGTTGACCCGCGCGTACACCGACAGCGAGCCGATCAGACCGATGTTCGGACCCTCTGGGGTCTCGATCGGGCACATCCGGCCGTAGTGCGACGGGTGCACGTCACGGACCTCTAGCCCGGCGCGCTCACGTGACAGACCGCCCGGCCCCAGCGCCGACAGCCGGCGCTTGTGGGTCAGCCCCGACAGGGGGTTGTTCTGGTCCATGAACTGCGAGAGCTGGCTGGTGCCGAAGAACTCCTTGATCGCGGCGACGACGGGCCGGATGTTGATCAGCGTCTGGGGCGTGATCGCCTCGACGTCCTGAGTGGTCATCCGCTCGCGGACCACGCGCTCCATCCGCGACATGCCGACCCGGATCTGGTTCTGGATCAGCTCGCCGACGGTGCGCAGGCGGCGGTTGCCGAAGTGGTCGATGTCGTCGGTTTCCACCGGCACCTCGACGCCGCCGGGGACGGTCATCGTGGGCTGGCCCTCGTGCAGGCGCACCAGGTACTCGATGGTGGCGACGACGTCCTCTTCGGTCAGCGTCGAGCTCGTGATCGGCTCACCCGCGTGCAGGCCGAGCTTCTTGTTGACCTTGTACCGGCCCACCCGGGCCAGGTCGTAACGCTTCTCTTTGAAGAACAGGTTCTCCAGTAGCGTCTGCGCGGACTCCTTGGTCGGCGGCTCGCCCGGGCGCAGCTTGCGGTAGATGTCCAGCAGCGCCTCATCGGTGCCGGCGGTGTTGTCCTTCTCCAGCGTCGACATCATGATCTCGGAGAAGCCGAACCGCTCGTGGATCTGCTCGTTGGTCCAGCCCAGCGCCTTGAGCAGCACAGTGACGGGCTGGCGGCGCTTGCGGTCGATGCGGACACCGACGGTGTCGCGCTTGTCGACGTCGAACTCGAGCCACGCGCCGCGGCTCGGGATCACCTTGACGCTGTGCAGCAGCTTCTCGGTGGACTTGTCGATGCTCTCGTCGAAGTACACACCCGGGGAGCGCACCAGCTGGCTGACCACCACACGCTCGGTCCCGTTGATGATGAAGGTGCCCTTCTCGGTCATCATCGGGAAATCACCCATGAACACCGTCTGGCTCTTGATCTCACCGGTGTTGTTGTTGATGAACTCGGCCGTGACGAACAGCGGGGCCGCGTACGTCATGTCCTTGTCTTTGCACTCGTCGACCGGCGCCTTGACCTCGTCGAACCGCGGGTCGGAGAACGACAGCGACATCGAGCCGGAAAAGTCCTCGATCGGCGACAACTCGTCGAGCACCTCTTCAAGGCCGCCCTTGGGGGTGACCTCTCCGCGCTCCACCGCGCGCTCGCGCCAGCCGGGCGAACCGATCAGCCATTCGAACGAGTCGGTCTGCACGTCAAGAAGCCCCGGAACCTCAAGTGGTTCACGAAGCTTGGCGAAGGAAATTCGGTTGGGCGCTCCGGGTACGGAGTTGTTAGAAGAACTTTGTGGGCGATCCGTCTTGCTCTGGCGATCTGCCAAGATGCATCCTTCCAGCACCTCGTGCGACTCACGAGAACCGGGGCCACCGGGCCTGTTCGCCGCGACAATTGTGTTAACTCGGCCGGCGGACGATCTGCCCGTATCCCACGCGCGCAACTAAACAGCTGAGCCAAAAAGGGGGCTCAGGCAAAGACCACGGTGTCAAGTGGCGGGTGAGGTGGGCAGGAAGTAGCCAGCGCAACGTCCAACAATAGCGCAGACGCGCGCATTCCTCAACAACCTATCCAGGGGGCCTTGACACTAGGTGGACGCTGGCTGGCGATTCTCGAGTTCCCCCTCGACGGACAGGACACATACTGCCCAACAGATTGACCCGTTTGCGCCCGTCAGTCAAGGGCAGACACGTCAAGTTATCGTGAAACTTGCGAACAAATTCCCTTCTGTGGGCAGCATGGTCCTACCCGCCGAACTCGTTCGCAGCGTACTTGTGCGTGCCCTCCAGATCGTCGAGGATCGCCGCCTGCGCAGTCTTTGGCAGCGTGTGCAACATCGCCCGCACCCGCGCCTGGCGCCGGGCCACCGCTTTGCGCTCCGGCATGCCCGGCGACGCGACGATCTGCGGCGGCACGCCCTCGATTTCCTCGACACCGCCGGCGTGCTGACCCGCATCGAGCGCGGCCTGCTCTTCGGCCATGGTCGCCTCGTCCTTTTCCTCGGACATGCCGATCGGCCCGATGCGGCGGCCGTTGAGGAATTGCCGCACCACTGGCTCGTCGCTGGTCAGTAGCACCTCGCGGGGGCCGAACATGACCAGGTGCCGGCGGAACAACATGCCCATGTTGTCCGGCACGGTGCGGGCGATGTTGATGTTGTGCGTCACGATGAGGATGGTCGCGTCGATCTGGGCGTTGATGTCGAGGATCAGCTGACTCAGGTAGGCGGTACGGACCGGGTCCAGACCCGAGTCGGGCTCGTCGCAGAGAATGATCTTCGGGTCGAGCACCAACGAGCGTGCCAGGCCGGCACGTTTGCGCATACCGCCGGAGATCTCGCCGGGGAACTTCTTCTCGTCTCCACCAAGCCCGACCATGTCCAGCTTCTCCATGACGACGTCACGGATCTCGCTTTCCTTTTTCTTGGTGTGCTCACGCAGCGGGAACGCGGTGTTGTCGAAGAGGTTCATCGAGCCGAACAGTGCGCCGTCCTGGAACATGACACCGAATAGCGTGCGGATCTCGTAGAGCTCCTTGGCCGAACATTCGATGATGTCGGTGCCGTCGATGACAATGGAGCCACGTTCGGGCCGCAGCAGACCGATGAGGGACTTCAGGAAGACCGATTTGCCGGTACCCGACGGCCCCAACAGGACGCTGACCTCCCCAGCGGGGACTTCCAACGTCACGTCTTCAAAAATCCTCGAGGACCCGAAGGACTTGGTGAGTCCATTGACCTCGATAGCGATGCCCATAGGGAATCCTTCCGTCGACGCGCATACCGCCACCTGCCCCTTTGTGTGGCTTGAGTCACTGTAGCGCACGCCGGCGGCGCGACATCAGGGTTGCACAGATAACGATCCTGCCCGGGCTTTGTTGCGGCCTTTAGGCAGAAGCCGCCCAGTTGCCGTGAAAGCCCATCGGTACCCGCTGCGGCAGGTGCACGGTCGCCACCGTCTCGAGCGTTTGGGCATCCACCAGCAACAACTGGCCTTCGTCTCGGCTGCGGTGAGAGCCGTAGCCCATGAGGATCCCGTCGTCTTCGGAGTCTTCAGGGCCGGCCGCTCCGGCCGACGGGTTCGGCACGAAGCACACTTCACCCAGCAGCAAATCGGGATCGAGTGCGGCGACCGTTGTGGACCCGGTGGCGTAGTCGTGCTTGTACAGCGACGACACCAAATCCGGGCCACCCGCGGCGGCGAACCCTCCGTCGATGCCGACGGTGTAGCCGAACCGGTGCCGTGCGCCGGTTAGGTTCTCGTTGATTCGAGGAAATTCCTGGGGCCGATCGTCGCGGCATTCGGTGCTCACCGCGCCGGTCGCCAGGTTGATGGTCCACCGGTCCAGGGAGGGCAGGCTCTCGCCGGGACCGCGCCGGTCACGGTCGAACATCCGCGAGTAGCGCACCACGTCGAGCACCAGCACCTCTTCAGTACCGCGGGCCCCCTCACGGATTTCCGAGTAGGCGTTGAGCGGGTGGTAGACGTAGCACGGCTCGATGTCGAACCAGCGGACTGAGGCCTTGCCGGCGTTATTAGCGCCGGCATCGCGAGGCATCACGCCGACGCGCGCCGGATAGTCGTTGTTCCAGGCATATGGGAGACCGGACGAGCGGCGCCTGTCCCGGTTGGCCCTCGCGGCGATCGGGCTGGGGATCCGGACGCGTCCGAGCACCGACTGCACCACCAGCCGGGCAGGCAGTTGCAGCCAGCGCGGCACCGACGCGGGCATCACCTGTACCGGGTCGAATGTCACCGGCAGGTCGTAGATCACCACGTATTTGTCGGTCAGCGAGAAGTCGTGCATCATCGGCGACCCGG
>NZ_JBKQQD010000260.1:0-33444 GCF_052144515.1 Mycobacterium sp. | reverse complement strand
CCCCCGCGCCGCGGGGGGCTTTCCGTTTGTCCGCCCTGTTGCCTGATCAGCGTGGCGCCATCCGGATGGCGCCGTCCAAGCGGATGACCTCACCGTTGAGCATCGGGTTTTCGATGATGTGCACCGCGAGTGCCCCGTACTCGTCGGGGTTGCCCAGCCGCGAGGGATGCGGCACCTGCTTGCCCAGCGACTCCCTGGCGGGTTCGGGCAGACCTGCCAGCAGCGGGGTGTCGAACAGACCGGGGGCGATCGTCACCACCCGGATCGCCTTGCTGGCAAGGTCGCGGGCGATCGGCAACGTCATACCGACCACTCCGCCCTTGGACGCCGAGTAGGCGGCCTGCCCGATCTGGCCGTCGAAGGCCGCCACGGAGGCGGTGTTGACGATGACGCCACGTTCTTCACCGATCAGTTCGGTCTTAGCGATCCGCTCGGCGGCCAGCCGCAGCACGTTAAAGGTTCCGACCAGGTTGATGTCTACGATCTTGCGGAAGGCTTTTAGCGGGAACACGCCGTCTTTGCTCAGCACCCGGAGGGCGTTGCCGGTGCCGGCGCAGTTGACCACGATGCGCAGCGTGCCCATCGCTTCAGCCGCGTCCAGCGCGTTGGCGACGGCGTCCTCGTCGGTGACGTCGGCCTGAACGAAACGCGCGCGATCCCCGAGTTCACGGACCACGTCGTCGCCTCGCAGGTCCAGCACCACCACCTGCGCCCCGGCGTCCAGCAGCCGCTTGGTGGTAGCCAGGCCCAGGCCCGACGCGCCGCCGGTGACGACCGCTACGGCGTCCTTGATCTCCATGCCAGTCCTTCCCTATCGACCAACCTGTTGGTTGGGGACTATACCCAGTCGCCGAGTATCGCCTCGACGTCGGTCGCCGCCGCCGAGCGCGGCGTCTCGGGGGCCGTGCGTGAGAACCGCGGGGCCGGCCGCGGCTGCAGGCCGCCGTTGACTTCGTAGAAGGTGTGCCGCTCGGTGATGTGCGGCTCGCTCTGGACCTCGCCGAATGCCAGCACCGGCGTCACGCAGGCGTCGGAGTCGGCGAACACCTTGGTCCAGTGGTCGCGGTCGTGGGCGCCGAACGCGTCTGTGAACACGCCCCGCAGTTCGGGCCAGCGGGTGACGTCGTTCTGCGCCGGCAAGGTGGCAGGGTCCAGGCCCAGCCCGGCCAGCATGGCCGAGTAGAACTGCGGCTCGATCGCACCGACGGCGACGTAGCGGCCGTCGGCGCACTCGTAGGTGTCGTAATAGGGCGCGCCGCCGTCGAGCATGTTGGTGCCACGCTCGTCGGACCACATCCCGGACGCACGCATCTGCCACATCATCTGGATCAGCACGCTGGAGCCGTCGACCATCGCCGCGTCGACGACCTGCCCCTTGCCGGAGGTCTGCCGCTCCCACAGCGCCGCCAGGATGCCGACCAGCAGGAACATCGAGCCGCCGCCGAAGTCACCGACCAGGTTCAGCGGCGGGACCGGCCGCTCGTTGACCCGGCCGATGGCGTGCAGTATGCCGTTGAGCGAGATGTAGTTGATGTCGTGGCCGGCCTGCTGGCTGCGCGGGCCGGTCTGTCCCCAGCCGGTCATCCGGGCGTAGACCAGCCGCTCGTTGACCTTCGCGCAGTCCTCGGGCCCCAGGCCCAGCCGCTCGGTGACGCCGGGCCGGTAGCCCTCGATCAGCACGTCGGCCTTGGCGATGAGCTTGAGCACCAGTTCGCGGCCCGCGTCGGACTTGAGGTCGGCGGTGACGATGCGCCGGTTGCGGCTCATGGCGTCTTTCACCACTCCGCCCGGACTGCTTGAGGGCCGATCAATGCGCACCACGTCGGCGCCCAGATCTCCCAGGATCATCGAGGCATGGGGACCCGGTCCAATGCCGGCCAACTCGACGACGCGCAGCCCATCCAACGGTCCCGCCATGATCTCGCCCTTCAGTCCGCGTTCCATCCGCTTCCCGCCTGCTGAGGAAGCCGTTCGCATCTTCGCAGCCGCCGCGCACGGCCGCGCATCCCGGTCACCTAGTCTGAGCATCATGCCGGATTCGGGAATCGCCTCCCTTGCACCAGTCGCAGGTCTCGACGTCACGCTGACCGACGGCGTGTTGTCCGTGACCATCAACCGACCCGACAGCCTCAACTCGCTGACCATCCCGGTCATCACCGGAATCGCCGACGCGCTGGAACAGGCCGCCGCCGACCCGGGAGTCAAGGTGGTGCGGCTGGGCGGCGCGGGCCGCGGCTTCAGCTCCGGGGCGGGCATCAGCGCCGACGACATGTCGGGCAGCGGCGGGGTCCCGCCCGACGAAATCATCCTGGAGATCAACCGCCTGATCCGGGCGATCGTCGCACTGCCGCACCCGGCGGTTGCCGTCGTTCAGGGACCGGCGGCCGGCGTCGGCGTGTCCATCGCCCTGGCCTGCGATGTCGTATTGGCTTCTGACAAAGCGTTTTTCATGCTTGCGTTCACGAAGATCGGGTTGATGCCCGACGGCGGCGCGTCGGCCTTGGTGGCCGCCGCGGTCGGCCGCATCCGGGCGATGCGGATGGCGCTGTTGCCGGAGCGGTTACCGGCAACCGAGGCGCTGTCCTGGGGCATGGTGAGCGCGGTCTACCCGGCCGACGACTTCGACGCCGAGGTGGACAAGGTGATCGCGAGGTTGGCGGCGGGCCCCGCGGTGGCCTTCGCCAAGACCAAGGACGCGATCAACGCGACCACCCTGACCGAATTGGAGCCGGCGCTCGAGCGTGAGTTCAAAGGCCAATCGGGCCTGCTGCGAGCCAACGACCTCAAAGAGGGCACGAAGGCATTCCAGGAAAAGCGCGCCCCGGTGTTCACCGATTCCTGAGCGCGTTACCCGGCGAAACCGGCAATCCTTCCTTGCGTCAGGTCCGAATCACTGACAACGAGAAATGGAGAATCGATGTCGGCTGCAGTGCTCCGCATCCTGGTGACGGGTGCGACCGGCTATATCGGCACCCGACTGGTGCCGCGGTTGCTGGACGAGGGCCATCACGTTCGCGCGTTGGCCCGCAACCCAACGAAGCTGTCAGACGTGCCCTGGCGCGGGCGGGCCGAGGTGGTGCGCGGTGACTTTACTGATGTCGACTCGCTGACCTCGGCGTTCGACGGCATTGACGTCGTTTACTACCTGGTCCATTCGATGGGATCGGCGAAGAATTTCGCCACGGAGGAAGACCGCGCCGTGCGCAACGTCGTGACTGCCGCTCGACGCACTGGGGTGCGACGTGTCGTCTATCTCAGCGGGCTGCATCCGGAAAACACCGCACTTTCGACCCATCTCCAGTCCCGCACAGCCGTGGGTGAGGCCCTCATCGACTCCGGCATCGAGACCGTCGTGTTGCAAGCCGGAGTCGTTATCGGTTCGGGGTCGGCATCCTTCGAGTTGATCCGGCACCTCACCGACCGGTTGCCGGTGATGACCACGCCGAAATGGGTGCACAACAAGATCCAGCCGATCGCGGTGCGCGACGCGCTGCACTATTTGGTCGCCGCGGCGACGGCGTCGCTGCCGTCGTCGCGAACCTGGGATATTGGCGGACCGGACGTGCTGGAGTACGGCGACATGATGCGGATCTATGCCGAGGTCGCCGGATTGCGCAAGCGCTATCTGATCGTGCTGCCGTTCTTGACGCCGACGATTGCCAGCCTGTGGGTTGGGACCGTGACCCCGATTCCCACCGGACTGGCGCGCCCGCTCATCGAATCGCTGGAATGCGATGCGGTGATGCGCAATTCCGACATCGACACCATCATCGAGCCGCCCCCGGGCGGGCTCACCGACTACCGCCGCGCGGTCACCCTGGCACTGAACCGCGCCGCGCCCGGCCCTCCTGCTACCACCTGGGCGTCGTTGGAGTCGCGGCCGGCAGAGCTGCTGCCCAGCGACCCAAGCTGGGCCGGCCAGATCGTTCACACCGCCGTGCGGACTGCGGTGACCGCCGCCCGGCCCGACGACGTCTGGAAGGCGGCCGAGAACACCGCGAACAGCAGTAGCCGGTGGAGCGTGGCGCGGCACGAGCCCGCCACCCTGCTCCTGCGCTCCACAAAACGGTCACCGGGCAACGCGTGGTTGGAAGTGACGGTCACACCGCGCGTCGGCGGCGGCAGCAGGTACACGCAGCGGGCGATTTTCGTGCCGATCGGCATCGTGGGCCGGTTGTACTGGTTCTTGCTGCGGCCATTCCGTGCCGTCGCGCTGTCGGCGCTGGCGCGCGACATAGTTCGGTCGGCTGTCGGGTCGGCCGGCGTCAGACCCCGAACATCGGCGGCAACACGAGCACCATGATCAGACCCCACACAAAGTGGGTCAGTGCGGGTGCCAGCACGCCGCCGCTTGCCCGGCGCTCCAATGCGCAGATGGTCCCGAGAATGATCGCCGCGAAGCCGAGCATCAGGTTCCCGCTGGCCATCGTGGCGCCCACATAAACGACGGTCGAGACCACCAGCGGGTGACGCCGGCCCAGCGCAGTGTAGAGCGCGCCGCGGAAGAACAACTCCTCGGCGACCCCGTTGACCACGGTGATCAGCACCACCAGTGAAAACGATCCGTGGTGGGCGAATTGCAGGACCCGGCTGATCAAGGCCGACACGCTCGGAATCTCTCTGGCGAACAGGCCGCCCAGCACAAAGACGCCGCCGAGCAGCACGCCGATGCCCGTCCCCGAGATGACCGGGCGCTGGTTGCGGCCGCGCCAGGAGATGCCGCCCAGGTGCAGCGGCCCCGAAAGCCACGCCCCGCCGATCCACACGGCCGCCAGCACCAGTGTCAGCCAATAGAAGTTCGAGTCGCCGGGGTGACGCCGCAGCGAAAACCCAAGTACCGCGACGCCGATCACCAGCGTGACGGCGACGACGATGCGCCGGCGCAACACGACCGCCGGCGATTCATGATGTGGCACGGCGACATTGGTGATCGCGCGGCGCAGCTCGGAGTAAACGCTGGCGCGGTACGGACCGGTGGTCTGGCTCACGCTCATGCAGGATGGGCCTTCGGGGTGAGGGTGACCAGGAAGTCTAGGCCGGTCCGCAGCGCGCCGGCGAGCGGGCCGGGAACCATGTTCACCAGGCCCAGCGTGGGCCGCGCGACGGGTGGGGTCACCGCCCGGGCCAGCCGCCGGATGCGCAACGCGTCACCGCCGGCCCACACCGGGTCGGTATCCGCGAGGTGATGGGGATCGGCCAGGGCGTTGACGGGGGGCGGATGGCCCGACTGGCCTTCCAGAGACCGCGTGATGGCTTCCTCCACCCCGAGCAGGCCGCCGGGCGGGTCGGGCACCAGATCGCGCAGGCCGGAGCCGGATGCTCGCATCGGGTGGTCCAGCGACTCGACCAGATCGCCGGCCAGTCCCTGCGGCACCGGCAGCGCCAGACCCGTCACCAGTGAGGCCAGCCCGGTGCCGATCCCCGGCAACCGCACCGCCGTCTGCCACCTGCCGGAGATGCACGCGTATGTTTTGAGCAGCTCCCGATACGAGGTGGTTTCGGGGCCGCTGATGTCGTAAGCGCCCGCCGGAACCAGGTCTGCGTCCGCCGCGGCCACCAGGTAGTGCAACACGTCGCGGATCGAGATCGGATCCATCGGGTTGTACATCCAGCCCGGCGCCGGTATCACCGGGAACCGGTCCCCGACGTAGCGCATCATCTCGAACGACGTCGACCCGGAGCCGAAAATCATCGCCGCGCCCAGCCACACCAGTTCCGGGCCGCCCTCGACCGTCAGCGCCTCGGCCACCTCGGCCCGGCTTGCCAGGTGCTCGGACAGCGCCTCGTCGTGGGGCACGAAACCGCCCAGGTAGACGATGCGTCGCACACCGGCATCCCGGGCGGCGGCTGCGACGTTGGCCGCCGCGGTCTTGTCGGCGTCGCGAAAGCCGGGTTGACCGATCCCGTGCACTAGGTAATAGACCACGTCGACCGGGCCCGCGGTGTCCCTGGACAGGGCAAATGCGCCCTGCGCCGACGCCGCATCCGACGCGTCGAGTTCGATCGGTACGACATCGTCGAACCAACCGAAACGCTTGAGGCGGGCAGGGTTTCGGGTGGCGGCCGCGACCTGGTGATCGTCGGCAAGCAACGCGGTGACCAGGCGCGACCCCACATAGCCGGTAGCACCGGTTACCAGAATCCGCACACCCTAACCTAGCCCGGCGGGGGCGAACCCAAACTTCCCGGCGTCAGCCGCTTGAAGCGCGGTGCAAGTCGAGCAGCCGCCTGTACACCTCGGCGTTGTACCGGTTGTTGGCGACCTCGGCCGCGCTGAGCTCGCGCTGCACCCGGCCGGGCACGCCCGTCACCAACGACCGGGCCGGTATCACCATGCCCTGCGGGACCAGCGCGCCGGCCGCCACCAGCGCGCCGGCGCCGACGAGCGCGCCGTTGAGGACGACCGCTCCCGCGCCGATCAGCGCGTCGTCTTCGACAGTGCAGCCGTGCACGACAGCGTTGTGGCCCACGGTCACCCCGGAGCCGATGCGCACCGGGAATTCCTTGTCGACGTGCACGGTCACCCCGTCTTGGAGGTTGCTCCCGAACCCGACCTCGATCTGCTCGGCCTCCGCTCGCAGCGTCGCCGAGTACCAGACACTGACCCTGGCGGCCAGGATGACCTGTCCGATCACGCTGGCGTTGGGCGCGACCCAGGATTCGGCGTGTAGTTGAGGCGTGTGTCCTCGAATCGAGACGATCAGCGGCGCAGCCATGGCCGCCATCGTAGGTGCCCGCCCACCCTGGTTTGAACCCATCCGGCGGCAGCAACGTAACCCACTACATGAATACGTTCACAGGGGGGGATTCGGCGCGGCTTGGTGTGACGCGGATTGATGTAAAAACACCGGCGCCCGTCGCAGATCCGTTCGTCGCAGGAGTTGCTGTTAAGTTCCCGTCAAACCGGTACACGCAAGAGGAAGCCATCGGGGCGCTGACCGATTTCGCCGGCCCGGAGTTTCGGCGATTCGCGCTCAGTAGTGGGGTCGAGTTCCGAAACACCGCTCCGCCGCTGGCGCGATACAGCCAGCTGAGCGGCTTCACCGAGGCCAACGACGCCTACATCGACGTCGCCCTCGACCTGGCCGAACAGGCGCTGCTGCAAGCGCTCGACCAGGCGAAGGTCAGGCCGTCGGAGGTCGACATCATCTTTTCGACGACGGTCACCGGCCTGGCCGTGCCGACACTGGAGGCGCGGCTGGCCGCGCGGGTGGGGCTGCGCCAGGACGTCAAACGCGTCCCGCTGTTCGGCCTGGGCTGCGTCGCCGGTGCGGCCGGCACGGCGCGCATGCACGACTACCTGCGCGCTTATCCCGACCAGGTAGCCGCGCTGATCGCGGTCGAGCTGTGCTCGCTGACCATTCAGCGCAAAGACAATTCGGTGGCCAACCTGGTCGCTAGCAGCCTGTTCGGTGACGGCGCCGCGGCTGTCATCACCAAGGGGGCCGCCCGAGCCGCCGGAGATTCAGCCGGTCCCCGGGTGCTGGCGACCCGCAGCCGCATCTACCCCGAGACCGAAGACGTCATGGGCTGGAAGATCGGCAGCGACGGCTTCCGGATCGTCTTGTCGGTCGATGTCGCCACCGTGACCGAGAAATACCTGGGCGAAGACGTCCGTGGGTTCCTCGCCGACCATGGCCTAACTCCCCAAGACGTGACCGCCTGGGTTTGTCACCCCGGCGGCCCCCGGGTGATCGAGGCGGTCGAGCATGTTTTGGACCTGCCCGGGTCTGCGCTTGACCACACGCGAAACTCTTTGCGCAACAACGGAAACCTGTCCTCGGTGTCGGTGCTGGATGTGCTTCGGGCCAACATGGCCGATCCGCCGCCCGCGGGTTCGATCGGGCTGATGATCGCGATGGGCCCGGCGTTCTGCTCCGAGCTGGTCCTTTTGGCCTGGTAAGTGTCGGCGGGAGATAGTAGACCCATGTATTACCTGCTGATCCTTGCGGTCGGGATCGAACGCCTGATGGAGCTGGTGGTTTCCAAGCGGAACGCCGCGTGGTCTTTTGCCCACGGCGGCAAGGAGTTTGGCCGCCTGCACTACGGCGTGATGGTGGCCATTCATACCGCGCTGCTAGTTGGCTGTGTCGTCGAACCGTGGGCGCTGCACCGCCCGTTCATCGGCTGGCTCGGCTGGCCGATGCTGGTGGTGGTGGCGCTGAGCCAGGCGCTGCGCTGGTGGTGTATCACAACACTGGGCCCCCGGTGGAACACTCGGGTAATCGTGCTGCCTGATGCACCTTTGGTCCGGCAGGGCCCCTACCGCTGGCTGCACCACCCGAACTATGTTGCAGTGGTGGCCGAAGGGTTCGCACTGCCGCTGGTGCACACCGCGTGGCTGACCGCAACCGCTTTCACACTCGCCAACGCGTTGCTGCTGTCGGTGCGCCTGCGGGTGGAGAACGAAGCGCTGGGTTACACATGACGACCTACGACGCCGACCTGCTGATTGTCGGCGGCGGGCCTGCGGGTCTCGCAACGGCGCTACACGCCCGCGGGCACGGGCTTTCGGTGATCGTGGCCGAGCCGCGGGAAGGCCCGATCGACAAGGCGTGCGGCGAGGGGCTGATGCCCGGCGGCCTGGCCGAGCTGATATCCCTCGGCGTGGACCCGGCCGGCATGCCCTTCCGTGGGATCGCCTATGTGAGCGAACGTCAGCGCGCCGAAGCGCGGTTTCGCAACGGGCCGGGCCGGGGCGTGCGCCGCACCACGTTGCATGCGGCGCTGGCGGCGCGCGCCAAAGAGCAAGACACCGAATGGATCCGGACGCGGGTGACCAGCGTCCAGCAAGACGCGCACGGGGTGACGGCCGCGGGCGTGCGTGCGAAATGGTTGGTGGCGGCCGACGGGCTGCATTCAGCGGTCCGGCGCTCCGTCGGAATCAAAGCGACGGCCGGAACGCCGCGGCGCTATGGGGTGCGCTGGCACTACCGGGTGCCGGTGTGGTCGGAGTTCGTCGAAGTGTATTGGTCCCGTTGGGGTGAGGCGTACGTGACGCCGGTCGAACCCGACCTGGTCGGCGTCGCGATCCTGTCGAGTGGACGACCCGACCTCGCCTGGTTCCCGCGACTGGCCGAACATCTGCGGGGCGCCAGCCACGGGCAGCCACGCGGCTGCGGCCCGCTGCGGCAGGTGGTTTCGCGCCGGGTCGCGGGACGTGTGCTGTTGGTGGGCGATGCGGCGGGGTACGAGGACGCCCTGACCGGCGAAGGCATCAGCCTGGCCGTGAAGCAAGCCGGCGCGGTGATCAACGCCATTGTCGACGACGCACCGTCGTCGTATGAGGCGGCGTGGCACCGGGTTACCCGCAATTACCGGCTGCTCACCCGCGGGCTGGTGCTGGCCACCACACCGCGCGTGGTCCGGCGTGCCGTCGTACCGGCAAGCGCACTGCTACCCAAGGCGTTCGGGCGCGCGGTGAACATCCTGGCGCACTGACGATCTAGCGTGCCTTCCAAACCGGTTCGCGCTTCTCGGCGAACGCCAGCGGTCCCTCCCTGGCGTCCTCGGACTTGATCAGGGAGCGCATCTCGCTCATGGTGCGCTGCCAGCCCGCCTCCTCGGCCGTGATGACGCCGTCGTCGACCCCGTAGGCGATGCGCTTGCTGGCCTGCACCGACAGCGGTGCGTTGACGGTGACGCGCGCAGCCAGTGCCAGGGCCGCATCCAGGACCGAGCCCTCCTTGACCACCTGGTTGATCAGGCCCCATTCCCAGGCGTCGGAGGCAGTCAGCGGCTCACCGGTCAACAGCAGCTCCATCGCCACTTTTTGCGGCAGCTGGTTCACGATCCGGAAAACACCGCCGGCAGCGGCGACCAGCCCGCGCTTGACCTCCGGCAGCCCGAATTGGGCCAACACGTGGGCCACCACCAGGTCGCTGGCCAGCGCCAATTCGGTCCCCCCACCCAATGCGGTGCCGTTGACCGCGGCGATGGTGGGCTTGTCGATGAAGTGCTGCACGTAACCGGCGAAGCCCCACTCGCCGTGGTCGGGGTGGTAAAGGTTTTCCCGGCGCGCGATCGCCTTGAGATCGGCTCCGGCGCAAAACGACTTGTCGCCTGCGCCGGTGATCACCACGGCGCGCACGTCGGGGTCGTGCTGCGCTTCTTCCAGCGCGTTCCCCACGCCGATGCTCACAGCGGCATTGACAGCGTTGCGGGCCTCAGGCCGGTTGATCGTGATGATCATGACGTTGCCGGAGCGGTCGACCAGCACCGCCGGCTGGTCGGTGTCGGCGTTCGTCACAGTAACTCCACGATGGTGGCGTTGGCCTGCCCGCCGCCCTCACACATCGTCTGTAGACCGTACCGAATTCCCTTGTCCCGCATGTGATAAAGCAGCGTGGTCATCAGGCGCGCCCCCGAACCACCCAGCGGGTGGCCGAGCGCGATGGCGCCGCCATTGGGGTTGAGCTTCTTCTCGTCGGCGCCGATGTCTTTGAGCCACGCCAGCGGCACCGACGCGAACGCCTCGTTGACCTCGTAAGCCCCGATGTCGCCGATGCTCAGGCCGGATTTCTTCAGCACCTTCTGGGTGGCCGGGATGGGCGCGGTGAGCATGATTACCGGGTTGGCCCCGGCCAATGTCGCGGTGTGCACCTTGGCGATCGGCTTGAGCCCCAGTTCCTTAGCCTTCTCGGCGGACATGAACAGGATTGCCGCTGAACCGTCGGAGATCTGCGACGAGTTGCCCGCGTGTATCACGCCGTCCTCCTTGAACGCCGGCTTGAGCGAGGCCATCTTTTCCATCGGGGTGCCGCGCCGGATGCCTTCATCTTTGAGGACGGGATTGCCGTCCTGGTCCTTGATGCCGACGATCTGGTCGTCAAAGGCACCGGAATCCTGTGCAGCAGCGGCCTTTTCGTGTGAACCCAGGGAGAACTCGTCGAGCGCAGTGCGGTCGAGCCCCCACTGCTCGGCGATCATCTCGGCACCGAGGCCCTGGTTGGGAATCTGGCCCTCGTAGCGGTCGATGAAGGCCTGCGGGTACGGCCGCCCGCCGTTGGCCAGCGACGCCCCCATCGGGGTCCGCGACATCGACTCCACACCGCCGGCCACGACGACGTCGTAGTGCCCGGCCACCACGCCGGCCGCGGCGAAATGGATGGACTGCTGGCTTGAGCCGCACTGGCGGTCCACGGTCACGCCCGGAACGGTCTCCGGCCATCCCGCCGTCAGCAGCGCGGTGCGGCCGATGTCGAGGGCTTGTTCGCCGGCCTGCATGACGCAGCCCCAGATCACGTCGTCGACGATCCCGGGGTCGATGCCGGCCTTGTCGACCAAACCGTTGAGGACCTGCGCGGACAGGTCGGCCGGGTGCACGCCGGATAGCCCGCCGTTGCGCTTGCCGACCGGTGAACGTAGAGCCTCGACAATGACGGCTTCAGCCATGATTAGGTCTCCTTCGACACTAAGTCTCTGCGTCGATTGTCAACCAACGCATTGGGCGCTCTGGGGGCGGGGTGGTTTTTTTAGCCCGACTAGCCGAGCCGGAGCCACCCCCGAGGCATCCCGCCGACGACCGATACGTCCCGATCTGGAGCTGAACAAATATTCGGTCAAGCTAGCTGGGCGCGCCAGCGGTAGCCGACTCGTATCACGTGAAGGTGTTGTGTCGCATTGCCTTACGACGCCACCAGCATCAGCTTGTCGGCCACCCAACGCGGTTCGGTGATCATCATGTCGTGGCCGGTGTCGAGGTCCCACAAGCGGCCGTTGGCTTTTCGCCGCAGGCCATCAACATCACGCCACCGCATATACAACGTGGTACAGAGGTGGGACTGCGGGATTTGGGCGAGCGCAGCTTCGTTGGTCAGCCGCAGTGGTTGCTCAAAGCACTTCCACGGGTGTGGCGTCAGCCGCGCCTTCATCCACTCGAGTTGGCCGACGTCGCGCACACCGTAGTACCGCAGCGTGTCATCGGTTGGGTACAAGCACATTTCGACACCGTCGACGATGCGGCTCTCGGCGCGCGCTGCGGCCATCATCTCAGGAGCCTGGTCGACGAGTGTCTGGCCGTTGACGGGTGTCGCGGCGTCCAGATAGACAAGGTGGCCCACCCGGTCGGCAGCCCGATCGGCGGCGCCGGTGATCACCATGCCCCCATAACTGTGGCCAACCAGGATCACGTCGCGCAGATCCTCGAAATGCAGCAGGTTGACGATGTCCGTGATGTGACAGTCCAGGTCGACATCGGACGCGAACAAATGCGCGCGCTCGCCCAGACCCGTCAGCGAAGGGGCGTAAACCTCGTGCCCTCGGGATCGCAACAGCCGCGCGACGGGCTGGTAGCACCAACCGCCATGACCGCCGCCGTGAACCAAGACATAGGTGGCCAACCGCTGCCCTTCTCTCAACCCGCCGAGCGTGCGCAGAATGCCGCGCGAGCGTGCGTGTCTGGGTACAGACACGCTCCCCCGCAAGCGGGAGCTGCCCCCAGCTCGCGGCAACTAGGCAATTAGCGGATCACCCGGCGGGATACCCCACGGACTTGATCTCGGTGTACTGGTCGAACCCGGCGACACCGTTCTGGCGGCCCACGCCGCTTTCCTTGTATCCACCGAACGGTGTGTCAGCGCCGTACGGAGCGCCGCCGTTGACGCCCATGAAGCCGGCCTTGATCCGACGGGCCACCGCCAACGAATGTTCCAGCGAGCCCGACATCACGTTGCCGGCCAAGCCGTACACGCTGTCATTGGCGATCCGGATCGCGTCTTCCTCGTCGTCGAACGGGATGACACACAGCACAGGACCGAAGATCTCCTCCTGGGCGATGGTCATCTTGTTGTCGACGTCGGTGAAAAGCGTTGGCCGGACGTAATATCCCTTGTCGAAACCGGTGGGTGCATCGGGGCCGCCGACCAGCGCGGTGGCACCCTCTTCCACACCCTTCTTGATGTAGCCCGTCACACGATCCAACTGCCGTTGCGAAATCACCGGCCCGCACAGGGTTCCGGGGTCCTGGGGGTCGCCGCACGTGACGTTCTCGTAGATGCTCTTGAGGATCGCCACGCCCTCGTCGTAGCGCGAGCGCGGCAGCAGCATCCGGGTCGGGTTGGCGCAGCCCTGCCCGGCGTGCATGCACGGCGCGATGCCGATCGCGCAGGCCAGCCCGAAGTCGGCGTCCTCCAAGACGATGGTGGCCGACTTGCCGCCCAGTTCCAGGAACAGCCGCTTCATGGTGGCCGCACCCTTTTCCATGATCCGCTTGCCGACCACCGTCGAGCCGGTGAACGAGATCAGGTCGACCTTCGGCGACAACGTGAGCTCCTCGCCAACGAAGTGGTCCGATGCGGTGACGACGTTGACGACGCCGGCGGGGATGTCGGTCTTCTCGGCGATCAGCCGGCCCAGCCGGGTCGCGTTGAACGGCGTGTTCGGCGCTGGCTTGAGCACCACCGTGTTGCCGGTGCCCAGCGCCTGGCCCAGCTTGTTGAGGGTCACCTCGAAGGGGAAGTTCCACGGCACGATCGCGCCGACGACCCCTACCGGCTCCCGCCATACCTTGCGTGTGGTCAGCGTGCCGGTGAGGCTGATCACCTTGTCACCCAGATCCGTTTCCCAGGCGTACTCGTCGATCAGCCTGGCGGGGTACTTCAATCCGTCTTCCAGCGGGGCGTCCAACTGGGGGCCGAAGGTGATGGCCCGGGGCGCGCCGACTTCGAGGATGAGCTCTTCGCGCAGCTCTTCCTTCTCCTCTTCGATGGCGTCGTGCAGCTGCAACAGACAGCGCTTGCGCAGCTCCTTGTTGGTCGACCAGTCGGTCTCGTCGAAGGCGCGCCGGGCGGCGTCGATGGCCCGGTGCATGTCCTCCTTCGATGCGTCGGCAACCTCGCCGAGCGATTCCTCGGTCGCCGGGTTGATGTTCGTGAATGTGCCGGCCTGGCCGTCAACCAGGTTGCCGTCGATCATCATCTTCGGTTCGAACCGGACCTTTACAGTGTCAGCCATATTTGTTCAGCTCTCTTTGGACGAGGCGCTGGTTAGAGCGCCGGGACGGGGGATGGCGTGCGGGATGCCAAGCCAGGCGGACCACCCTATGGTGAGCCTTACTGGAAACTAGCCGATTGGCAAGCCGCCGGGATCACTGGGGATCAAACAACACCGGTACCGAGGTGGGCGACCGGAAGACCTGCCCGCGGATGTGCGGGTCGTCGCCGTCGGGGTCCAGCCGCAGATTGGGCAACCGGTCCAGCAAGAGGTTGACGGCGGTGCGCATCTCGAGTCGCGCCAGGTGCATGCCGAGACAGACGTGCACGCCGTGGCCCCACCCGAGATTCGCCTTGGCTTGCCGGTGAATGTTGAAGGTGTCGGGGTCCGGGTAGCGATCCTCTTGCCGGTTGGCCGAACCCAGCATCGGCATCACCGTGGCGCCGGCCGGGATCGCCACCCCACCGAGTTCGGTGTCGCGGGTGGCCACCCGGGTGATGGTCAATAGCGGCGGTTCCCAGCGCACGCCCTCTTCGATGGCCTGTGGCAGCAGCGACCGGTCCGCGCGGATCGCGTCCAATTGCGCCGGATCCGACAACAGCGCGAGGAGCAAGCTGCCCAGCGACCGGTAGGTCGTCTCCACACCGGCGGGCAGCAGCAATCGAAGAAACGAGAAGATCTCCTCGTCGGCAAGCTTCTCGCCGTCAATCTCGGCCGCGGCAAGCGCGCTGATCAGGTCGTCCTTCGGCTCGGCGCGACGGGCCTGCAGGATCGGGTCGAAGTAGTCACACAGGGCGGCCGAGGCCGCAAGCCCGCGTTCGGGGTTAATCAGCCAGCTCAACAGCGAAATCGACCACCGCTGGAACTGCGGGTAGTCCTTCTCCGGCAAGCCCAACAGACCCGCGATGATCTGGCTCGGATAGTCGAAGGTGAACTCCTTGACGAGATCCGCCTTGCCGTTGGGTGCGAACTTGTCGATCAGGCCATTCGCCACGCGACCGACCAACTCGTCTTCCCACCGCGCCAGCGACTTCTGCGTAAACGCCTTCTGTACCAGCGAACGCAGCCGTCCGTGGACTGGCTCGTCCATGCCGAGCATGACCCCTTCACCTAGCACAGGGCCGAACGCGGCGATGACGGCCGACGACGAAAACGTCTCGTTGTCGCGCAGCATCTGCTGCACATCCTCGTGGCGGTACACGATGAACATCGGCAGCGATTCCTCGTGCGGAAGCGCTCCCGACGTCTCGAGGCGCTGCACTGGTTCCTCACGGCGCAGCCGCGCCAGTTCGGTGTACGGATCACGCACGTCACCGGAGATCGCGTCGTCGAAGGAACCGAAGTCCTCCAGGTCGTCAAAAAGCTGCTCCATTGTCACCCCTCAGTCCCTTTCAGTCCCCTGGCGGCGCGGAGCCGCCAGCGACGCCAAGCGCTGCAGCACTGGCGCCGGAAGAACGCGCGCAATAACCACCATCGCCTTTTGAGCCCGCTGGGCCAAAGTCAACGGCCACGCCCCGTCCCGCATCGAACCCTGCCTGGGTATGCCCAGCACGATCCGGGACACGTGGTGCATGCCCAAAGCGGGAAGAATCCGATTGGAGGCCAACAGCATTGAGGCATCCGGGCCGACACCGTGGCGGCAAAACGGCCTCCGGTCATCCAGCGCCTTGAGCACGCCGTCGGCGAACCGCTCGGGAGGCCTGGCGAGTTTCATCGCGAACCTCCCGCGGGTGTTCATGGTGTTGTGCAGTCGGGCGTACGGGCCTTCGAAATCGCGGTTATCGGTGGTGCCCGCGTCGGTGATGATCTCGGTGTCGTACGTGCCGGCCACCAAGACGGTGACGCCAAGGCCGAAGGGCGCGATCTCGCACGCCATCGACTCACCCCACCGCTCCAGCGCTCCCTTGGCGGCCGAGTAAGGCGCCGTCGCAGGCTGACCGCGCACCCCGGCCGCGCTGGATACCAGCACGATGCGGCCCTCGCCCGCAGCCCGCATCGACGGCAGCAGCGCCTGGGTGAGCGCGACGGGACCCAGGACCGACGTGGCGAACATCCTCTGCCACAAGGCAATATCGGCCTCCTCCACCATTCCGGCGGCGGACATCCCCGCGTTGTGCACAATCGCGTAGGGTGCGCCCACGGCTTCTTCGATTGCCTTGGCCGCCGCGGAGATCGACGCGCTGTCGGTGAGATCGAGCTGCACGCCGATCAGCCGGTCGTCATCTTCACCTGCCCCAGTCGCCTGCCGCAGCAGCGCAATTCCGGGGTCGGGTGTCCGCATGGCCGCAACCACACGCCACCCTTCGCGATAGAGGCGCACCGCCGAGGCGAACCCCAATCCGCGGGACGCACCGGTGATGACGACGCTGCGCGGCTCACCCATTCTTGCTCGCAGTCGCGCAGGCGCCTTCACCCGGCGGCGGTGCGTCGACGTGCGGCCGCCCGTTCGGCTCCCCGCTCGCCCAGGTCGACCAGATGCCGACCGAGTACGGGCCTTTAGCGCCAGCCTTCTCGTAAAACCCTTGCGGGTCATAGACTTTGGCCTCTGGGTAAGGCCACGGGCAGGCGACGGAGGTCGCCGCATGGCTGACCTTGATGGCGGCGAACCACGCCCCGTAGGCGAAGTACGACACGTTCATGATGGCAAACATCACCAGGAAGGTGCCCAGCACCGGCCGGCCCGGGAAGAGCTTCGCCTTCGCGGCGAGTTTCTCGGCCACCGACTTCCCGGTGTCATCGCGGTAGACCAGGATGGCTGCCGGGACCATCACGAACGTCACCGAGAACGACTCCCAGATCAGCGGGAATTGGAACGTCGTGCCGGTGAATACCGAGCCCCACGGAATCACCTGCGAATAGATGTACATGCCGGCGTGGATGAGCTGGATCTCCAGCCACGCGTCGAAGACGAAGCCGATCGCACAAGTCAGCAGGCCCAGGCAGGCCAACGGGTGCCGCGATACGAAGGCCTCCGGCCCGTATTTGGCCTGCAGCTTGCGCAGGATCCAGACCGCAGGGAAGTAGGGGCCGAAATAGAACATCACGTAGCCAAACACCACGAACGGTTCGACGGTCGGTGACAACGACACCAGCGGCCACGACTCCGGCCAATGAATGAGATCGGGGTTGTAGACCGCGAACGGGGACCAGTTCATGATCGGGTCCTGCCACACGATCAGCGTGGTGCACAGGAACATCAGCATCACCGGACTGCCCGGATTGCGCCGCCAGCCCCTGATGAACACCACCAGCAGCACGAGCAGCATGATGACGGTGGAGACGTGCAGGAAAGTGATGTAGTCCAACCCGAAGATGAATTTCACCGGGCGCGGCCGGCCCTGCACGTTCGGGTTGGCGACGCGCGGGTCAAGGGCGGTGCGGCAGTTGGCGATGAAGAAGAGCGCGAACGCCGCCAGGGCGGCGCCGGCGACCCAGCCACCCCAGCTCCGCTTTTCGCCTGGCCGGGCGGGCTGCTCGTCTGCCGTCGGGGGTGTTGCCTGTTCCGTAGACATGTCAGCCTTCCTCTCCGAAGCGATCGACCAGATGCGAGTTGGTGCCGTCCGCATCGAGCGTCCGGGCCACCAGATAGCCGGCGCCCATCCACGCGCGGCGGGTCCACTTACCGAAGGACACCCGGGTACCGGGCGCGCCAGACGCGGCGGGCATCATCTTGACCCGCTCCAGCGCCTCCTTGACGCCGCGCGGGCTGAGCGGGTGGGAGTCGGTGAACGCCCGCAACAAAGTCGCGGCGACGTCTCGGTTGACCGGCGGAACGCAGTATTCGGGACGCCGTCCGTTGTACTTCTTCGCGTAGCGGTCGAGAAAGTCCTGGCCGATCTGATTCGCCTCGTCGTACTGGTCGACCCCGATCCAGCCCATGAAGGCGTTCCACATGATGGGGTTCACCCACGCGTTCTGGAAAGCCGTGGTGGTGAATCTCGGCGGGTCCCAGTCGACGGCCTGCAGCGCGGGATTGATGAATACGATCCCGAAGCCGAAGCCCAGGTGCACGATCGCTTCGGCCTTCGCGTCATGCAGGGTGCGCACGGCGTCGTTGATGTCTTGCGCGGTCTGCGCGATCGCCGCTTCCGCGACGATCCGAATACCCTTGCGCCGGCAGGCGCTCCGCAGATTCTTGAGGTAACTCTCGCCAATGAGGTTCTGCTCGACGAGGACCCCGATCCCGGTCAGCCCGCGTTTGGCCACGAGATCCGCGATGAAGATCGGCTCGTCGGTCATCGACCCCTGCGGGAAGGCGAAGGTCCATTCGCCCAGCCAGTCGTCGGTGCCCGTGACGCTGATGGCCGGGACCTTGAACCGCTCTTCGATCGCTTCACGTGTAGGGACGCAGTTGTCGGTGATGTGCGGCCCGAACACCACCAGACAGCCCTCATCGACGAGCTCACCGAACGCGTCGATCACCGCTTTCACCGAACCCTTAGGCAGCCCCTCCACTTCGCGGTAGATCATCTGCACGGGCCGATCGGTCAGCCCTTGTTCGACGGCCTCCTCGAAAACGAGGTCAAAGCAGCGAGTGAAGTCCGCCTTCATCTCCTCGGGAAACCCGGGCGGGAGCGTGAAGTCCATCAGATAGCCGACCTTGATCGGCTCAGCGCTGCTTTCGTAGGACATTTGACCTCCCGGTAGGTGACCTAACCTAATATTTGTTCAGACCACGGCGGCGGATTGCGATGTCATGCATCGGAATCCCCACCCAGATAGACCTCGATCATCTCGTTGAGGCCCCTGCCCACTGCCGAATCGTCGGTGAGCGGACCCGCGATCGCGGCCTTGGCCGCCTCTCGCATGGACAGGCCCTCCGCGATCAGTCTGCCCGCCGCGATGAGCACGCGGGTTGAGGCGACCTCACGCAGGCCGCCGGTCTCCAGTCGGCGGATGGCCTGGCCGAAGCGCACCAACTCGGCCGCGACGGCGCCGTCCACGCCCGCTTCGTGCGCGACGATCCCCTCTTCGACATCGGCTGCGGGGAAACCGAATTCGACGGCCACCATCCGCTGACGCGTTGAATCCTTGAGGTCCTTCAGCACGCTCTGATAGCCCGGGTTGTAAGACACCACGAGGCCGAAGCCGGGTGCCGCGTCGAGCGTGACACCTAGGCGCTCGATGGGCAGCTGCCGGCGGTGGTCGGCGAGCGGATGCAGCACGACCGTCGTGTCCTGTCGGGCCTCCACCACTTCGTCCAGGTAGCAGATCGCGCCCTCGCGCACCGCGCGGGTCAGCGGACCGTCCACCCACACCGTCTCGTCGCCCCGCAGCAGATAACGACCGACAAGGTCCGCGGTGGTGAGGTCGTCGTGGCAGGCAACGGTGATCAGCGGTCTGCCGAGATCGTGGGCCATCGCCTCGACGAAGCGGGTCTTGCCGCAGCCGGTAGGCCCTTTCAGGACAAGCGCCAGACCCTGCCGGTAGGCCGCCTTGAAGATGGCCTCCTCGTTGCCGATTGCCTTGTAATAGGGCCGCACTTCACCTTTCCCGTCCGTCTCGGACGGAGCGCCGTTCCGGTAAGCGAGCCCGGACTCGTTCGCCATAGCGTCCCTTCTGCCACCCGCTGCACCGCGGTGATTGGAGCCTAACCCGGAACAGATGTTTGTTTCAATCTCCATCATAGGTTGGTCGTGGGGTTTGTCATAAGCCGGTCAAGGCACTCTCCGGCGGACCTCCGCCGAGCGCAGCGCGGACCGGAACAGGGGACCGATCACGCCGGCTAGTTGATCCGGCCGCGCGATCGTCGCGTGCGCGGCGCTGCCGAACACCATGCGCAGCGATCGCACGTCGGTTCCCGCGCCGATGGTCAGGCATACGCAGCCGGTGCCCCGGCGGCGGGCCTCGACCAAGGCGTGGCGCGCGTCGGCGGCACCGTAGGCCCGTTCGTAACCGTGGTCGTACGCGAGGCCGTCGGACAGCACGACCAACAGCCGGCGCGATGTACCCCCACGCGCCTCCAACACCGCCGAGCCGTGGCGGATTGCCGCGCCGAGGCGGGAGTACGCGCCGGGTTCCAGGCTGTTCAGCCGCCTCATGATTTGGGCGTCGAGGTGATCGTCAAACCGTTTGACGGGCACCATGGTCACCGCCCCGCGGCCCTGCGAGTAATACGCGTAGAGCGCGACGCGGTCGCCAAGGTCATGCAGCGCGACGGTCAGGTTGGCCACCGCCGCGCGCTGCTGTTCATGCACCGTCCGCCCCACCGTCCCGGGCTCTGCCGCCGACCCCGACACATCGAGAAGCAGCAGGACCGACAAGTCACGCCGGCGTCGCAGGCTGTCGAGGTACACCGCCTCGTCGGGCACCGACCCGGCCCGCACGTCGACGCGGGCTTCGACTGCCGCGTCGATGTCGATGTCGTCGCCCTGCGACTGCCGGTGGCGGCGGTGCAGACCCATACCGAGTCGGGACAGGGGGCGCCGCACCCCGATCGCGCCGTCGATCGCCAGGGTGGCCTGTGAAAGGTGGGCGTTGATCTTCGGCTCGACCTCCCGCACGGTGCACCACGCGGGCCGATAGCTCTTGCGGGTGACGTCCCATTCCGGGTAGGTCACGCCGTGCGCCACGGCTTCGCGATCGTTGAGGTCCTCGCTCGGCGTCGAGGCCAGCGACGACACGGCATGCCGGCCGCGGTTCGAGGAGTTCGTGTGATGCGTCGGGTTATCCGCGCCGGGCGGCCCGCCGCTACTGCCGGTCTTGCGCGATGAGGACAGCATCTTCTTCAGCCACTTGCCGATGAAGCCGCCCCCGCCGACCGGGCTGGTAAACAGGTCGGGATCGTCGGAATCGTCGACCTGGGCCTCATCGAGCTGGTCCAGCTTCTCGAGTTCCTGCGCGCGCTCCTGATCGCGAAGACCGCGCGGGACATGCCGGGCGTTCTCCTGATCCTGCTGTTCGGCCGCCCGGGAGCTTGCGGCCAGCACCTTTCCCGCACGGATCACGCCGAACCCGGGCGCCGGGTCGTCGATCGCGGACCGCCCGGTCGCGATGCTCAGCGAATCCGCGGGCGACTGGCTTCGGCTCGCGATGTCGCGGTCGCCCACCGAGGCCAGGATGCGCGGTAGCAGGTCCGCGTTGCTGACCAGTGCCCGGTGACCCTCGATCGCCAGATAACGCCTGGCCAACCGCGGGTGGCGGACCAGAGGCCGCACGACGTCGGGCTCCAGGCTGCCTGCGGCGATCAAAGATGCGTGCACGGCTATCGCCGAGAGTCGGCCGGGGCCGGGAGCGGAGCCGTCTACGTAGATCGTCTGGCCGTCCGTCCACGGGGGTTCGCCGGGTTGCAGCTCGGCGACCGCCACGGGTCGGCCGGCAAGTGCGGAAGCGAGCATGCCGAGGGACTGCAACCGGTCGCCGCGAGCGTTGTCTGCCACGCTCAACCTCCGAACCGGTCCTGACGTCGTTGACCAAATATCTGTTCCACCGTAGAGTCCGGTTCCGCCGGGGTCAATCAGACCAGGATGTCGGCGAAAGGACTGTGTCAGGTGACCGTGGATGACGAGCTGAGAAACCAGGTCAGGCTTCTCAGCGACCGCTCGGAGATCTGGGACTGCATGCAGCGAAACGCGCGCGGGATCGACCGGCAAGACCGCGCGCTGCTGCGATCGGCCTACCATGACGGCGCCGTGGACGACCACGTCGGATTTGTTGGCGTCGTCGACGATTTCATCGACTGGGCCCTCGCGTATCACAGCACGCAGACGCGATACCAGCACTATCTGCCGAACCACACCGTCGACATCGAAGGCGACGAGGCGCACGCCGAGACCTACTACCTGTTCGTCGGGACCGACCGCGAACCGGCGAATCACATGACGATCTCCGGCGGTCGTTACATCGATCGCCTGGAGCGGCGCGAAGGACGGTGGGCGATCGCCGACCGGGTCTGTCTCGTCGAGTTCATGAACGAAGGTCAGTCGCTGCTCACCGACGATGCCATCGCCGCCGTCCCGGGCGCGCGGACCCCCCACCACGGTGAGACGGACCCCTCCTACGATCGGCCGCTCACGGCGTCACGGGTGGTCAAGCATCAAGGAGCACAACATGATTGACTTCGCCGACCGCGTGGCTGTCGTCACCGGTGCCGGTCGTGGACTGGGCCGGCTGTATGCGCTCGACCTGGCCCGCCGCGGCGCCGCGGTGGTCGTCAACGACCTCGGCGGCTCGATGGGTGGTGACGGGGCCGACTCCCGCGTCGCGGACGACGTGGTCGATGAGATCACGAAGGCGGGTTGCACGGCTGTAGCCTCTTATGACTCGGTCGACACCCAGGCTGGCGGCCAAGCGATCGTCGACGCCGCGGTGGACACATTCGGGCGGCTGGACGCCGTCGTCAGCAACGCGGGAATATTCGGCAGCGTGCCGTTCGAGGATCTCTTGCCCGACGAGTGGACCCGAATGCTGCGTGTACATCTCGACGGCGGCTTTTACCTGGCTCAGCCGGCGTATCGCGCGATGAAGAAGAACGGCGGCGGAAGGTTCGTGTTCATCTCCTCGTCCGCCGGGATCTTCGGTCAGCCTATGGAGGCTCATTACGCCGCGGCGAAAGCCGGCCTGGTGGGCCTGACGAACGTGATCGCGATCGAGGGCGAAGCGCATGGGATAATCGCCAATTCCGTTATGCCCACTGGCTTCTCGCGCATGGTCACCGAGACCGTCGGGGACGAGAAGTTCCTCACCGAGTCAGGCTTCATGCGCGCGATTCGCCCCGAACTCGTCGTCCCGCTGGTGACCTTCCTCGCGAGCAGCGCCTGCACGTTCACCCATCGCAACTATTCCGCCTCCGCCGGACGCTATGCGCGCGTGTTCGTCGGCCTGAGTGAGGGCTGGCTGGCGGACGCCGACAGCCAACCGACGGCGGAAGACATCGAGGCACATCTCGAGCAGATGTCATCCACGGAGAAATTCTTCGTACCCGCGTCGATCGTCGACGAGGTGCTGGAAGTTTGTGAGCGACGCGGCATCAGCGCGATGCCAGGACAAGGCCTTGGAGAGACGAAAGTGGCGTTCCCCGAACCGCAGCGCAACGGGAACTGATCGTCGTTGACCCAAGATTTTCTTACCCCGTAGAGTCCGGCTAAACGACCAGAAACCAGAATCAAGGAAAAGTGGACTTCTCGTATCCAGCGGAAGTGGAACAGTTCCGCGCCGAGCTGCGCGACTGGCTGTCCGCGAACCTGACCGATGAGCTGGTCGCCGCGCGGCGGCCGGCCGGCCGCGACGACGCGGCGTTCGAGATGCTGCGCGCCTGGAGCGCGACGATGGCCGACGCGGGGTGGGCCGCCGTCTCCTGGCCCCGCGAATACGGCGGCCGCGGAGCGACGGTACTCGAGCAACTCGTCTATACCGAGGAAACCACGCGTGCGCGGGCTCCGATGCCGCTCAACGTCATTGGGTTGAACAACATCGCCCCTGCGATCATGCAGTACGGCACCGAAGACCAGAAGAAAACGCTGCTCCCCCGCATGATGCGCGCCGACGACATCTGGTGCCAGGGGATGTCTGAGCCCGAAGCAGGATCCGATCTCGCCTCGCTGCGCACCCGGGCGGTGCGTGACGGTGACGACTTCGTCGTCAACGGCCAGAAGATCTGGACCTCGCTCGGGCACCGTGCCGACTGGTGCCAGCTGTACGTGCGCACCGACCCTGACGCCCCGAAGCACAAGGGCATCTCCTGCCTGATCGTCGACATGAAACTGCCCGGCATCGAGGTCCGTCCGCTCGTCACGCTCAACGGCGACGCCGATTTCGCCGAGGTGTTCTTTCACGACGTCCGGGTGCCGGCCAACGCCTTGCTGGGCCCGTTGAACGGGGGCTGGGGTGTGGCCACCACCACGCTCAGCCACGAGCGTGCCGGGGCCGCGCGACTGTACTCCGAGATGCAGGTAAGGCTGGAAGAGCTGGTCGACGACTTCGCCGCGGCGCAGAACGGAAGCGCGCACAGCGTGCTAGAAGACCCGCTGATACTTCGTCGCTTCGGCGAAATTGCGCTCCGCATCAAGTATCTCGAGGTGCTCTGCCAGCGGTCGATTTCGGCTATCCTGCATGGCTGCACGGACGGTGTGGCGTTCGCGTCGGCCAGCCTCGCCAAGACGGTGTGGGGTGAGATCGGCCAGGACCTGGCCGCCCTGGCCTTCGACGTACTCGGCACCCGAGGCACAGATGCCCCGTGGGCGAACTACCGCCTCACGTCGCGCTCACTGACCATCGCCGGCGGAACGACTCAGATCAACAAGAACATCACCGCGCAGCGCGTCCTCGGATTGCCGCGCAAATGAACCTTGAACTCACCGATGAACAGGTCGCGCTGCGCGACACCACGCGGCGCTTTCTTGTTGAGAGGGCACCGATTTCGAGACACGTGCGCGAGCTACTGGACGACCCGTCCGGCATGGACGACGCGGTGTGGCGCGGTCTGGCTGACCTCGGAACGACCGGGCTGTTGGTGCCGGAGGAGCACGGCGGCGCCGGCATGACGATGGTCGAGGCCGGCGTGGTCGCCGAAGAACTCGGCGCCGCGTTGCATCCGGGGCCGTGGCTGTCGACGGCGGTCGCGGCGACGCGCGCGCTGACCCGGCTCGGCGCCGGTGGTATCCACGTTGCCAAGCTTTTGAGCGGAATCGCCGACGGCACGACCATCGCCACCGTCACCTTCCTCGATCCGGGGAATTCCTCGGCGGTCGCGGCTAGGCGCGGTGACCCAGGAAATAACACAGTCGTGGTGCGCGGGGAGATCGCCGGCGTTCCCGACGCCGCGGCCGCCGACACCCTCCTGGTGCTCGCCGAGGATGCGCGGGGCACAGGGCTCTTCGCGGTCCGAGCGGACTCCGCCGGGATCTCGCTGACACCCGAACGCGGCATCGACCAGACCCGCAAGCGCTTTGGCGTCACATTTGACGACACGCCCGCAGACCGGCTGGCCACGGCTTCGCCGGACGACGTCGCGGCGGTGATCGACGACGTCCTGATCGCCACCTCCGCCGACGCCCTGGGCGCCGCCCGGGCCGTCATGGACCTCGCAGTCGAATACGCCAAAGTGAGAAAGCAATTCGGTCAGGTCATCGGCTCGTTCCAGGCGGTCCAGCACCTGTGCGTCGACATGTTCGAGACCGTCGAGCTGGCCCGAAGCGGCGTCATCCACGCGCTCTGGGCCGCTGATGCCCAGGCGGCAGAGGCCACAGAGGGCACTGACGCCGAAGAGCGACACCTGGCCGCGCTGCGGGCGAAGGCGTTCGCCGGGCGACTGGCAACCGTGGGCGATACCGCCATCCAGGTGTTCGGCGGCATCGGCTACACCTGGGAGCACGATGCTCATCTTTACCTCAAGCGCCTGCTGAGCTGGAGCGGACTCCTCGGTGGGTCCGATCGCTACCTCACCGAACTCGGCGCGCACCTTGCGAACAGAGGTAGCCGGTAGGAGGAGCCCAAGGATGGATATCGACTACCTCCTCAACAACACCCGTTCGGCGCGCAAGTCGCTCGACCTGGACGCGCCCGTCGACCTCGCCGACATCCGGGAGTGCCTGCGCATCGGGCTGCAGGCCGCCAACGGCTCGAATCAGCAGAACTGGCGGTGGCTGGTCGTCGCCGACCCCGCGTTGCGGGCCGAGATCGCCGAGCTGTACCGCAAGGCCTATCTGCTGCGAGTCGGCGGACAGCTGTTCGCCGACATGATGCCGGCCGGCACACCCGAGGCCCGCCTCATGTCGTCGACGGAGTGGCTGGTCGTGAACATGGCGAAGGTGCCGCTGCTGGTAATCCCTTGCTACGAGGCGTACTTGCCGCGCATCGACGGCGACGAATCGTTCCACCTGGCGACGCTGTACGGCTCGATCTTCCCGCCGGTGTGGAACTTTGAGCTGGCGCTGCATACCCACGGCTACGGAACCTGCATCACGACGCTGCACCTGCACTACGAAACCGAAGTCCGCCAACTGCTGGGCATCCCGGAGACCTACGTCCAGGGCTGCCTGCTGCCCGTGGGGCGGCTGCGCGCCGGGCATACGTTCCGGCCGGCCATCCGTCGGCCCGTCGAGGAGGTGGTCGCGTTGGACCGTTGGGACGGACCTCCGCTATAGAATGGGCCCGTCACCGCTGTAAGCAGCGCCTTTCCCGGGGGGCGGTTTGATAGCCTCTACCAAAGATTTGGTTCAGGTTTCATTCGCTGGGAGGACTGGCTAGCCATGGCCAAAGCCGATGCACTGGCGAAGGGCCGACGGCCGGCAACCGATCGAGCGGATCAGGGCGGCGCCGACGACGGGACGCGCCGGACCGAGATCCTGCAGACCGCGGCGTCCCTGATCGCCTCGTCGGGTCTGCGGACCTCACTGCAGGAAATCGCGGACGCCGCAGGCATTCTCCCCGGCAGCCTGTATCACCACTTCGAATCCAAAGAAGCAATCCTCATCGAGCTGATCCGCCGCTACCAGGACGACCTGAATCGGGTCGGGCTCGACGCCCAGGCCAGGCTGGATAAACCCGACGACCGCCCCGTCTCCGAGAAGATCATCGGGTTGGGTTCGGCGATCGCCAAATGCGCGGTCCAGCATCGGGCCGCGCTACAGATGTCGTTCTACGAGGGGCCGAGCGCGGATCCCCAGCTGATCAAACTGACCCGGCAGCAGCCCACCGCGATCCAGGAGGCGATGCTGCAGACGCTGCGCGCCGGCAGGTGGAGCGGCTACATCAAGCAAGACATCGACCTGCCCACCCTGGCCGACCGGATCTGCCAGACGATGCTGCAGGTCGGGCTCGACGTCATGCGTCACAATTCTGCGGCCGACCAGGTGGCCGCGCTGCTGTGCCGGATCATGTTGCAGGGGTTGGCCGCTCAGCCGCCCAACGACGCCGCGTTGGATCGGTCCGACGCCTTCAAGGCCGCAAGCGAGGTCGTCGAGACGTGGGCCGACGACAGCGAGGCCGATCCCAGCGACAAGGCCGCCCATGTCCGCGCGGTGGCGCGAACGGAGTTCGGCCGCAAAGGCTACGAGGCCACCACCATCCGGGACATCGCGACGGCGGCGGCCCTTGGCACCGGCACCGTCTATCGGGTCATCGGATCCAAGGACGAGCTCCTCGACTCGATCATGCGGTCCTTCGGCAGGAAGGTCGAGGCGGGCTGGGTCGGCGTACTGCGCTCCGACGCGACGCCCGTCCAGAAACTGGACGCGCTGAGCTGGGTCAACGTCAACGCCCTGGATCAGTTTTCGGACGAGTTCAGGATCCAGCTCGCCTGGATGCGGCAATCACCGCCGACCGCCAACCCGGGCTGGTCGTATTCCACCCGGCTGCGGCAGATGAAATCGCTTCTCTCCGACGGGATCCGATCGGGTGAGATTCAGATCGACGCGCCATCCACCGCGATGCTGGCACGCTGCGTCATCGGCCTGCAGTGGATACCGGAGAACATCCTGCGCGCCGTCGGGAAACGCACGGCGCTGGTGCACGTGCGCGACACCGTCCTGCGCGGCGCCGCCGTCCGTAGCAAGTAAGCGCTTCGTACACGGCACCCGGTGTTGAACCTAATAACTGTTCTTCATACAGTTGGGCAGTCAGTAATGGCCTATCGCTAATGGCCGAGTAGTGGCCGAGAGAGGAACACAATGTCTATTGTCGATCGGTTGCGCTACGACGGTAAGCGGGCGCTCGTCGTCGGCGGTGCGACCGGCATGGGCGCGGCGGCCGCCAAGTCTGCCGCCGAACTCGGCGCCGAAGTCATCGTGATGGACTACGCCCCGGTGGACTACGACGTCGCCCAGTCGGTGCAGGTCGACCTGCGCGACCCCGCCTCGATCGACTCCGCGCTCGAGCAGATCAGTGGGCCCATCCACGCCGTATTCTCGGCCGCCGGGGTGGCCGACGGAACAACCGACCTGTTGAAGATCAACTTCATCGGCCACCGCCACCTCATCGACCGGCTGCTGGAAAAAGACCAGCTTCCGAACGGCTCGGCCATTTGCTTCATCTCCTCGGTCGCCGGCATGGGCTGGGAGAACGACCTGGACACGATGATGGAGTTCCTGGCCACGCCGGACTTCGCGGCCGCCGAGGCCTGGTCCAAGGCCCACGAGTCCGAGGGCATCATTCACTACGGCACCAGCAAGAAGATCATCAACACCTACGTGGCGACCCAGGGCTACCCGCTGCTGAAGAAGGGGATTCGCATCAACGCGATCTGCCCAGGACCGACCGACACCCCGCTGGCCCAGGCCAACGCGGATCTGTGGCTCAGCTTCGCCCAGGACTACCGCGACGAGACCGGCTCCAAGGTCCACACCCCGGAGCAGATGGGCGACGTCATGGCGTTCCTCAACAGCGAGGCCGCCTGCGGCATCAGCGGGATCACCCTGCTCGTGGACTCCGGACACACCATGGCGTCGATGACCGGCGCATACGCGCCGGGCAAGCCGCTGATCGACCTGATCATGGGGAAAGTCAAGCTTTAACCCACCTTTAACCCACCCTCTTGCTCACCTGAGCCTCGGGTACCGTCGGGACGCATGGCACGCGTCATCGACGTCATCGTCATAGGCGGCCACAGCAAAGTCGCGCTGCCACTCACACGCATTCTCACCGAGCGCGGCGACGAGGTCAGTTCGGTCTTCCGCAACCCCGACCACTCCGACGTGGTCGCGGCCACCGGCGCCAAACCCGTCGTCGCCGATATCGAGCACCTCGATACGGAAGCGCTGGCCGCTCTGCTGGCCGGGCACGATGCGGTGGTGTTCTCCGCGGGGGCGGGCGGCGGCAACCCGGCGCGGACCAACCCGTCGACCGCGACGCGGCGATCCGGGTGATCGACGCTTCCGCGCAGGCGCGCGTGCGGCGGTTCGTGATGGTGTCCTACTTCCGTGCGGGCCAGATCACGTTGTGGCGCAAGATGATCCGTTCTTCCCGTACGCGGAGGCCAAGGCAGCTCGAAAATAGGGAGGATGCCCATCTACGCGCCAGCGACCTGGACTGGACCGTGCTGGGACCGGGCCGGCTCACCCTCGACCCGCCGACCGGCCGGATCGCCGTCGGCGAAGGGAAGGGGCAAGTCTCGCGCGCAGACGTCGCACTGGTGGTAGCCGCGGCGCTGGCGGACGACTCGTCCATCGGCCGGACCATCGACTTCAACAACGGGGAACTCGCTATCGCCGACGCACTGGCACGCTGACGCTTCGGCGCGAGCGTGACACTGCTGTCACGCTGGCAACCGATCGTGACGACAGCGTCACGTTCGGTGCGGTTCTCGATCCAACAGAGCCGCAGAGTACCCTTGGCGGCGCAGCTGGTCTGCTGACGCCGCAGCACGCGGCGCCGGCATCGAGCGAAGCATGTTAACGATGCGTCGCAAGAGGGAACCCGGTGAAAGTCCGGGACTGTTTTCAGCTACCCTGGTCAGGGCGTTAAATCGGCTCTGAGCTGCACTTTCACCTTACAAGACATTACGTGAGATACCTGTAACTTTCCCCCAATTGTGCTCACGGATGTGCTCACGGGCGCATGGCGATTCTCGGCGGTAACAGGTAGCAGTTCGTAGTGCTTTACCCCGCCGGTAGTTTGAGCACCCGGTTGTTGTCGTAGTCGGTGATGTAGACGTTGCCGGCGGTGTCCACCGCCACTCCGCCAGGACCGTTCAGGCCGGTGAACGGCAGCTCGACCGGGATGTTTGACCCCGCCGGCATTTTGAGCACCCGGTGGTTGCCGGCGTCGGTGACGTAGAGGTTGCCGGCGGTGTCCACCGCCACCCCGCCAGGATGGTTCAGGCCAGTGAACGGCAGCTCGGCCGGGGTTCTCGACCATGCCGGCAGTTTGAGCACCCGGTTGTTGCTGTACTCGGTGATGTAGACGTTGCCGGCGCTGTCCACCGCCACCCCGCCAGGACCGTTCAGGTCGGTGAACGGCAGCTCGGCCGGGGTTCTCGACCCCGCCGGCAGCTTGAGCACCCGGTTATTGAGGAGGTCGGCGACGTAGACGTTGCCGGCGCTGTCCACCGCCACCCCGCGAGGACCTTTCAGGCCGGTGAACGGCAGCTCGGCCGGGGTGTTCGACCCCGGCGGCAGTTTGAGCACCCGGTTGCTGTAGTCGGTGACGTAGACGTTGCCGGCGGTGTCCACCCCTACTCCGCCAGGATAGTTCAGGTCGGTGAACGGCAGCTCGACCGGGGTGTTCGACCCCGCCGGCAGCTTGAGCACCCGCTTATTGTTGAGGTCGGTGACGTAGACGTTGCCGGCGCTGTCCACCGCCACCTCCTCGGGGACGTGCAGGCCGGTTAACGGCAGCTGGACCTGATACGGCTGGGGATTATGGACGGTCTGCCGCGGCGACGAAGGCGTGGCAGCTGAGGACGACGTTGGGTCGGCCAGCGCGGACTTTTGTTGCGAGGAGCATCCACCGACGGCGTTGGCCACGACGATGAGGACGAGCGTGACGGCGAGCGCGAGCGCTGCTCGGCGGTGATTCTGCAACCGTTGCCTGGCCGCGCCCGATGGGTCTGGATACCAGCCTGCCGCGGTGGCCTCTACTTCCCGTTCATCGCGCAAAGCCTTTGCCCCTCGTCGATGAAATCACCGATATTGACATTCGGCCCAAAGTCGTCCGGCCCCGCGGGCAGCCAGATAGAAAGGAAGGTTCTTCGTCGAAACGGGGAAGGACAACACGTCAAGTCTAGGCGTCCAGGCCGGTGCAACCGTAGGCTTTTCACCGATGTATCAGGACCGTATCGACCTCGCCAGCTTCGAGGTTTGGGCGCGGGTGCAGGCCGGCGAACCGCTCACCCTGGCGCTGTGCGAACAGGTGATTGCCGAGCGGGGTAGCACGGTGAGCGCACACAGCGTCCACTACCAGGTTCGGGAGTGGTGCACCGAGATTAAGCAGACCCACCGGCTGGGCCAACGCTGATCAATTCTCTGACACGATGATCGTGTGCTCATCCACTTTGTGTGTGTGGTCGATATGGGCATCAATGCGGCCGGCCCAGCTCGGATCGTCGGGGGTGTCGTCGACCTCGCCCAGGTCATCGGGTCCGGTGCCCATGTCACCGTTCACATCAGTCATTCGGCCACCGCTCGGCCATGGTTTCTATCAGCGCCTGCCTACCTGATCTCCGCTCAGGTGGGATGGCCATGCGCGCAACCTCAACTTGCTTTTGACGGCTAGTCATCTGCTTGACGTGCTCGGGGGGCCAGCGCATTTCGAGAAGCTCCAACTCCCGCTGGCGCTGCTTGGGGGACATGCGTCGGGCCTGGCGGTGGGGATACACCGGGGCATCGCTGCGGCGGAAAAACTTCGAGTAATCCCCGTCACACGCCAGGACGTCGGAATAGGGTGCGTCGAAGTAGTCGGCCATGCTGCGCAGCGCAATCTCCGAATTACGTTGTGCCACAGTAGAATCAGGGTACGCAGGAATCGTCACAGGCGAGCAGTCGATGAGGCGTACAGAGACCAGGTGGCGCAATGGCCAGCCGTCGTCGTCCTCGGTCCACGTGTCGGTATAAGTTTGAAACGCGAAGCTCGAATTCCTGACGTCCCCACGGCGGATCAGAGTAAGGCAGTCGTTGCCGTCGGAAGTGTCCGGGACGTCGCACTCGTAATTCAATCCGCCCCCGGAGCCAGTGTCCACGCGGAGTTGCAGTGTGCCCGCAGCGGTGGTCCCCAGCAGCCCCCTATGCTCCCACCGGCACACGACACCGCTCCAACCATCTTTCTCCGTCCTAGAAAAGGCCGAAGGTTCAACGATTTCGCGGAATCCGGCGAAGCCGCTGGCCGCCACACCAGGCAACACGTGGGACCGCCTGCCGAACACCGCGCCGAGACCCCCAATTTTGCGCGAACCACCGCGTAGCTCAACCGCCGACTGGGTGGCCCGCGTCTCGATAGCGAGATCCGAAAACTTGCTCATTAGTTGTTCCTCATAACTTAACCTTGTCACGTACCCCTAACGTTGTGCTTGTTCACTTATATGAAATTGTCAATTCTGTTGTGATTCTTGATCATTCAGTTGTTTTCAAAGCCCTAATAACTCTGCCGCATAGTCGTGCACTACGCCGCCGATTATCCGCTGGACATCCTCGTCAGTCCTCTCACGTGTGAGCCAGTCCGGCAACACGTCCATCCATGTGCTGCCGCTGTCCGTCTTGCGCGTCAACAGCTCACGGTGCGCCATCACCACGAGGTAGTGCATTACCGGCGGCAAGGTGTCCCAGACTTGCTCAGCCAACTCGACGTCGGCGATCACCGCCAGGCATAAGGCTTCTGTTGCTTCTCGAGCAGTCTCACTTGGCATGTTCGGCGGCATTAGTCACCCTTCGGGTTGCTCCCAGCCGGTCAAACCCGCGCCGGCCGGTATCTTGGCCACGTGGGTGGAGCCCACGCCGGGGTAGACGTGCTTGCCGCGGAAATTGCTGTTGGTCGAGCGCCCAAAGTCGCTAGGTGTGTTGCTGGCGTCGAAAAACGGCTGAGAGCCGTGGGCGGGGTCCGGGTTGTCACTCATGGTTCCTATTTCCTTTCACCAGGCCAGCGGTTCAGGCCCGCCGGTGTAGTGCGCCAGCGGCCCGTGCCCGGTCATTGCTGAGATTTCGGGTAAAGCCTTGCGCCCCAACGATTTTCCGATACCGGAACGTACAGCATGCCAGCTCATCTTCGCGCTACGCTCGTCGGGCCACTCTTCGGGGATGAACTGGGCCAAGTTGCGCATCGTGCCGTCATTACAGACATGCCGTGTCGGCCACGGCAACTGCTCTCGGTCATTACGCTTAGCCGGCACCGGTGCTCCTCTCGGTCATGGCGATAACCGTGGGCAATCTCCGCGCCTGTCGGGCCTGTATAGCGTTGATTCGGGGCTGCGACTTGACCACCCGCTTACCCCGGTTGCGCCGGTCATCCGGCAGATTCAGGGTGCGGGACAGTCGGGAGATGGTTTCCTGGTTGGCGCGTATTTCGGCAAAAACCGGATGCACGGTCGGTTGACCGCGGGAGCCTTTCAGGGTGACGGACACGCTCTTGGAGGTGGTGGTCAACCTTGCCGCGTTGTCATGGGCGCGGCACAGCTCACGCAACACGCCCAACTCGGTTGCGGTGAACGTGTAACCGGCCACGGTGTCCCGCCACAAGGCCCGGCCGGTGGCACCTAGACCCTCCGGGGGTCGCGGCACCTTCGGTGTTTCCGGGGTTTCCATGCTGATAAGTCTACGATCAATGACAACAATGGTTGTCAACGCACGGGATTCCCGGTGGGATCAGACGGCGGCGAAATTCAAGGCCCGTTGTCGGCTCTCCAATGCGAAATGCTGGCGCTGCATAGCCCGCAGGGATATCGAACATGCCGCCATCGACTACTCGGCGCCGCAATACAGCACCCCACGGGTTTGAGGCTGACGTCGACAGGTCGTTGCCGCTGGAGCGCTGGTGTTCCAGGAACCCAGCGGTCACTACGGCGCAAATAGTGCCCGCCGAGGTCCTCCGGCTGTCGAGCAGGAGCCGTCGCGTTAGAAGCCGGTGAGCTGCGGCCTGCGGGTCATTGTG
>NZ_JBKQQD010000259.1:0-3970 GCF_052144515.1 Mycobacterium sp. | reverse complement strand
AGATGACCCTGCCAGCCAGTGCGCGCTCGGGCTCTTCCCTTCGCTTCAGCAGCTTGAGCAGGTTATCGAACCGGTGGATGTTGCCCTGATGGGGCGTGCCGCTCAGGAAGACGACCCGGCCGGTCGGCGCCTGCTTTTCGATCAGCTTCCGGACCAGGTCGAACTTCCGGGTCGGGTCGCCGCCGCCAGGAGCCCAATCGGAGAGGTGATGGCATTCATCGACGATCAACAAGTCCCAGGGGGGCGCATCGACGAGCCTCCGGAAGTGATTCGGATGCACGGCCCGGTGAATGCTGGCGATCAGCTTCGAGTCGCCTTCGATCCGCCCGTCCGATTCCGCCGAGGCGGACCATTGCCGGAAGTCGAGGCCAAGCCGCTCGAACTCCCAGCGCACATTGTTCACCAGCCGGGCGGGGGCCAGGTACAGGATGTGAAGGCCCGCGTTCTGCTCGAGCAACTCTTTGACCAGAAGGCCGACCTCGACCGTCTTGCCCAGCCCGACCTCATCGGCGATCAGGACCCTGTGCAGGTGCGGTTGTTCCAGGATATGGCGCACCAAGCTCACCTGGTGGGCGAGCGTGCTGACCTCCCGGGCATCGAGCCGGCGCTGGGGATCCTCGCTGACCAGGAAGTACGTCCAGAACCGTGCCAGCGCGGCGCGCGATCGGCTCATCCAGGTTTCCGGCACGCTCACGCGAAGCAGTTCGGCGGGACTCGGCAGCCTTTGAACGTGCCGTGAATCAACGGCGGGTTCGACCACGGGAGGAGGCTGGTCAACGTCAGCCCAGAACCGGCGCGGCGGATTGCAGAGGTCATAGGAGATCAGGCCCCAGTCATCGACCTGGCGAAGAATCGTCGAGGGATGCGGAACACTTTGCCGAGACACCCCGGGGCTGAACCGGCTCATCAGGCCACCTCCGCGATGTCGCCCTGTGATGGCGAAGCGTCCGTGATCGATGGCTCGATCGCCAGCAAGCGATCCTTCAACGGATAGTTAGAAAGCACCGAGTCCACTTCGCCAAGCACCTTTTGTCGGCGCTGGGCATCGCTATTTCGTATGTACCGCTCATGGGCCTCGATGATGGCGTCTCGGGCCGCGTCGAGCGGGTCGGGATGCTGTTTGAAGACATCGAGTATCTGACCCTCCACCTCTCGGAAGCAGTGGATCAGGATCTCCTCGGCCGGGCCTCGAGCCACCCTTGTGACCTGGTCTGCCAGCTCTCGGAATAGCTTGAGCATGCGGTTTAGGACGCCAACGCCCTGGTGCTGATTATCCTCGACGAATTTCTCGCATCGAGTCCGGATGGGTTTCTCGATGTTCTCCACGAGCCTCTCGCTGACCATTTGGCGGAGCTCCTTGACCATCTCCTTGCCGACCGACTCGAGCGTCTTCACGTCAGCCTTGATGGCGTCGCGCTGGGCCTCGACCAGACGCGGCTGGACCCTCGCTCCCTGGTTCTTGGCTCAAGCGACCACCTCGTCGACGAGCTGAACGCAATCCTCGGCGTACGATTTGGTTCGACGACGGATTTCCTTGAGGATCTGGCCTCCCCAGACCTGCGCCACAGGGACCTCGAACCGGAGGGCGAAATCCCGCGGAAGATCAATCTTACGACCGGTGCTGCTGAGGAACACCCCTCCCCTTCGAACTGCGGCCTGGAGCGTCCGCCAGTTGCAGATCCTCAACTCCGCGAGATAGGCAGAAATCTCCTCGCGAGCCGTCGCACTCGCCTCCACCACATTGCTGCGAATGATCTGGGGGAGAGTCTCCCGAAGAAATTCACGAAACGAACCCTGCCGAAGCTTGAACTCCTGCCGCAGGGGCTCGAGGAATTCAAGGAACTCGCTTCGCAGCCGCTCTGCCTCCTGGCCGGCTCGCACATCCTCTTGCCACTGGGCTTCGATCAACTTCAGGGTCTTGATCAGGCGATCCGACAGGTTCCGCAGAGGCTCCTCGATCCGCTGGATCTCCGTCTCGCGGTGTCTCTCGGCGAGCCGGCGAAGGCTGTCCAGCAACGCCGGGATGTTGCTGTCGGATGGATTTGTCAGGAAAGGCCGATCCTCGGGGTCATCGAGCAGGATGCGCGAGTACTGGAGGGCGGAGACGGGATGAATTTCCAGGCTGTTGACGAGGTTGTCAACCACCTGTTTCTGTCCCGACTGCATCCCGGCGGAGGCCCAGGCCTTCTCGATCTGGTGGCGGATTTGTGGGATCAAGAGATCCCGGCTGTCTTCTGAGGTTTTCAGAAAATAATCCCGCTTTGGCCCATTCACGCCCGCAGCCCGCTCTTGTCTCCATCGTGTTTCAGCGATTTCATCCACCCGAACCACTGCAACGATCAGCACCGGATCTTCGGTCGGGTTATCAATTGAATAGAGCAGCTTGTTGAGAAAACCGCTGTGGTGCAGGAGCTGGGCCTCTACCTCATGGACGCCCCGATGATTGACCACGAGAGTCACCGCCCTGGCCTTCTCCCGGATCCACCGGCCGGTGATCTCGTTGAAGATGTCACTCGCGACCCCGATTCCGGGAAGATCCACAAGGACCACTCCCTGGGGCAAGGTCCCCGGACTCACAGGTCACGCTCATCTCGCGGATGAGGGGAGCGAGGAAACCCGAGGCATGGTCGTGAAGCGATTGGCGGAACTCTCTCTCGGAGACCGATCCCTCCAGGTGGAATTTCTTGGAAGCGAGTGCGCTGATAATCCGTTGGATCCGCTCCCGATCGTCCGGGTCAGGGACGGTCGCGTGGACCGGCTCCTTCCTCAGGGCAAGGCGAAGACAGTCGATCAGGTAGCCTGGCCTCGCGTCGCGGTTCTGATTCCCCTTGACCAGGAGCTGGGCCTGTTTCCGGTAGGCCGTGACCCGCTCTTGATCGAAGGACTCGCCGCTGACGGCAATCTCCTGGAGTTCTTTCCGGTCCTCGGCTTCGATCGCCTCGATCTCGTCCATCGTCGGTTGTACAACCCTCAGCGTTTGCTCGAGATCGTCCTTGTAACTCCATTCCAGTGCCATGGTCAGCTTCCAGAGCTCACCGGGACCGTGGTACTTCACTTCAAAATGCGGTGGTGTGCCCGCACGCACACTCAGTGCCTGCGCCGTGAGCGGACCGATACCCCCGGAGGGCAAGATGCTCTGACGGCCGTCCACCAAGGCGTTGATCAGCGTGCTCTTGCCGACTCCAGCGGCCCCGAGAAAACAGACAACCAGTTCGTCGTTGTACTTCTCCCTCGCCTCGCGCAGTCGCTTCAAATCGGCGTCGAAATCTTCGAGGCGCCGGGCCTTGGAATCAATCTTCACCAGCGAGGCGAGGAAGGGACGGACTCGTGATTCGTACCAAGTTTCAACGGACTCGACATCCTCGATGATCAGAGGCTGTTTCATGATACGGCTCGGAAAAGTTCACCAAACGCCGAGAAGCCAATGCATGGAAGGTCAAAGCCATACAACCAATACTATAATAGGTCAGATGAAGGTTCTCTAGAACACGGTGCCGTGGGTGAGTCGAAATCAGCAAACCTTCAACGCTCCTCAACTCGCTGCTCGGGGGGGTATTCTCGATCTGGGAGAGAGGCACACACATCCGCTGCCCAGAGCTCATCAGAGGGACTTCTCGGTCATCGAGCACAGGCAAGTCGTTCTGTTCATCAGCGGCGACCAGAATCCAGAGACCGGGACAGGCTCCCTTCAAGCGGAAGAGGCCACCCACTTTCTGGCACCCGGGAAACGTGGGTGGTCCCTTTCGCCCCCCGTTACGGACGCATCTGAGACGCGTAACGGGAGCGGTTTCCGTGCTGCCTGCAAGGTCAGGGGAAGCACAGCAAAGAGCGCCCGTCGGCTGGCCGGTTGGGCTGGTCTCCGCACATTCCAGGGAGTAGGATGCCCCGATGATCTGGGTCGACTGGGGTGTCCTTCAGCGGTGACTTCCATGCTTCGAAACACTTTCGTTCATCTACCCGGCGTGGGTCC
>NZ_JBKQQD010000258.1:0-14245 GCF_052144515.1 Mycobacterium sp. | reverse complement strand
TGGACTTTATTCACTATGGGCTGAAGTTTCCCGACTGACCTTTCTCGGCCGCCCGGGTAGGGCGGCCTCGGGCGTGGCATCGGTCCGGACGCAGACTGCCTTGGCTGAACGGACCGCGTGAACCGGTCCAGGGACCAGCCCACCTCCGGGTATGGACATCCAAGCAGGCGAGCAATAGCGTTAACCGTATAGCGATTTTGTATGTAACCCCAAGAGTCAGCGCATTCGCAGCACTACGCTTCGAACTGCGCTCTGCTCGTTGAAAGGATGTCCATGACGGTCTCGTCCGTGGCTCGATCCCCGCTCTCGTTCCAGCCCGAAGCTCGGCTGTACATTGACGGCCGGCTCCGAAACTCGTCGACCGGCGGCACCGTTGAGAACGTGAACCCAGCCACCGAAGAAGTGCTGGGTGTGTGCACCGATGCCGGTGCCGCCGATATGGACGAGGCGATCGCCGCTGCCCGGCGCGCTTTCGATACCACCGACTGGGCCACCAACCGCGAATTTCGCCAGCATTGCCTTCAGCAGTTACACGCCGCGCTACAGGACGAAAAAGAGCAGATGCGGCCGGAGATCGTCGCCGAGGTGGGCGCACCTATCAGCGCAACGTACATTGCCCAGCTGGACTGGCCACTAGCCGACGGCATCGCATATCCGGCCCATCTCATCTCGGAGTTCGAGTGGGAACGTCAGCTGCCCGACGGAGCGTTGCTGGGAGTTGCGTCCCGACGCAAGGTTGTCAAGGAGCCTATCGGCGTCGTCGGTGCGATCACGCCGTGGAACTTCCCAGTCGAGATCATCACCAACAAGCTCGGCCCCATCCTTGCCACCGGTAACACGGTGGTACTCAAGCCCGCTATCGAGACACCGTGGAGTGCACTGCGGTGGGGCCGGATCATCGCCGAGAAGACCGACATCCCCGCGGGTGTGGTGAATATCGTGCCCACGTCGGACAACAGCATTGCTCAGGTCCTTGCGGAAGACCCGCGGGTGGACATGGTGTCGTTCACCGGGTCGACCGCCGTGGGCAAGCTGATCCACCGGCTGTCAAGTGAGACGATGAAGCGCAATCTGCTTGAGCTGGGCGGAAAATCGGCCTACATCGTGCTGGACGACGCGGACATGAATGTCGCGCTGCCGGGCTGCATGGGCGCATTGATCCACTCCGGCCAGGGGTGCGCGTTGACGACCCGGATGCTGGTGCCGCGCGAGTTCTACGACCAGGCTGTCGAGGTGGCCACCGCGACATTCGCCGCCGTCGGCGTCGGGGATCCGACCGATCCCGCCAACTTCTGCGGTCCGCTGGTATCGGCCAGGCAGCGTGATCGGGTGATGGGTTATATCAACGGCGCCAAGGAACAGGGTGCGAGGATCACGATCGGCGGCGGGGTTCCGGACGGTCTCGATCGTGGCTATTTCGTGGCGCCAACGGTTCTCGCCGACGTCACACCCGAGATGACCGTCTTCCAGGAGGAGATCTTCGGCCCGGTCATCACCATCACGCCCTACGACGGCGGCGACGACGGCGCTGTCGAATTGGCGAACAACTCGGTCTACGGGCTCTCGGGTTCGGTGATGGGGTCGACCGAGCGGGCGATGGCAGTCGCCAGCCGCGTGCGCACCGGAACGATAATGGTCAACGGCGCGATGTTCTACGGCGCTGACGCGCCCTTCGGTGGCTACAAACTCAGCGGCCTAGGACGCCAAAACAGTCTCGAAGGTTTCGAGAATTACCTACAGACCAAGACCATCGGTTACCCCTCCGCCTGATTTCAACTTCCGACGGATATCAAGCTCCAGGGGACAGCGGCGTCTTGATGGTCCTCGCCCCGCCGCGTTCCGTCCTGAGCGGCGGCCGGCGGAGGTAACGCCGGCCACTGGGCAATGCCACACCAATTCGGCGGCGCAGTGCTGCGGTCCGCCTCAGATGTGGTTGACCAATGGTCCGAAAGCTGACGTGGGCGGTTAAGCGCCAGCGACTTTCATCATCCCGATCAGTCGGCCGAAGTCGAACTCGTTGTTGTGACGCAGCCCGGTAATTATCGACCATGCCTCGCGCGGCAAGGATTTCGGAGCAACACCGAGAAAGTCGTTGGTGGCCGGCGGTCCCCACTGGGCCAGCCCGGAAGCGCTGAGCGGCGCCCAGCCGGGCTCCAGCGTGGAGTCGAACATGTCGCCATCGCAAAAATGCTCGACGAGAAAACCGTCCGGATCGCGCCAATAGTCGAAGATTTGGCTGCCTTGAATGTGGCGGCCAATACCCCACGAGCGACGATAACCAAGCCCGGCAAGATGCTCGCCGCCGGCAGCCAAAGCGTCGATATCGCACACTTCGTAGGCGGAATGAACGTAACGGGTCGTGGGCCCCAACGACAGAGCAAGGGTGTGGTGGTCCGCCGGGGTCATGCCACGGTCGCAACGGATGAAACTCATACTCGGGCCGCGCTCGCGCTGTCCGGGATAGAACAGGAAGTCGCTGACGATCATCCCCAACGTGTCCAGGTACCAGTCGAGTACTTCGCTGTACCTTTCGCTTTGCAAGACCACATGTCCGAGCCGTTGGACACGGCTGGGCTCGCGTGGGGGACGTTGTGTGGCGTTGACGCGCAGCAACTCATGGCCGAGATTGCACGTGAGCCGCGTCTGCGCCGGCAGTCCGTCGAGTTCGTGGGTGTCTGCCACGACCTGGACAGCCACTCCACTGGGATCGACCAAGTCGACCCCCACACCGCCGAGCGTTTCCGGCAACCGGCGGCTGGTCGCGTTGGTGGCCGTGGCCAGACGCGACACATCTGATGGGTCCTGGGCCTTGAATGCCAGCCCGGCGAATCGCGAACGCGGTCCGTGACGAATAATCACGCATGGCGTACCCCCATCCGTTCCTCGCAGCTGCAGCTCGTCGGCGGTGCGCAACGCCGTGGTGAACCCAAAAGCGTTCGCGAATGCTTCGGCACGGGCCAAGTCGGGCTTCTCGAATTCAAGCCATGCGATGTCATGCACTTTGATCAACGGATTGCGGGAACGTCCGGGGTGTTCGCCCGCGCGAGCGCCGGCCTCACTGTGCAGACCCTTATGGGAGTCGATAGCTTGGGCCATCAGTTGTCTCCTTGTGGTGAGGGAACTTTGGCCAGGCCAAAATTCCGGCGACGCCACCGCGGATCCGGTCGTCAGACCGTGATCACCGCGGGCGCCAGGCAGAGGTTTTGCTGCTCGCCAAGCCCTTCGATCGAGGTGGTGAGCACCTGCCCGGGCTCCAGGTACACCGGCGGCACCTGGGCACCGCCCACGCCGCTAGGCGTGCCGGTAGCAATGAGGTCACCTGGGCTCAGCGTGATGATCTGACTGACGTACGAAACAATCTGGGCGGGCGAGAACACCATGTCCGCCGTCGTGGCGGACTGCATGACCCGTCCGTCAACCGCGCATTCCAGCTGCGCGTTGCGGGCGTGGTCGCATTCGTCGGAAGTCACCAGAAATGGACCGACAGGTGTGGATGCCTCGAATGTCTTGCCCTGCAAGAACTGTGAGGTGCGTAGCTGCCAATCGCGCATCGAGACGTCATTGACGATCGTGTAACCGGCGATGACATCAAGCGCTTCGTGCTCATCAACGTAGCGAGCGGTCCGGCCGATGACGACTCCCAGCTCTGCCTCCCAGTCAACCTCAGAGGAGTTCGGCGGAAGCTGCAGAGGATCGCGCGCCCCGATCAAGCTGCGCCAATATTTGGCGAAGATCACTGGGTGCCCCGGCAGGGACATTCCGGCCTCGCGGGCATGCCCGTGATAATTCAGGCCGACGCAAATCACCTTTTCCGGCCGCGGGACGACGGGAGCCAGCCGCGCCCGCGTGTACGCGACCTCGCCGGTCGCCTCGCCTCCGGCGAGCCGCCTCCAATCGTCGCGGCCCAGCAGATCTGCCAGGTCTGTGTAGGGCAGCACTGCGAACGTTTCTCCATCGAGCCGCGCAGCGGCGGTAACGCCGTCAAGCTGGATGGTGGCAAGACGCATCTCGGCCTTTCAGAAAGGGGCCAGCGGCCAGCTCGGCCTGTGACCTTGACTACGATGTTGGATACAACTATATAAATATCACATCCAAAATGGAATCGATTGGCGAGATGAGACCTAACTTGAACCACCGTGAAATCGAGGTGTTGATCGTCGGCGGCGGCGGCGCCGGGCTCACCGCCGGCCTGATGCTCGCCGATCTTGGCGTTGACTATTTGTTGGTAGAGCGCCATCCGAGCACCACGATCGTGCCGAAGGCCCACATCATCAACCCCAGGACCGCAGAAGTGTTCGCGCCGTATCGGTTCGACCAAGAGATCTACCAATCGGGCACGCCGGACACCAACAACTCAAAAGTGCGGTGGTACACCTCGTTTGGTGGGGATGACATCGGCGACCGGTGGAACTTCTGCACCCTCGACGCCTGGGGCGGGGGCGCGCTTACCGATCATTACCAACCGCTAAGCGCCTACCCGCACGGCAACTTTCAGCAGAACCGGCTCGAACCGGCGTTGCGCCGCCAAATCGATGAGCGGCGGCCCGGCACTGCGCTGTTCTACAACGAACTCGTCGCGTTGGAGCAAGACGCCGATCGGGTGACCGCAACCATTCTCGACCGCGCAACCGGTGAGACCTGGACAGTAGCGGCGAAGTACGTGGTGGCAGCCGATGGCGGAAAGCTAGTCGGCAAATCGCTTGGGATCGGAATGGGCGACAACGTTCCCTTCGCTGATGTGCTCAACATCGCCTTCCGGGCTGATCTCTCGGAGTGGATTCCCCACGACGACAACGTCATCAATCTCATCACTCGACCAACGGTCGAGGGCGGCTGGGTCACGGGCGGGTTGCTCAACATGGGCCCGCAGCGCTGGGACCGCCATGCACGTGAATGGCTCTTCTCCGTCGTCTTTCCCCCCGACCACGGCGCCATTACCGAGGACACCGACGACGAGCGCCGCATCCAGCTGATCTGCGACGTCCTCAAGATTCCGGCATTAGAGGCCGAGATCATCGCCTGCAACTACTGGCTGATCGAATCTGCTCTCGCAGAACGGTATTCAGTGGGCAGAATCCATCTCATCGGAGACGCCGCTCACCGACACTCACCGATGGGCGGCCTGGGCTTGAACACTGGCATCCAGGACGCGGCAAACATTTCCTGGAAGCTCGCCGCAGTACTGCGCGGAACCGCCGACCCAGCGCTGCTGGACTCCTATGAAGCCGAACGTCGTCCCGTCGCGAAACGCAACGTGGAGTTCGCGACCGCCGCATTCTTCAATCATCTCGGATGCCAATCGGGTTTCGGTCTGGTCCCCGGGGCGCCGCCGGAGTTCACCCAGTGGGTGATGGGGTCGCTGACTTCCCCGACCACCGATGGTGCTATGCGCCGAGCGCGCCTGGCGGAGTACTACCGCACGGCCCGTTGGGAATTCGAATGCGCCGACATCGAACTCGGCTACACCTACGCCGACAGCCCTGTCGTGCTGCCCGACGGTACCGATCCGCCCCCGCGCGACCCGGCCGGCCACGCCTATGTCCAGGCCGCTCGGCCGGGCCACCGGGTTCCCCATGCGTGGTTCTACCGGAACGGTCAGCAAGTGTCGACCCACGGACTGCTGCGTCCTGGAACGTTTCTGCTGCTCGCAGGAAGCGATGGTCAGCGCTGGATCGATGCTGTTCAAGAGTTGTCCGTCGAGCGTGGTATCAGCGTGGACGCGCTTCGGGTGGCCCGCGACGGTGACCTCGTTCCGCTCGACGGCGCCTGGCAGAAGTTGCGTGGACACGATGACGACGGCGCGGTGCTCGTTCGACCCGACGGACACATTGCGCTGCGCGTCCTCGACGATGTCGCGGAGCCCAGGATTAGCCTGGCCCATGCCTTGGACGTCGTATTGGGAGGAGCGAAGACCGCCGTTGTCAGCTGACCCCGTCAATCCCGTCACCGTTGCAGAGCGCGCCGAAAGACGTCCGGCGACCGAGCAAGTGCACGACTTGCTGCGTCAACAGATCATTGACGGCGACTTGGCGGCCGGGGCCAAGATCTCACAACTGCAGCTCAGCCGGCGACTGTCAGTCGGCCGCACGCCGCTGCGCGAGGCTTTGAAACTGCTTGAGCGAGAAGGGCTGGTCATCAGCAACGGCCTGCATCGCAGCGTGCAGATCAGCCCGTTGAGCATGGTCGACCTCGATGATCTCTATTCGCTACGGGTGACCGGCGAATCGCTCGCGATCTGGTCGACGGTGCCCGCTCTACGCGACGACGACTTCGCCATGCTGGAAAGACACCTCGCTGTGATGACCGATCCAGCTGACCTGCCGGCAGCCGAAGAGGCGCACCGCGCATTTCACGCCGGCCTGCGTATCGGGACCGGCCAGCGAATGCAGAACCACTTGGAAATGCTGTTCCAGCATGCTGAACGGTACATACGTGCTTTCGCCCGCGACGATCCGGAGCTCATCGAAAAGAAGCACCAGGAGCACCGAAACATCCTGGCCGCCTGTCGTCGACGTGACCGCAACGGGGCTCGTTCGCTCCTCATCGATCACGTCGCCAGCACCGCGATCGCGCTTATGCAGGCCGAGAGGCACGCACCGTTCTCGTTGCCTCTGGCGGTGCGAATGGCCAAAGTGGGCGCCGGCAAATAATGCCATCTCCAGCAAACGGATCGGTCCATAGCATCGGCCGCAAAAAGGAGAGCTGGGCCTATGTCTGACCGCGCCGATGTCGCCGAGCTCGTTGTCCGTTTTGCCGATGCGGTGAACCGTCTCGACGTGCAGCAGTTCGAGAACGTATGGGCTCCTGAGGCCACCTGGGTGATCGATCCGCCGACGGACAGTCGGCTGGAGGGGTCGCCGCACGACATCGCGACGGCCTTCGGCGTGGGGATGCGCGCGGCATGGCAGTCCTTCATTCAGGTCGTGCACGGGACCGTCGTCGACGTCTGCGGCGACGCCGCTCGCGCTCGGTCATATCTGACCGAGCTGGGTGCGCCACTGAACACAGAAGAGGGTTATTTCAACCACGGTGTCTACGAAGACGAGTTGGCTAGGACCGAGGCGGGATGGCGATTTACCCGGCGTCACTACCGCTACCTCTATCTCGATAGCCGACCTATCCACGGACTGGCCGCGCCTCTCGGCGCGGTGCTGTGACTGCACAACGTCCGACAGCGGACCCGCTAATGCTTCTCCCAAAGATTGGACAACCTATTACATGAAAGTGTCTACCTCTCAACGGAATCGAATCCAGTCGCCGTTTGGCGGCGCCGTCGCGACTGGCGGCAGCCAGCCGGGCCAACGCGCTGGGAGCCGGCATGCACGGGATTGAATTGTTCGACCGCGGCGTCGAGATCAATGCGGGCGGGACCGCGTTTGTGGCGCCGGACGGGTCGCGTGCGATTAGCTACGAGCAGGCCGCTGACATGACGCATCGCGTCGCGGACGCACTCCAGCGCGACGGTTTCGGCACAGGCACGCCGGTCGGGGTGCTCGCGCCGAACTTGCCTGAGGTCTTTCCATGTGTGTTGGGCATCGTGCGGAGCGGATGCGCCTGGTTGATGTTGAACGCCCGTTCGTCTACGGCGGATCTTGTTGCGGTGCTGCAGCAGGTCGGTGCGCGCTGCCTGCTGTATTCCACCCGCATGAGCGAATCCGTCGCCACGATCGAGGCGATGGTTCCGACATTGGATCGCATCGTGGCGATCGATGGGGCAGAAGGTAGCGCCCACCCACTACTCGAGGACTGGATCTCCCCTAGCGGGGTCAGAGTTCCGTTGCCGCCGTTGGACCCCGGCGCCCTCTTCGGGTTTGGCTCGACCGGAGGAACGACCGGCCGACCCAAGGCGGTGATGCTGTCGCACGGTGCACTGGCGACCATGGTCTACGGCTTCGCGGCTCATATGCCCGAGAGTGATCCCGTCCATCTGGCGGCCGCACCGATCACGCACGCCGCGGGCGCTGTTATCTTCCCGGTACTGGCCGCGGGAGGCGTCAACGTTATTCATGACGGCGTTGTCGCACGCGACGTGCTGGATTCGCTCGAGCGCAACAGAGTGACGCGATTGTTTCTTCCGCCGACGGCGATCTATTCACTTCTCGACGACCCGTCGGTGCGGGGCCGCGATTACTCGAGCCTTCGCTACTTTCTCTACGCCGCAGCCCCCATGTCAGTGGCGAGGTTGCGTGAGTCAATTGAGGTGTTCGGCCCAGTCATGACTCAGTGTTATGGCCAAGCCGAACTGCCCATGATGTTGACGTTCCTGTCTCCGGAAGAGCACGCCGAAGCGATTGCCGACCCAGACCTCGCGGGGCGCCTCGGCAGCTGTGGCCGTTCGTCGCTGGTCGCTCACGTCGCGACCATGTCGGATGCGGGCGATCTCATGGGACGCGGCGAGCTCGGCGAGATCGTGGCGCGATCGTCACTGCGTATGAGCGGGTACTTCGACGAACCCGCTCAGACAGCAGCCTTAGAGCGCCCAGGCGGCTGGCAGGCAACTGGGGACATCGGTTACATCGACAAATCCGGCTACGTCTACATCGTCGATCGCAAGCGCGACATGATCATTTCCGGAGGCTTCAACGTTTACCCAAGCGAAGTAGAGCAGGTCATCTGGAGCCACCCGGCGGTGCGGGACTGTGCTGTGATCGGCCTGCCCGACGACAAGTGGGGTGAACGAGTCACCGCCGTGGTCGAACTGAAGCCCGGTAGCGCGTTCGACAGCGACGAGCTGGTCGCCCGGTGTAAGGAGCGGCTCGGAAGCGTCAAGGCACCCAAGCAGGTGATTGTTCGCGAACTACCGCGGTCGCCCGTCGGCAAGGTGCTCAAGCGAGCCCTGCGCGACGAGTACTGGGGTGGGCGCGAGCGCATGGTGTAGACGTCCCCGCGAACGCGCGACGCGGCATCGCCGAAGATTCGATGACTGTCACAACTTGCTTGTCCCGCGAAAGGGGCCCGAATGGAACTCAAGCTGGAGCGTGTCGGTGCCTGGTGTGGCGTCGCGATGCTCACGTTGTTCTTCATCACATTCGCGCTGGTGGCCGGCTTGGTGCCGCCCCTGCCCCCTCAGACGGAGGCGCGAGACGTCGCTGAGTTTTTCGTCAGTCATGGTTTGCGTGTCCGCCTCGGGGCGGCGTTGACCATGCTCGCGGTGGGTGTTTCGCTGCCGTTTTGGGCGGCCATCTGCGTCCGGGTCCGCCGGGTGGAGGGCAGATGGGGGGTCCTTGCGATCACTCAGATCATGAGCTGCACGCTGGCGCTCGCGGTTTTCATGTTCCCGATGGTGCTTGTCGCCGCAGCGGCATTTCGGCCCGATCAGCGTCCCGTCGAGATTACTCAGGCGCTCAATGACGTGTTCTGGTTGATGTTTGTCGGAACGGTTACCCCGGGGCTCGCGCACTTTCTCGTGCTGGCGATCGCGGCGTTCGTTGATCGCACCGACCCTGTGACGTTTCCCCGCTGGTTCGGCTGGTTGAGCGTCGTCGCCGCCATCGCTTCCTTGCCAGACGTTGTTGCGGTGGTCTTCACCAGCGGTCCATTGAGTTGGAGTGGGGCGTTCGCTTGGTGGATCCCGCTGGCGATGCTAAGTGTCTGGATGATTGCACTAGTAGCCGTCATGCTTCGGTCCATCAGCGCCGAGCAGACCGCCGCGGTTCATCGCGCCAGCGCGTCCGGACTCAGAAGTTCCGCAACAGCAGGCGATGAAAATTGACGCGTTAGGGGACCCCATGCGCGATCAGAGTAAGAACGGTTGAGTTCCGGTTACTTCTGTCCGTGTAGGTGGAACTGGATGGTGCCTCGATCTTCTCGTAGCCGGTTCATCAACTTACGGCATTCGGCTTGTCACTCCAGGTGCCTTAAGAGCGTCTGCCATGACGGCAACCGCGGTGGCCTTGGTGGGCAGTACACGTGGGCCGGTATTTCCAGGTGCGGGCAGAGCTGAATTTGCGCGTGCCAACCGTGACATGCCCGCATCGAGAAGCCGCCGGACCTTGGGTTCGCCCGTTTGGCCGGCGCCGATGAACTTGACGGTCTCCGTCATGCCGCATCTTGAGGAACGCTCATGCGCTCACCGGGAGTGAATTTGATGGGCAGGCTGCGCAACGCGTGCACCTCGCCGGCATCCTCGAACCGGACGGGCGTACCGTTCAGTGCGAAGTCCGGCAGCCGCTCCAGGATCTCCTGAACCATTTCCTGGAACATCATGCGGGCCAGATGGGATCCCAGGCATCGATGAATGCCGACACCAAAAGCCATGTGTCGATGACTGTTTGGCCGAGAGAAGTCGATCTCATCTGGATTCTCGAACACCGCCGGGTCGCGATTGGCGGCCGCCCACATCAGGATTGCGCGATCGCCCGCGTTGAGCCGTTGGCCGTGGAACTCGCAGTCTCTCGACACCGTACGTGCGAGACCCAGGCTGGGCGTTGAGTGCCGCAGGAATTCCTCGGTGGCGTGTTTCATCAGATCAGGTCGATCTATCAGTGCTTTCCGCAGTTCGGGTCGCTCGATCAAGTGCAGCAGCGTGTTACCGGTGAGGCCGCTGGTGGTGTCCATGCCACCGAGCACCATCAGCACGGTGTACATGATGATTTGCATGTCGTCGAGCGGTACGCCGTCTACGGACCCTGTGAGGATCCGGCCGAAGAGATCGTGGCCCGGTTCGCCGCTTTCTCGGCGCTCGTTCATGTGTTTCGTGATTTCACCGAAAAGCTCTAGGACTGCGACGCCGGCTCGCTCTTCGTCGTGCGTGCGGTCGTGGACCATGGAGTGCACCCAGCCCACCCACTGTAAGTACTTCGACTCGTCGAAGCCCAGCATGTGCAGCATCAGCTTGGCCGGCAGGGGCGTCGTTAACTCCGCGACGATGTCGCACTGCCCTCGCTCGATGAACTCATCAACCATTTGCGTGGCCATCTGCCGGGCTCTGGATCGCAGCTGTTCAGCTTGCCCCGGCGAGAAGGACTTGACCGTGATCTGTCGCAGTTTCTGGGTCAGTGGCGGATCGGTTTCGATGGGCAGGATGGCAAAGGGTGCGCCACTGGCCGGTATGCCGACCGAAGGATGCGAGTTGAACAAGTCGTCATTACGGGCAGCATCGAAGACAGTCTGGTAGTCCACGAGTGCCCAGAAGCCGCCGTGCTGGTCTGAATGGGTAACCGGACACCTCGATCGCATCGCGGTGAAGGCATCGTAGGGTGCTTCACGGAATGCGGCTGAGTGGTGATCGAAGCTATTTTCTGTGATGTCGAGGTCCTGGTGAATTGTCACGAGAGCTCCCCTCCAGGTGGCGCTGAGTAGTACTACAAGGCCCCAAGAATTGTAGTCCGAACTGCAGACTATTCACTAATGTAGCCCAGTTCAACGGCGAGGTTTCGACAGGGATTCAACGGCCGCGGGCTGCGCACACGGGCACCTCGATCCAGCGGGTCCGTGGCGCAGTTGTAGTTCGAACTGCACAGCCGTACTTGTTGTAGTCTGTGCCAACAACTCGGCCGAAGGTGCGTTTGATGACTCGTGTGCCAGAACAGCGCGGGTCGGGGCGGTCAGCAGCGTGGGGCGCCGACGTGCCGCTGAGCGACGCGGAAGCGCGTTGCAGGCTCGTCGAGGCGGCCGAGGCATGCTTTGCCGATCGTGGTCCCAGCAGGACAACGATGACCCAGATCGCCGCCAAAGCTGGCGTGCACCGGACCACCGTGTACAGCTACTTTCCCAATCGTGACGCGATTTTGGCGGCCTGCTTCGTCAAGGCCACTAACGAGGTGGTGGCCGCTGCTGACCCGTACTTTCGTACGGCCGGTCCTTTCGCCGAACGCCTCATCGCCGCGGTGTTGGCGGGTCTGGCGGCGGTCCGAAACTCGCCGACCATGCGGTCAATGGTGAGCAGCGACGAATTGGCGCATACGCATCACGCGGCCGAGCGCTCCGAGGTGTGGCGCAGCGAGATCGTGGACCGCTTCACCGAGTGGTTTGTCACCGCCGAACCGAATGACGTGCGCCAGGATGTAACCCCGAAGATGCTCGCCGAGTGGGTAATTCGGATCTGCTTTTCGCTGATCGACGATCCCGGACATGCGGAGTACGGCGGTGACGAAGGCCTATTGCGGGCGTTCCTACCCGGCACCATCGCGCCACACCGCGGCTGACAGGGACCCAAGCGGTTCGCCCTTGCACCTGGCCGACACCTCTGCTTAGGTTGTTGTGCAGACTACATTTCCTCTTGTTCTGTTGGAAGGGTCTCGTGGCTGGGTGCTTATCGGAAGACCGCAGTGTGGCGGTCGGCGCCGACCTGGTGCCGGTACTTACCAAGTCCATGACTTGGCAGGTCAGCATGCTGATCGTCCTGTCAGGACTGGCATTGGCTGTCTTCGGATACGCGATCTGGCGCTGGCGCCAGTCGGGGCGGTCGGAGATGTTCTGGATTGCACTCGGCGCGATGGCCGCGGTTTTCTACGAACCCTTGGGTGACTCGCTGGTCAACCTCGTCTATCACCAGACGGGAACCCTCACCGCGCTGCGAGCCTTCGGCCGGACCATTCCGCTGTGGGTCTTGCCCTGTTACGCAGTCTTTTTCGGTCCCGCGATTCTTTGGCTCGTCAAGTATCTGCAGACGGCGCCGACCCGCGCGCGCTGGATGGGCTTGTACGGGGCCTGCATCCCGGCTACGTGGGTGTTCGAGGTCCTCTTACTCAAAATGGGTGCCTACGTATATTTCGGTGCTCACCAACCGGTGAAGATTCTCGGTTACCCAGTGTGGATGGCGTTTTCCAACAGCGCTGTCATCTTTCTGACCTCGGCGATGGTGTTCCTCTGCATGCGGAGTCAAGCCGTCCTCCGTGCACCGGCGGTGCTCGCTTTCATGGTGCCCTGCCTGATCATCGGGATCGGAGTTGTCACTCTAATTCCGATCGGATTCGCCATGAGCGCAACGTATTCCGTGCTTGCGATTAACGTCGGAGCCGCGCTATCGGCGCTGCTGTCGATTGCACTTGTGTGGGTGTCGTACTCCCTGACCTCTGAAGAGGGCTCGCTTCTTGCCGTCTCGAAGACGGTTGACCGAGTCACCACCTGACGACGATGCTGGTCTCGCGAGACGGTGCGATCCCGCAACGCATCCGCTATCGGCACCGAGGTGTGCATCGCCCTGTTTACCGCGGCTGCCACACGTCGTGCACTGTCGCCGTGGGGGAGTGGCGACTCCCACATCGACACGAGGGGCCCGTGCCCGCGATGAACTGTCGGCACTCGACGTGAACGTCAGACACTGGCGCGGACGCCCCTGCGCTTGAATTTCTATGTGCGGCGAGTCAAGCCGACAACACGGTCGCGCCGTCAAGACAAGCCAAACACGTACACGCTCAGTACGTGGCGGCCTTCGACATGGGTTGGTGTATCGGCCCCCGGCATCCATCGATGGGGTTGTCGGAGTGTGTAAGTGCCCGGCTACCAATAGCATCTGTCGTTGGCGTCGCGACGTGTCACATGTGAAGAGTTTCCCCCGGAATGGGCCTTTGGGCCGCCGGTCAAGCAGCTTTTCCCAGCGTTGACGTCACAGCGTGACGACGATGCCTTGCGTCAGCGCTACGACCATCGACAGAATTGCGATGAACGCGAGCGAGCCAAGGATTAGATTTCGCGTCTCGCTCCATAGCGCGTGATTGCTGGCCGGCGGCAGGAAGAACTCGGCTGGCAGTTTGGAAATGTACTGCGTACCAGGGTGTTTCATCATCGCGACTCCTTCCTGATCATGGGACGTAGGCACTGTCGGCGCCGGTGAGGGTACGCATTGCCACCAGCGGCACAATCAGCAATAGGAAGAAGCTGATCTGGAAGCCGACAAACCAGGCGCCCAGCCGCATCAATTCGAACCGCCATCGCGGAATGGTTACTTCGTAGTTAAGGAAATCGTCGAATTCCCGCTGCTTTGTCAGCGGGCTCGGCTGCGTGACCAGACCCAGGCCGCTCGGAGCGGCAGTGACTGCCGCCGTACCGGAAACCATTGTGTGGCGGGGATGTTTGGACTTGGTGAAGCGGTCGAGGCGGCAGAATCGCTCAAGGTGATTCAGACCGCGGATGGGTGGTTTCCCAGCCCAGTACGCAATGAGGTTAGGCCATAAGCACATCAGGCCAATCGTCCACAACAAGGTGATGCGAGTGCCGCTGCTCCACTGCAGGACGGGGCCGATGCCGGGATCGTATGTCCACCAACCCATCGCGGTCGCCGTGCCTTCGACGAGAAAGTCCC
>NZ_JBKQQD010000257.1:0-3659 GCF_052144515.1 Mycobacterium sp. | reverse complement strand
CGCCTCTTCAACCAGTGTTCCAGCGCTATCCGACGCGCAGGATCGTCCTCAAATCGAACCGTGATAGTCTCACCTTCGGGATCGCACTCATTTCGGCTCTCCAACGGCTCGACAACCTTTTGCGGATCATCCCAACCAGGCCGGAGCCATCCGCGAATCTCATCAGGCGGAGTTGGCGCCGTGGTCAGCTTTGGGCGTCGCACTCGGAGCACGAAGGACGGTTCGCCGGTGTTTTCTTCGCCCTCAACAGCCATCGGGCGGGCAACCCGCTGAGGGAACTCAATCGACGGGTAGCTCGGAAGATCATCCAGCCATATCGACCAGGGCTGTTCCCGAACCTGCCGTATCGCCGGATTGCGATGCTCGTTCAGCGCCTTCAGGTACTCGAAAATCTGCTTGATGCGCTGCTTGGCAATTCGGGTCTGTTCGGCGTTGTGCGACATCGGACGATATCCCCTTGACGTCTATGTAGCCAACATAATAAGGGGTTCACGAACGATCAGCCATCGCAAGGAAATGCTAACGGTGTCCTTTTTCGCAGTCTGTCGGATCGATCAAGCTGGTTCGCTGCAACAAGATACCGGCGCGGCCGCCTTGATCCTCGCCTACGAGGATTCCGATGCCCCGGATTGGGGGACCTGAAAGGTGACAGCCACCAAATCTGGAGAACACAGAGAGTACAAGTAAACGTGGCCAGCCTACGATTGTTTCTTCGGTCTTCCACGGGGCCGAGCCGTGCATTCGAGCCCCAATCGCTTGGCCGTGTCCGTGACCCAGTGAGGATCGCCGAAGGGCCGACCGCGATGGACGCAGCAACGCAACGCCGCCACTTCGGCTTCCGTTTGCGGTTGGTTGACAAGTTGCAGCCAATCGGTGGGGGAGGCGGACGGGGCCACCCACTCTCTAGTACCTCGGAAACGTGGATGGCCCTCGATGTCACTGCGGATCTTTATGGAGACCTCGTGAGCCACGAGGGGCCGAATGTCCAAGCTGTTCGATGCGCTGTCGCGTTCCCTCCTGGAGAAATATCCGGCCGCTGCTGACAACCCCTGGCCTCAGACAGGTCCGGGCAAAGCGGAACCTCGCTGGGCGTTCTGCTGAAGCGTGTCGAGAAGACGCGCGGACAATCCGCATCCGCGAACAGCAGGTACCCGTCCCGGACGAGCCTCCCCGCCTCAACGTGCCACACTTCCACGCTCTCAGGAGAGATTTCCACGATGGAATTATTCAGGAGCGACTGGTGCCACTGCGGGAAAAGGCCCTTGAATTTCTGCAGGATCTTGCGGGCAATGGCCGTGGTCATCGTCCGCGGGTTTTGCCGCCCGTTACTGATCGCCACCAGGCCCGGATTCCGTTCGGGGATGTCGGTGGTGTGATCTTCCGCCATGCCGAGGTCGAACGTGACGAGCGGGTTCGGTTTGGCGAGTAGGTCGTTCAGGACGACCGGATCCAACTCGTTGATCAGTTTCTTGGGGAAGCGCCAGGCGACGCACAGCCCCTGATTCGTGCAATCGCGCGCTAACTTCTTGTCATTTAAGCATTGATCGAATTGGAAGGTGATCATGTCGCCGTTGGTGCATATAGTCGCGATTACCGAAAGGCAGGACGATCGAAATAGATGGAGAGCCCCTCCAGGAACTGTTTGATGATCTCCAGGTCGAGTTCGAAGTCCTCGGCGAGTTCCGTGACGCTCCTTCCCTCCGCGATCTCCGCCAGAATCTGGGCGAGCGTGAAGCGAGTCCCCTTGAGAACGGGGACGCCGCCCCGCTTCCTCGGATTCACTTCCGCGCAATCACGGAGCATGAGCATCGCATGCCGCGCCCTCTCGGCGAGCCACTCTTCAGGGCTCAGCGGCCTATATTTCGCGGGGGTTCGTTGGAAAAACTGGATCTCCTGGCGTGGCCTGTCGCTTCCTCCGGATAATTGCGTGCCTGACTCCTGAATACCCTCCAGCGCCCTCCGCTTCCGGGGCTGGATCTCAGGCGTCGAGGGATCGAGCAAGAACCAACTGTTCCTTGGCATTTAGCCGCTCCCCGTGGGCCACCCTCGCAGGGGTGCCCATCAGTGCTGTTCAACGGTTGCTTTCTTCCGGGTAGATCGTCGTCTGCCAATCGAGGCCCCGCAGCGCCTCCTTTATCGCAACTGCTTTGCCCTCGGCACGCTGGCTGATGCGCCTGATCTCCGCCACGTCCGTCGCATCCAGACCGATCTCCAGCCGCCGGTTCTGGCCACCGTCGAAATAATCGATCAGGAGGGTGTTCACGATAATGCCCTGGATGATCCGATCCCCAGCTTCGTTGAAGACGGGCCGCAATTCCGTGATGATCCTCGCCTCAGTTAATATGCTCTGATGAGCATATGCGAGCCTCTCCACCTTCCGGATAACCTGCAGGGGGTGGTCCGGCCCGATGGCCTCCATCACCTCAAGGATCGCCCCGCGCGCAGCTGTCCAGCGTTCGGCGTTCTCCTGCCCGTCCTCCTCGTCGGACCGCTTTACATACGCGTCCGCGATTTGATCGAAAAGTTCCTCGGACGAGACGTGCAGCCTTGTCCGGATGCGGAGCAGGTTCTGCAGCGAGAGGAGCACCCGCTCGACGTCCACCGCAGGAAGGCCGGTTCGCTCAGCGACGTGTTGCGTAATTGCGGAGAAGCCTCCCCCCACGGGGACCTCCGCCGCAGTCTCCGCGATCCGGGGAACTTGGTCGGCGATCCTCGCGACGAACGCCAATTCTCTCAGAGCGAGCGGATCGAGGATGAGTTCGGCTCTGCTTGATGGCATGGGCGCGTTCCTCCGTTCGGGCTACCCCACCATCCGCCGCGCGGGCAGGTCAAGCACCGGTCTGCTGCCGCGATGAGAGGGAATCCCCAGTAGCTGTCGTCCATCCACTCCGACGGGCGCAGGGATTCAGCACTACCCCCGCCTCTTTCATCTTAGGGCATCGAAAACCAGCTTGCAAGCGCCCTGCGGATCGCCTCCGCGGAGGGCCGGTTCATGACGGCGTTCTATCCCAAGATGCAACGCCTCACAAGATCAGAATCTCCCCGAGCCCGCCCCCAGCCGAGCCGAACATATCTCTACCGGTCAGACCCAAGCCCACATCTCAACTCAACTTGATCCGCCTCGATCGGTTTGGCCGCCTCGGGCAACGCGGCCGGCTCATCGTCCCAGAACGTCGCGACAACCCCGAGTTCGTATGTCGATTGGATGAGGCAACATATGTTGTGACATGGGACATTGCACTGCGCCTCGTTGATCATCGCCGTGTCAGTCTTCGAGCGGTTGTGGTCGCCGAACTTCGCCTTGATCATCGAGATGGTGGATTCGACGTTGCTCCGCTTGTGGTAGTGCTTGAGGTATTCGTCCCGGTTGAAGTTGTAGAGATGAAACATCCGGAGAGGTGAAAGGTGACAGCCAGAGAGGTGGAAGGTGACAGCCACCAAATCTGGAGAATCAGATCTGAGTAAACGGGGCAAGCCTACGATTGTTTCTTCGGTCTTCCATGGGGCCGAACCGTGCATTCGAGCCCCAATCGCTTGGCCGCGTCCGTGACCCAGTTCGGATCGCCGAAGGGCCGACCGCGATTGACGCAGCAACGCAACGCCGCCACTTCGGCTTCCGTTTGCGGTTGGTTGACAAGTTGCAGCCAATCGGTGGGGCG
>NZ_JBKQQD010000256.1:0-7704 GCF_052144515.1 Mycobacterium sp. | reverse complement strand
CGTTCGGTCACGTCGAGCCGGTCCGCCTTGACCTCTGCACCGATCGCCTTGAGCTGTTGCTCGGTGTCGGCCAGCCCTTCGGTGTTGACGTCGCTGATCGCCACCTTGGCGCCCGAGCGGGCCAGCTCGATGGCCAGCGCCTGCCCGATACCCGAACCCGCGCCGGTAACCACGGCGACCTTGCCGGCGAACCCGTCCATGAGCACTCTCCCTCGCGTTGGCTCACGTCGAGGTTAGCCGGTACCCGGGGTACCGCGTGCACGGGCCCGACGGTGTTGGGCGTCGCAGCCGCGCGTCACGCGCGCGGCAGGCCCATCGCAACAAAATCGAGACGCCACAACGACTGAAACAGCTTGCGGCCGAAACTCTCCAAGTCAGCCACATCACCTCGCCGCGCCCCACTTTGCGCCACGCACTCAGCGATCTCCCGGATGGTGCGACGGCCGTCGACGTGCTGCACGAAGGGCAACTGGGCCGAGTTGAGACCCATACGCCAATCCCGCCGGAAAATCTCGGCGCCGGACAGACCGCAACCTTTTCGCATCAGCGGAACATAATCGCGGGAGCCCTCCGCCGAAAAATCAATGGTGTAGCTCTCCGTCGGCCGCTCGGGGCGACACGCCATGAAGAAATGGCACGTGTTGAATATCTGGACTCGTTCCATCACCGACCAGAGCTGAGCCTCCGGCAACGTGTTCAGAGCTGAATACAACTCGCCCGCCGGTGCAAACCAATCGTGCGCGTAATACGGCGCCTTAAGCAGCCAGCCCTGGAACACGAGCCCGGCCGAGGTGACAAGATCAACACAATCGTCAACGGTGTAACTACGCTCGCGACCGTGCAGAAATGCGTCCACCAGGCCGGCATCGGACTGAAATTCATCCCCGGATCTTTTGATCGGCCTATGGCCAGGGTGATACTGGGGCAGCACCGCGATCGTCTCTTTGACAATTTGAACCGATGCATCATCTTGCCGCAGCCCCAAGTCACGAAACACCGATTGCAAGACTTCGATACCGATTCGGCCGTACTTCGCATAAAGCATAAGACCCATAGCGCCGTCCCGGCGCAGGCAGCTCTTGAGTGCTTCCAGGCCTGCCGACGGGCTTGCCAAGTGATGCAAAACCCCGGTCGACACGATGAGGTCGAAGTCGAGTCCCAGCGTCGGCAGCTCTTCGATCGGCAGCAGATGGCACTCCAGGTTGGTCAGCCCGTGTTTGTCTTTCAGATATTGCTGATGGTCCAGTGACGGCTGGCTGATATCGACCGCCACCACTTTCGCAGCCGGGTTCGTGTACGCAAAAATTGCGGCCTGGTTGGTGCCGCAACCGGCAATAAGAATGTCAAGGTCGGGTTTGTATTCCCGATCCGGCCATAACACCCGGTGTGCATGGACGGGGTCGTACCATTGCCAATTGCCGACACCAGCGGCCCATGCCTCGAGGTCCTGTATAGGGCGCGGGTACCTCCACCGCTCGTACTGACGGGACACGACATCGGCGCGCGGATCGTCCTTCACTTCAGATGTGGTTCCCTCCCGGTCAACTGTCAGTCGAGGATCGCAGACCCGTAGTCCGCCCTCATCCGCCGGGAGGATTATGGGCTACCGCCCGCCTCACCGGCAAACGATCCGACGCACCGCGGCGACTCCGACTGCAGCGGTTGCGTTCGCGGGTCGGGTAATCAACCTGTCGGCCAACACCTTCGACTACGTCGAAGTACAAACGCCGTCTCGTCGACACCGAGAGCCGACACGCCGCGGCAACGTCGGGGCCGTCGGTTCCTTGCGTCCCGAGATTGGGGTAGCCCATAATCCTGCCGTGGAAGAGGGGGGATCTGGGATAGTCTCAGCCAGCCAGCGACCCTGGATCAACGGCTGACCACAAAGGAGCCAGCGCTGCAGTGAAGAACGATCCGCGCGCAGATGTCGTCTCACGCCAGTACGAGCGGTGGAGGTACCCACGGCCTATATACGACCTCGACGGGCTAGACAACAACATTTGGCATTGGTACGACCCATCGCGTTTCCACGAGGTCTTATGGCCCGACCGGGAATACAAGCCCGACCTTGACATTCTCATTGCGGGTTGCGGCACCAACCAGGCTGCAGTCTTCGCATACCGCAACCCTGCCGCGAAAGTGGTGGCGGTCGATATCAGCCAGCCGTCGCTGCAACATCAGCAATATCTGAAAGACAAACACGGGCTGAGCAACCTGGAATTGCATCTGCTTCCGATCGAAGAGCTGCCGACGCTGGGGCTCGACTTCGACCTCATCGTGTCGACCGGCGTGCTACATCACTGGACGGATCCGCTGATCGGCATGAAAGCGCTCGCTGGCTGTCTGCGCCGCGACGGGGCTATCGGTTTGACGCTCTACGCAAAGTACGGCCGAGTCGGGGTCGAAATGCTGCAATCGGTGTTTCGTGACATGGGGCTGAGTCAGGACGAGGCCTCGGTCCACATCGTCAAAGAGACGGTCTCGGTGCTACCGGCGAATCACCCTATTCAAAGCTATCTCAGGATAGAGGGGGGTGAATTGAAATACGATGGCGCCGTGGTGGATACATTTCTGCATGGTCGCGACCGTAGCTATAGCGTCGATGACTGTATCGATCTCGTCACCTCGGCCGGACTCGCATTTCAGGGATGGCTCCTTAATACGCCATATTACCCGCACGATGCGTATGCGCCGGGGACCGCGGCCTCTCAGGCGGTGAAGGCATTGCCTGAGCGCACACTCTGGTCCGTGATGGAGCGTGTCCACATATTCAGCGGCTGCCATTTTTTCATAGCGTGCCGTGAGGACCGGCCGTAAGCGAGCTACACCATTGATTTTTCGACGGAGGGGTGCCTCGATTATGTGCCGACGTTCCGCATGCGCTGCGGTCTGTCCGGCACCGAGATTTTTCGGCCGGATTGGCGTATGAATCTCAGCGCGGCCCAGCTGCCCTTCGTCGAGCACATCGATGGCCGTCGCACCATCCGGGAGATCGCCGCGGGCGTGGCGCAGAGCGGGGGATCGCGGCGAACCGGTGTCGCCGAGCTGGAGAACTTCGGCCGCAAGCTGTTTCAGTCGCTGTGGCGTCTGGATTTTGTTGCCATGGGCCTGAACGCGAACTCACGTCGTAGGCCACGTACCAAGCCGATAACCACATGAGCCCGGTGTCGGCTTGATTCGTTTGGATCGGTTGTGCTGGCGCAGCGCCGTTGCCGCTCACTGCTACACCATTGTGTTTCGCTGATCTTGGATGGGTCACCGGTGCATCCGAGGTGCCGTCGAGTCATCGCCTTTGTCGCCGACGGGTCTCGGCGGTTCCCGGGGTGTGGTGACCGTCGACAGGGCTGAGCGCCGTTGAGCGCCGAACAGTGGTCGCCAGGTGCACCGCAGCACCGTTGAGCACAGTTTGGCGGGGCTGCGAGAGCTCATGGCACTCTCTCGTTTCATCGCGAACCGGCCGACGTTAGCGCCAAAAACGCACCCAGGTCGATCAGGCCGGCAGGCGTGGCGGGCAGATACTCGGTCAGCATTTCCGAGCGTACGATCATCGCTGCATACTGTGCTCGGCTGACGGCCACGTTGAGTCGATTCCTGTTGAGCAGGAATGAGATTCCGCGTGGCACCATATCAACAGACGAGGCCGTCATCGAGATGAAGGCCACTGGCGCCTGTCCGCCCTGGAACTTGTCGACCGTTCCAACCCGGACCCCGTCGAGCCCGGCGGACGAAAGTCGCTGACGCACCAGCGCCACCTGGGCGTTGTAGGGTGCCAGTACCAGCACATCGGAGGCGGCCAACGGCCGGGTGCCGTACTCGTCGGTCCACGACGTGCCGAGCAGCTGCCCGATCTCGGTGACGATCGCGTCGGCCTCTTCTGGGCTCCCGGTCGAGTTGCCTTGGTGGTAAACGGTAATCACGTGCACGCCGGGCTGATACCCGTCGAGTTGGCGCGCGCCGGTGCACTCGGTGTCGGAATGTAGTCTGCCCTCGTAGGACAGCGTGGAGACCGCGGCGCAGACCGCCGGGTGCATCCGGTACGAGCGGTCCAGGAAGTAGCCGCGTTCATCGGGCAGCGTGCGTTGACCGTCAACCAGCCAATCCAGCGCGGAACTGTCGACCGGTTCAGGATGAGTGCCCTGACTGACCTGTGGCAGCTGCTGTGGATCCCCGAGCAGCAACAGATTCGCGGCCGCCAGTGCCACGGCGATGGTATTGGCCAAACAGAACTGGCCCGCCTCGTCGATCACCAGCAGATCCAGGCTGCCCCGGGGCACCCGATTGTCATTGGCGAAATCCCATGCCGTACCGCCGATCACGCATCCTGCGGTGTCGGAAATGAATGCGGGGTAATCGTTCCCGTCGATTTCCTGCCAGCGCGGGGCGTTGTGGTCATGCCGTTTCTTCGCGACGCGCCCCGGATCCAGGCCGGCTGTGATTACACCATCCAGCAGGTTCTCCACCGCGGCGTGCGATTGCGCGACAACGCCGATGCGCCAGGCGTGGTTGGTGACCAACTGTGTGATCACGCGCGCGGCGGTGTGCGTCTTGCCGGTCCCCGGCGGTCCGTGCACCGCCAGGTACGACGAGTCCAGATCCAGTGCCGCAGCCGTGATGTCGGCGACGGTGTCGGTGCCGCGCGGCAGCGGAGTGCCGCTGCGGGTGCGGGGCGCACGGCGCAGCAGGATGTCGACCACGGCGGTGTGGGGTAGTTGCGGAAACCCGGCGGCCACGGCAGCAGCAGTCGATTCGATCGAGTCCCGCAGTGCTGTTGTCGGAACGGGTGGTCCGGGGGTGAGCGCGAACGGCAACTGGTGAAATGTGTTGCCGTCACTGCCAACTCGCTCAATGATAACCACTTCGGTGGGTGCCGTCAGATCATCGGCCTCGACAACCACGGCCCGTCCGGCCGCTCGCCGGTCGGGGTTGTCTGTCATACCCCGCGGAGCCGGGGGTTCGTAGAGCGCAAACACGTTCGTCATCAGGTCACCGCGTGCCAGCTCACCGCGCAGCTGCACCCGTCGCTGCGGCTTACGAGCGCGAGGAGGCGTATGCCAATCGACGCTGACCGACACATCGTCGGCAACGAAGACGTCGGTGTTATCCGCCCACTCGTCGACGGGAAAGTTCAGCCGGTCGAAATGCGCCCACCAGAACGGTTTGTCCTCTCGCCGGTGATAGCCGCGCGCCGCGGCCACCAGCGCCACAGCCGTCTGCTCGGGCGTGCGGCCGCCGACGGCCCCATCGCCGGTGAACGTCGACAACGCCACTGCCAGTTGGTCATGGTCTTCGACGGTGTTGCCTTCGGGAACTGGTTGGGCGCCAATCGGTACCACGCCAGATTCATAGGCGCGCAGCATCAGCCAGTTGCGCAATTCGCGAGTCGACAGGCAGTCGTAGTGGTTGTAGTCCTCGATCTCCTTGAGGACGGATGCGGCATCATCGAAGCGGCCAGCGGCCTGCAGTTCGCAGTACCGGGCGTAGGAGGTGATCGAGTCGGTGGCCGTGGTGACGTCGCCAACGCGCAGCTGCGCCCCCATGTATAGCGGTTCTAGCGCCTTGAGGCTGAACGACTCCGCGCCCACCCGAATGCTCTTGCGCACCAATGGATACAGGTCGACCAGCGTCCCGCTACGCAATAGTTCGTCGACCTCGTCCTCACCGACTCCGTACCGTCCGGCAAGCCGCAATAACGCGGTCTTCTCGTACGGTGCGTAATGGTAGATGTGCATGTTGGGGCGACGCTTGCGGCGCTTGGCCACCATTGCCAGGAAATCAGTCAGGGCCTTTCGTTCGTCCACCCGGTTATGCGCCCACAGCGGTCGAAAGGTGTCTGCCGGCCCGGCTTCCAAGACGCCGAACAGATATTCCAGACCCCACTCGTGGCCGTCGGCGGTCCACAGTGGATCACCTTCGAAGTCGAAGAACAGGTCACCGGGGTCCGGCTCGGGTAACAGTGTCAGCGGCTGCGGGTCGACGATCTCGAACTGCGGAATGGCGGTTTCGCGTTGGCGGACTTGCAGTTTAGCCTGCGCGGTCAATTTGCCGAGCGGGCCGGATGCCAGGTCTGGCACTGGTTCGGTATGGCCGGCCAGTTCGCCGATCGTGGTGATCCCGGCGTCAAGTAGCTTGTCCCGCTGGCTGACTCGCATGCCGGCGACCAACAGCAGATCGTCAGTCGCACGCAACTGTTCGGTGCACAACGGACAACGAAAACATGCCCGCACTCCCTGGTCTTCCCAGCGCACCGCGGTGCCCGCGGCGTAGTGGTCGTCGAGCAGCCGCTGCAATTGCGTGCGCTGGGAGCGGTAGACGGGGATCAGGTCGCCGACACGGTAGCGCACGACGGTGCCGTCGCCCAGCTGCAACTCGGCCTCCGGCGCGACTGGGACGCCCGAGCCGGCCAGCGCGTCGGCATAGGCCGCCAGTTGCAACAACGCGGTGACTTTGGGCGAGCGGGCCAGCTTGGTGTCAGCGACCCGATAGTGCTCGCCGTCGAGTACCAGAAAGTCGGCGAACCCGACGAAACGGCCGTCGAACATCGCGGCCTGATACACCACCGGGGCGCGGTTGACGATGGCATGCTGGGTCGCCTCGGCGGCGGCCGTCAGCCCGGCGAGGGTGTATGCCGGACGGCCGATGACAGCGACTGCATCCCCGAACTCGTCGCGCAGTTGGTTGAGCCGGCGTCGTTCGTGCTGGTTACCGAGGACGACGGTTCGCGCGAGCAACGCGTCGTCCGCGGAAACGGCGGGGCCTCGGCCCAGTTTCGCGTCGAAAGCCCGCAACAGGGCGTACTCGCATCGGGCGGCAGCGGCAAGATCTGACGCGCTGTAGACGATGGTCCCGCCGACGACGAACACAGCAGCGACTGTAGGTGAGGGGTCCGACAAATCGGTGGTACCGAAGGACTCGGCGTGACCGGGGCGGCGAAAAGCGCGCACGGCGCAAGGTGAAAGCGCATGTGGCGCACCCAAAGCGGCGAAGAGGGGAGCGAAGTACAGCAGGGGGCCCGCGCCGGTGATGGTGGACGAAGTGGCGCGGGCCGGGGGGTTGGCGGTCAAACCTTCCGCGATCGGCGTCGTATCTCCTCGACCGTTGTTGAGGGCCGGTGGTGGGGAACAAGCTCAGCGTGTCGGGCGGTGTGCTGTCCGGGTTTATGGTCGGGTCTGACCGGCAGGTCCGGTTTGTGCTGGTGGTGCTGACCCAGGCTGAGACTGATAGTCCGGTCGGGCGTGTGGAGGTAGAGATCATGCCTCCGAGGGATGACGATCCGCTCGTCGTCGAGTACGAGCTGCCAGAAGCCGCGGCCGGCGGCGAAATCGGATTCGCTTTCTTCGACGTCGAGGTGAGGCTGCCGGTGAATGGCCGTTGGGTGTTTGTGGTGAGTGGCGGGCCTGGAGTGTTCTCGCTTCCGCTGCAGGTGAGTGGCTGACGCGGCTCGCTGAGCCGCGGTGGAACGTGCACGTAGCGGAAGGCGCCGGTGCAGGCCCTGTCCGACGCGATGCCCCAGTTGTGTGCAAGTCAGCCTCAAAGCTATGGCCTGGTAGCTCGGCGACGATGGCGGGCGGCTGGACCTCGCTCCCGCCGCCGGCGCTCCTGCACCGCAGCGCGGAGCGCTGAGATTCAGCTAGGCCTTGCACCTAAAAATCTTCAGCGCGTGTGACGCGGTGTGCGCGGGCGCGTCGGATCGCCGCGTCGAAGCGC
>NZ_JBKQQD010000255.1:0-8558 GCF_052144515.1 Mycobacterium sp. | reverse complement strand
GGCAACATCGACACGCTCGCCACCCCTGGTCAGTTCGGTCAACGGAAGCGGGTGCCACGACGACGGTCATGGCACCCGCTTCCCCCTGCCCACTTGACAAAACCAACTACATATCAGAGCGTGGCATAGACGGACACGGCGCGGTGGTCACGGTGGTGGGCTCCCCGGGTATTGGCAAGAGCCGTCTGGTGCGCGAGGTCACTGCGATTGCCACCGCCCGGGGTGTCGAGGTGTTCAGTGCCTACTGCGAATCGCACGCCACCGACGTGCCCTTCCACGCGATCTCGCGGCTGCTGCGGGCAACCACTGGCGTGGGTGGGTTGGACGGCCCGGCAGCTCGCTTGCGGGTGCGGGCTCAAGCCCCCGACGCCGACCCCGAAGACTTGCTGCTGCTAGAGGATCTGCTGGGCATCGCCGATCCCGAGGTGGCGCTGCCCAAGATCGATCCGGATGCCCGTCGGCGGCGGTTGACGGCTTTGGTGAATGCCGCGTCGTTGGCCCGCAAGGCCCCGGCGGTCTACGTCATCGAAGACGCCCATTGGATCGACGAGGTCAGCGAGTCGATGCTGGCCGACTTCCTCACCGTCATCCCGCAGACACCGTCGCTGGTGCTGGTCACCCACCGACCCGACTACTCCGGCGCGCTGAACCGGGTGAGCGGTGCTCAAAGCATCGCGCTCGCCCCGCTGAGCAATCAGGAAACCACAGCACTGGTTAGCGACTTGCTCGGCTCAGACCCCTCAGTTGCCAGGCTGGCCACTCTGATTGTTGAGAGGGCCGCCGGGAACCCGCTTTTCGCCGCAGAGATCGTGCGCGATCTGGCCGAGCAAGGGGTGCTGCGGGGCACCCGCAGCAGCTATGTCTCGACAGCTAATGTCGGCGAGGTCAGCATGCCTGCCACCGTGCAAGCCACCATCGCCGCCCGTATCGACCGCCTCGACCCGAAAGCCAAGCGCACGCTGAGCGCGGCGGCGGTCATCGGCTCAACGTTTAGCCATAGCCTCCTGGAAACCCTGGGAATCAACCCCGTGATTGACGACCTGTTGAGGGCACAGTTCGTCGATCAGATCACCTTCACCGGAGACCCCACCTATGTGTTCCACCATCCCCTGATTCGCACGGTGGCCTACGAATCACAGCTCAAATCCGATCGCGCTCAACTACACCGGCGCGTCGCCGAAGCCATCGAATCGGGCGAGTCGGAATCGGTCGAGGAGAACGCTGCGCTGATTGCCGAACATCTGGAGGCCGCTGGTGATTTCCATGCCGCCTACGGCTGGCACATGCGCGCGGCGTCCTGGTCGACGAACCGCGACATCGCCGCGGCGCGACTGAGTTGGGAGCGCGCCCAAAAGATCGCCGACGCCCTACCCGCCGATGACCCCAACCGGACGGCCATGCGCATCGCCCCGCGCACCATGTTGTGCGGCATCGCCTGGCGAGTCCACGAACATGTGGCTGGTGAGCGGTTTGACGAATTGCGACAGTTGTGCGCCGCCGCCGGGGACAAGGCGTCACTGGCCGTCGCCATGGTCGGGCTGGTGATGGATCGTTTGTGGCAGGACCGGATGCGTGAGGCGTCGCGGCTGGCCTCGGAAGCTTGGGCATTCATCGAGTCGCTCGGTGATCCGACCTTGACTGTGGGGCTGGCCAATCCGCTGATCTATGCCAGAAGTGATAGTGCCGAGTGGTCTGACACGCTGCGGTGGTCGCAGACAGTCATCGACCTGGCCGACGGTGATCCGTCGAAGGGCAACTTCATTACCGGGTCTCCGTTAGCGCTCGCTTTCACGACGCGGGCTGTTGCCCGTTATTGCCTGGGCCGTGCTGGATGGTGGGACGATTTGCCGCGCGGTCTGGGCATGGCCCGCAGCGCCGATCCCATGTCCTACGCCTTCGCCGTCGCGTGGGCCTACTTCCCGACAGTATCGAACGGCGTGCTGCGGGCCGACGATTCCGCAGTGCACGAGATCGAGGAGGCCCTACGGATTGCCGAGCGAGCCAGTGATGATCTCGCGGTGACCTTCGTACAGGCGACATTGGCCGTTGCGCTCGTGCACCGCCAAGCGGCTGCCGATCGTGATCGCGGACAGCAGCTCCTGGCAGAGACCAGCGACGTGTTGCTACGCCAGGGATACCTGTTGTCCGAGTTACCGCTCGTCAACGTGTACTTGGCGCGTGAGAGGGCTCGGCGAGGAGATCGCGATGACGCCATAGCTCTCATGCATGCCAGCGTCGATCATCTGTTCCGCGAGGAACGGCTGCTGGGGTGGGGCATTCCGACGACGGGTGTTCTGGTGGAGACACTGCTTGATCGCAGGGCCGACGGCGACCTAGTCGAAGCCGAGGCTGCGATCGAGCGGTTAGCGTCCGCGCCAGCCGACGAAGGTTTGGTGATACGTGAGATCTGGCTGCTGCGATCACGAACTCTGCTGACCCGGGCTCGCGGCGACATGGTGGCCTACGCGGATCTTCGGGATCGCTACCGTGCGATGGCCACAGAGCTTGGCTTCGAAGGGCATATCGCCTGGGCCGAGGCGATGCCATGACGGCGGCTGCCCCTTCGGGGGTGGTGACTTTTTTGTTCACCGATGTCGAGGGGTCGACCCGTCGGTGGGAGGCCGACGCGGAGGGGATGCGGGTGGCGTTGGCCGTCCATGACGAGGTGTTGCGCAACGCGATTCATGCGCACGGTGGCTTCCTGTTCAAGCACACCGGCGACGGGGTATGCGCGGCGTTCGCGTCGCCGAGATCTGCGGTCGATGCCGCTGTGGCCGCGCAGCGGGCGCTGGAGTTGCCGGTGCGGATGGGGCTGGCGACCGGTGAGGCAGAGCTGCGGGATGGCGACTACTTCGGCGCGGTGCTGAATCGTGCGGCGCGGGTGATGGCTGAGGGGCACGGCGGGCAGATCCTTTTGGCCGAGTCGACGGCGGTTCTGCTCAGTGGAGTTGATCTCGTCGATCTGGGGCCGCGACGGTTGCGGGATCTCCCAGCCCCAGTTCAGGTGTTCCAGGTCCGAGCAGACGGCCTGCGCACGGACTTTCCGCCGTTGCGGGCGCTCGACCCGAGTCCGGGGAACCTGCGCCCCGCGCCCACGAGCTTGATCGGACGCGAGTCCGAACTCGACGAGGTGCAAGCGGCGCTCAAGGCGCATCGGTTGGTGACGCTGACTGGCGTGGGTGGGGTCGGCAAGACCCGCCTGGCAACCGAAGTCGCGGCGCGGCTGGCCGATGAGTTCCCTGACGGGGTCTGGTTTTTCGAACTGGCTGCGGTCACCGATCCGGCGGCTGTACCTGACGCAGTGGCGGCGGTGCTGGGCATCACCCAACAGCCCGGCAAAACCGTGAGCGAGTCCGTGGCCTCCGCCTTGGAGGGCCGGTCGCGGCTGTTGGTGTTCGACAACTGCGAGCACGTTCTCGACGCCGCCGCCGACCTGATCGAAGCAATCCTCACGCACTCCGCGACCGTGCGGGTCGTTGCCACCAGCCGCGAAGGACTCGGGGTCGCCCAGGAGCAAGTGTGGCCGGTCCCGTCGCTGGACATCGGCGCGGGAATCGACTCGGCGGCGGTGAGCCTGTTCGTCGAACGCGCTCAAGGTATTGCACCGAGCTTCGCGATGGTCAACGGCGATGAATCAGCCGCAGCCGTCGAGATTTGTCAACGCCTCGACGGCATCCCATTAGCCATCGAGTTGGCGGCCTCGCGGATGGCATCGATGACCGCTAGTGAAATGCGTGATCGCCTTGATCACCGGTTCCGGCTGCTGGTCGGGTCGCGGCGCGGCTTGGCGCGCCACCACACGCTGCGCCACGCGGTGGCTTGGTCCTACGACCTTCTCGACGACACCGAAAAGACCGTGCTAGAACGCTGTTCGGTCTTCGCGGGCGGTTTCGACCTCCAAAGTGCCTGCGCCGTGGCCGGAGCGGACCTCGACGAGTACGCCCTGCTCGATCTGCTTGATGCGCTGGTGCGCAAGTCGCTGTTCGTCGCCGACCGATCCTCGGGGCGGACGCGGTTTTCGATGTTGGAGACGATCCGCCAGTTCGCCGAGGAGCAACTTGTTGCACGCGGTGACGCGCACACGGTCCGTACGGCGCACGCCCGCTATTTTGCCGCACGTGAAGCCGACATTCTGGCCCTGTGGGACAGCCCACGACAGCGCGAGGCCTACGACTGGTTCGCTATCGAGCTGGCCAATCTGCGCACCGCGTTTCGGCGGGCCGCCGACCAGGGCGATCTGGATGTCGCCGCCGCCATCGCCACCTGTGCGGGGTTCCTCGGCGTTTGGGTCCAAACCTTTGAGCCGATAGCTTGGGCTGAAGAGCTGATCGAGCCCGCCCGCACCGGCGACCACCCCCGGCTGGCGTTCCTGTACGTGATTGGGTCGATGTGCTACACGACCGGACGGATCGAGGCGGCTGTCCGCTACAGCGACGCGGGCCAGATCGTTGTCGGCAGGAGCCGCGATGCGCTGCCGTACGGCATCGAAGCCTGGCTTGGATTTGTATACCTCGCCATCGGGCAGCCCGAGCGGTTGGCCGAGTGGTGCCGCGCCCAGCTCGCACGCCGCCGCGACACCCACGTCCACATCCGGGCATTTCTGGTTTTGGCCCTTGCAGTGGCCGGTTCCGGTGGGGAGGCGATGGATTCCGCGGATGGCCTCATCGAGGCTGCGGAGGCAACAGGCAACCCGCAGTGGCTCGCGTCGGCGCTCTGGGCCTACGGTTTGGCTTTCCGTGACGCGGACCCCGTCGGGGCGCTTAACGCCCTCGGCCGGGGTCTGGTGATCGCTCAAGACAGCGGCAACCGCTCCCGCGCGTCAGCCCTGGCGAACGTTCTGGCTCTACTCGAAGCCGAACAGGGCGACACCGTGTCCGCGTTCGATCACCTCACTCTGGCGATCCGCAACTACCACAATGCGGGCAACACCACGACGATCCGCGGCGCGCTGGCCGTCCTCGCCGTTCTTTTCGACCGGCTCGGCCGCTACGAAGCGGCGGCCACTATCGCCGGGTTCGCTCTCAGTCCGTTCTCTGCGGCGGGGGTCCCCGAAATTACCACCGTGATAACCCACCTCCGCAGCGTGCTCGGCGACCAGACCTACGGATCGCTCGCCCGCAAGGGCGAAACGATGACCATGGCAGCCGTGGTGACCTACGCATACGACCAAATCGACCAGGCCCGAACGGAACTGGAAGCGGTCTCGAAATAGACGAGTTATGAGAGTCTTGAAAGTCAGTCTCAGTACAGCGGCGATAGTTAGCCCCGACGAGGGCGGTTGTTCGCTGTTCTAGCCTTTCGGGATCAGGACGACGATGGGGATGGGTCGCGACGTCCGCTTCTGGTATTCGATGTAGCGGTTTTGGTTGTTCTTGTTGACGATCTGCCATAGCCGCGGGTAGTCGGGGTCGTTGGGCAGCACCGGTCGGGCGGTGACAGCGAAACGCCTTGGGCCGACGTTGATCTCGACGTCGGGCTTGGCCTTGAGGTTGTGGTACCAGCCAGGGGCCTCGGGCGCGCCGCCCTTGGAGGCAACGACCAGATAGCTGTCACCGTCGCGGGCGTAGGTCAGCGACGTCGTGCGTTGTTTACCGGTCTTGGCACCGACGGTATGCAGTAGCAGGCTCGGTATCCACAGCGTGCGGTGACCGATCCAGCCGTTCGTCCTCCGATACACCGTGTCGTGCACCCGCAGCACCTGGGGGAGCACCTTTTCCTCCACGAAACTCATAGCTGCCAGTCTCACTCAGTAGCGTCGACCTTCTCCAGTGCTGCCCGCAAAGTGTGTGCGGTTTTCTCACGGTCCGGGTCACGCCGCAGCAGCGTGTCCTTCGTGAACCACAGCTTGTCGTCGTTTTGCCGCGGCACCACGTACAGGTGGATGTCGAATACCGATCGAAATGCGGCGCGCCCGCAGTTGGGAAGGACACCGATGTCTGAGACTTCCGGGAAGCAGCACCTGCTAGCTGAGGTAGTCGATAGGGGCAATCTTCGGTTACCGTCCCAACACGATTGAGAAACGACCGTCGGGCCCTCTTGGCCACGCTTGTTCGCAACGCTCACGCTAGACACACCCATTCAACGGCGAAGGCGGTAGCGCATGGCTGCTCCGAGCATGTTTCATCGACTGGCAGCGGAGACGATCGGCACATTCTTGCTGGTCTTTGGCGGCTGCGGCAGCGCGGTGTTTTCCGCGAAGTTCCTCTCTGGCGGTGTTTCGGTGGGGATCGGTTTTCTTGGGGTGGCCACCGCCTTCGGTCTGACCGTGCTCACGGGTGTCTACGCATTCGGCACCATCTCCGGCGGGCATTTCAATCCTGCGGTCACGCTGGGCGCGGCGCTGGCGAGGCGAGTCGAGTGGCGAGCCCTGCCAGGTTATTGGATTGTTCAGGTGATCGGCGGCTTACTCGCTGGGCTGGTGATCTATCTCATCGCAAGGGGCAAGGAAGGCTTTACCGCGACGGGCAACATGGCGGCCAACGGGTTCGGTGAGCACTCCCCTGGCGGCTACTCGTTATGGGCGGTGATCGTCGCCGAGATCGTCCTGACGGGTGTGTTCTTGCTCGTCATCCTGGGGTCCACCGATGACCGAGCGCCCAAGGGATTCGCCGGTGTGGCCATCGGCCTAACCCTGACACTGATCCACCTGATCTCGATCCCGATCTCCAACACCTCGGTCAACCCGGCGCGGTCGACGGGGGTCGCGTTCTTCAACAGCAACGGGGCACCTGCGCAGCTATGGGTGTTTTGGCTGGCACCGCTGATCGGCGCTGCGATCGCCGGAATCGCGTATCCGTATCTGTTCGGCAGGCACGAAGAACTCGCCGACCGCCCAGTCCGCGATGATGCGTTGGGAGCCGCCGACGAGTGAGGCCAACACCAGATGGCGCAGGCCCGATCTCGAAACGGGTCGGTTCTAGGACACGGTAGGGAGTACACGGTGTTTGAACGTCGCAAAAACCGCAGCAGCGGGACCGGTGGGCAATTGGCGGTGAACATGCGCGTGCGGGTGTATGCGGGCACCGATGCTGAGAGCCGAGGTGTCGTCGTTGAGGATTTCGGTGAGCTGGCGGTCCCACCCGTGGAGATCGGCGGGCAGCGTTTCGCTGACCCGGCCCGACGGTGGGCGGTGGTGCTGGACACCGGCAACCTGGTGTTCGCCAACACCGATCAACTCGTCGCCGAGTGATCCGCGTACCGGTCGATCGGCGGTGCGAACGCCTGGGCTGAGGGCCATTTTGGGACCAGTACAGCAACCGGTACAGCACCCTCAGCGATTGCGACCGCCCCGCTGGACGAGCCAGAGGGTGAACGCGACGGAGGCGACCACGGCGATAATGAGCAGGACCTGGGTTGTCATCGCACTCGGTCAGAGCAGTAGCCCATCGCGGCCCTCGCCGTCACCTCACTCGTCAATCTGGCTCGTCCAGCGGGGCGCAGACGGCCAACTCAAGTCAGGCCTGTGCAGTCGTGCTAGCTGGTGCTGTAAGCCCACCAGTCGTACGCACCGGGCACCGGGCACAGGTTCTTGTACGCGGCGACCACGAAACGCTTCGCCTGACTAGCGGTCAGCGTCGGGTAGTTTTGCTGCATGCCCGCGGCCGCCCGGGCGCCGGTGTAGTGGCCGTTCCAAATCTCCCAGCAGACGTTGTAGCCGTTCTCTAGCATCGCTGGGTCTACTCCGACGATGCCTGCCGCGTGCACCGCGGCCAAGAAGCTTTGAGCCGAGTTCGGTGCGGGAGCGTGCGAGGTGGCGTTGGCCGGTGCCGCCAGCCCTACGGCAACGAGAGCCATACAGGCGCCGGCCAGGATTTTCTCGATCGAGGGGTGCGGTTTTTCCCGCATGCCTTCTATCGCAGCGCTTTCAGCTCGCGCGGACATCACCATCAGCGCATCCGATCACATTAGTGCGACGGTTGCCCGGACTGGGCCGGTGCCGGTAGTCCTGGCAACCAGGCAGAGTGACCCTCCCGGAGCCCTCGATCGATCTCTCCCCTCAGATCCGGGCTGCCGGCTGGAGCTGTCCCTCGGCAGCTACAGCTGAGGCCGCCGAACGGGTTCGGGTCGCCGCTGGCCGGTGTTGCCCCCCCAACACAGGCGCCGAGAGTGATAGCGCCGCTGACCAATATTTTCGTGATCACTTGGTAGTGCTGAGTCGTCATGTCCTCCCCTTCCTCGAGATGACGGCGGTGAGGTTTGGTACCTATAGATTTACCGCTTGGTTGTAACGGCAGGCTGGGCCTCTGCTATCAACCTACTGTGCGGTCATGGGGCACCGATTCGGCTCTTGTGACGCTTCCATGGTCTGCGCGGCCGCTGTATTGGCGAGATGACCTACCGGGAGTTATCGATGGTCGAAGTGAAAGAGATCCTGCGGCTGTGGCTGGATGGCCGGTCGCTGCGGGACGTGAGCAAGCTGTCGGGGGCCGCTCGTAAGACGGTCCGCCGCTATGTGGAGACCGCACGTGCGTGCGGCCTAGACCGCGACGGCGGGTCCGCCCAGCTGACTGATGAGCTGCTGGGGGCGGTGGCGGTCGGGGCGCGTCCCCAGCGACCGA
>NZ_JBKQQD010000254.1:0-3895 GCF_052144515.1 Mycobacterium sp. | reverse complement strand
ACGGACTGGTCCGCGCGATCGTCGACAGCGACCCCACCCCTTGGAAGCAGATGCCCTTCGCGGCGGCCGAGCAGAACCTGCACCGCGCGGCACGAGACGGGCTGGCAGCGCGGCTGTGCTGGCAGGGCGTCGACCACCCCGTCGACCAGCTCACCCGTGAGGTCCTGCTGCCGGCCGCTGCGGCCGGGCTCGACGCTTGGGGCGTGGATGCGGACGACCGCGACCGGTATCTCGGTGTCATCGAAGCACGGGTTCGATGCGGCCGTACCGGCGCTGCCTGGCAGACCGAGGCGGTGCGCTACCTCGAGAAGCGCGGGATGGAGCGCATCACGGCGCTGCGTGAGATGACACGGCGGTATGCCGAGCACGCGCACACCGGCGCCCCAGTGCACGAATGGCCCGTACCATGACCGACTGCATCAACCCGAGCGACAGGGGCTCTATCGTGCGTCCTCCCCAAGGGTGATGGATGAGTCTCAGTGACTTCAGCCGTTGACGGGTATCGGGGCGCCACGCCGACTGCCGGGTGAAGCCGACGCCACGGTGGGGGGTCACCGACCGTGGTCTTGCAGGGACCGGGAGAGCCGGTCCAGCGACGGTACGATGCCCCGAGTCACCGAGGCAGGTCCAGCAGCATCCCTGGCTCCCGAGTTCCACGCGAGTTCGTGATCACCCATCGGTGAAGCGCCGTCGAGAAGCAGCGCGAGTCGTATCTCCAGTAAGTCCTCCTCGGTCAACAGATCCTGCAGCGCGAGTGCGACCTTCGTCTTCCCCGTGCCTGATAACCCCGTGAGGATCAAGAACGGCTTGGTGCGCAGTGCGAGGTAGAGATCTTCGAGCACCCACGACTCAAACCAGAGACCCGCGCCAGCCGCGACCCTGCGCAGGACACCAGGCACCGCGAACGCGTCCCTCCCATTCAGGCTCTGGGGAGGTTCGGCAGTGATGAGTGAGAGAAGTCGTGACGCGAGCTCAGATGGCACTGGGTAGTTGGTGGCGTTCCCGAACTTCAGGTTTGCCAGATCGCGAAGGTCCCGATCGGCGAGCAGCGTATCGCGCGTGACCGGCGGCTCGACGATGCGGTCGATCCGCAACCAGACCCTCGTAGCGGTTCCGGCGTTGTAATCGCTCGGATCCCGATAGTAGGCAAGCTCGCTATCGGGCTCCGGTATCTCCGCCGGGTTGGACTCGACGGTGGCGAGCGCAATGACCGCGGCCTCCTGCCCGGTGCGGTAGAGGAAGACGCGATGCCCAGCCTTGATCCTGCGAGCGTGCCGGCTCGTCGTCCACGTCTGGCGCTCGAGCTCACGGACCGCACGGTCGATGTCATAGCGAGCCGGTTTTCCTTGGAAGAGCCACCACGGTCCGGTGTCCACCCGTGTCGTGGGGGTGTCCGTCGACTCCATGTCGGTGACGCGCCAATACACCCAGTCGATGTCGGAGAGCGAACGAAGCCCACTCTCGGCGAGTAGCAGTTTCCCACGTGCTCGGACCTCTGCCACTTGAGCCGCGGGACCGTCCTGCACCAGTGGCCAGCCGAGCTTCTCGTATGCCTCGTTCACCGTCTCGTTGACCGCCGGCTGTTCCCAGTCGCGAGCCATCGCGTAGAAACCGGTCCAGACCGCGATGCCGAACCCGCGGACGTGCCGATCACCACCCACGAGGGCAGCGATGCGGACGTCGAACGGGATTGTCTCATCGAGAATCCAGTCGATCGCAGCCCTGATCGCCGGCACATCGGCCCGCTCGCTGCCGACCGCTCGAGCGAGGCCGGTCCAGTGAAGGTTGCCATGTGCAGCGACGCGACCCTCTCGTTCCGCGGCACGGAGCTCGGCGTCGTTGAGCAGGGTCGGCGACTTCGCGTCGTATCTCTTGCCGTCGATCTCGACATACCCGAACGGTAGGAAGCGGTCGCGAAGACCAGCCCAGAGTGCATCATCTGTCAGGGTGTCTCGCTGCTCGATCCACGCCGCCAGCTGGCGGCACGCCAACTGATGTAGGTCGCCATGCTCGAGGCGCTCACGCTTCAACTCGGCGACGGCAGCGTCGAAGAGGTCCCGTCGGAACCCACGTGGGATCCGTCCCGACTCATCGTGGTCCACGGCCGGCCCGGCCACACCGAGACCAGCGGCTTGCATGTCCGTGCCGTCGTCCGAGTACACCCAGTCCACGAGCGGGCGGACTGCGCGCGACAATCGCACCAGGTCGTCGACGAACGCCGGTGCGGCACCGTCCACCTGCTCCGGTGCGAAGTACCTCGAGATGCTGGCTCCACCTTCGGACGAGGCGCCAGCGAACCTGAGCCACTCCTCGAATGTCCGGAACTCGCCGGCCTCCGGCGGCATGAGCCATTTCTTGCGAAACGACCACTCGGATCCGAGTCGCTGGGTGACGCCCTCAACTACGCCACGGGGCGCGGTCTGCATCCGCTCGCGTACGCGCGCGAACTCTCGACCGAGCTCGTCGCGAGTGTCGCCGGACTTAGACTGGCTGACACCAGCGCCGAGGCAGAAGCACAGCTCGATGCCGCTGGGTTGCACGATCAGCGCGACCTGCAACCCGAACGACTTGTGGGGCGAGGCAGACGGGTATGCGCAAGACCAGAGCAGTTTGGCCACGTGGCCGCTGATGCTGGGTCGGTTGACATCCGACTTGAACGGCCGCCAATCGGCCGACAGCTGGTCAGCGACCGTGGTCGCCGCTTCGAGGAGGCGTGTCCGCAGGTCAGCGATGCCGGATGTCTGCTCCTCTGTCAGATCGCTGGTCTGAGTACCGCCCGCGAACTCCTGCAATTAGGCACAGTCCGACCCGGTGAACGCCGGAGCGCCTCCCACTGGCATGTCCACAACCCTCCGCGTCCTGACTGCGCCAACGGCCCCAACGACCGTTGGGGGCGGTGTAGCACAACTTGATACCGCTTGCGAAAGCTAACTGACGTTACCGCCCGGGGCGGACAGCTGTGGGGACACGGCGTCCGCGCCTCGCGGGTATCGCGGTCAGTGCTCGCCACCGCCTCGCGATGGGCAGGAAGGCCGCGGCGACTGGAGCCGGGACCCCGCCGTCGGATGTACTGCGCAAAGCCTCCCCGATGACCGCCTGACCGCCGCATCGGCGGTGTTTTCGACAGCGGTAGGACAGAGTTAGGACACTTGGACTCCGGTCGGTGACCGGCAGCTAAGGGGATTCGAACCTCTGCCTCTACCTGCGGAAATACCGATTGACCTGCAGGTTCGCTCCGTCTCGTTCCAATTCAGTCCCGCTCGTTACCTGCGGTTTTGCTTTCGGGTATTGACGGCGTCAAGAGCGGATGGAAATACATCCGCGCACGTTGGCGGGTATCCGTCGACGTTGTCCCGGTGTTTACCAGTGTGCGATGACGTAGTCGCGCGCTTTTGGTGGGACCATGTTGCCCCGCTCAATCGGTGTACTGCGCCGCCACGAAGTCAGCGGGAATGTCGGGGAGTCTTTGGCGCCCTGCTTCGAGGGCGATGTCATCGAGACCATCGAGATCGTGTCGCGGCCGTAATTATGAAGCATCACTCTTTGCGCTCGTCGTGTCCTTTGTGTTTCAGTAGTTTCGCCTATGTTCTCGGATCGCATTTCCGGAGACCTGTCGCCAAACCGTTTGACGCTCGCGCTCCGGCAGCGGCGAGCATCCGGCAATCCAATCATCGATCTCACCGAGTCGAACGCCCACGCGGGGAACGCCGGTACAGCAGCCTCGGCCGCACCGACGACGTGCACGAGGCCCGGCGCATCCGAGCCGCTCTTGAGCGAGCCGGCCAGACCGTAATCATCCAGGCAGATCGGCGGCCGCCGCATTCAGCGTGAGAGGGGAATGGATGCCGGGCTTTTAACCCCGGCTGGTGCCTCTCGGCGGCACGTAGCCACAGCC
>NZ_JBKQQD010000253.1:0-3341 GCF_052144515.1 Mycobacterium sp. | reverse complement strand
CGACCGCCGCGTTCACCGAGTTCGCGACGCCCGTCGGCCCACCTTCGGTGGACAGGCCTTTCTGGCTTGACACGACGGCGACGATGGCGCCGAACATGATGGCCTTCAGCAGCGCCAGAATCATGTCGTCGGTCGTCGTGAACGACGCGAACGTCGCGATGAAGCTGCCCGGCGCACCGTTCTGGAAGTACACGTTGAACATGTAGCTCGCAAAAAATCCGACGAAGCACACGACTCCGGTGAGCGCGACGCCGATCATGATCGCAGCGGCAAAGCGCGGTACCACCAAACGGCGGATCACCGATACGCCCATCACCTCCATGGCGTCGGTCTCTTCGCGCATGGTGCGCGAACCCAGGTCGGCGGTGATGGCAGAGCCGACGGCCGACGCCATGAGAACGGCGGCCACCAGCGAAGCGCCCTGACGAATGACCGCGAGTCCGCTGGCCGCGCCGGCAAGTGAGGTGGCGCCGACCTGACCGGCCAGCAACGCGAACTGAATCGACAAGGTGACGCTGATCGGCAGTGAAACCAGAATTGTCGGCAGCACGGCGGTTCCCGCCATGAAGGCGCCCTGTCGGACGAACTCTTGCCATTGGAATCGGCCGGTGACGAGGTCGACGAAGAAGTACTGAACGGTGCGCACGCCGAGGACGAACTGTTCACCGACCGTCGTGAGCGAGGCGAGCGGGTGACGTTTGACGTACCCGACGGTCCAGTCCTGGATGGCGTTGACGCCATCATCTTTGCGCTCACCATACAATGCGGGTTCTTGTTGTGTAGTCATCGCTGCGAGACCGGCAGTTCCTCAAGCAAAGCCATGTCACCGGTCATCGCGTCTCAGCAACCGCCTCCATCGGTGCTCTCCCCACCACTAATTGCTCCGCCCGGCTCAGCCAGGCCGCGCGAAAAATCGAGGCTAGCAATCGAGCCCGGAAATTATTTAGATAAAAGTTTATCTATATAACTAGTGCGAGGCAAGGGCCGGATGTCGGCCTCCATATGCTGTGGACGCCGTAATCCATCGACCCGGTTCCTGTGCGAAGCGAGCGCGAGGCCCGGCGGGTAGCGCTGTGGCGCTCACACGCGGACCATGGCTATCCGGGTGGGGGCGAGATGGCCGACGGCGGCGATGCCGCCTAGATGGGCGTGGACGGTCCCAGCTCGGCGAGCGCTTTCGGGTAGGCGTCGGCAAACCACCACGGATCTGGTATGAGGTCGGGGCACACAGTGAACCCGAAGTCGAGCGAGTCCATGTAGCCGACGACGACGAATACCGGCGCTGCACACGCATTCGGCCCGACGCCGTAGGACGCGACCAGGCGGGCGCCCGCCATGTACAGCGGCCCCCCGAGGCGCATGCCGCTGGTGTCTAGGTTGGCGAATGTCTTCGAGCGTCGGCGGATCGTCAGACCGCGCTTGCCGTGGGCGGCCGCCACGCCGCCCACGAGGGCCGGCGGGATCAGGTCGAAGACCTCCATTTCGAGCTCGGGCCTCACAGCGCGCAGCAGGGCCTTCCCGGCCCTGGTCGACTCGGCCACCTTGTGGAGCCGCTCGAGGGGGTCGGCGATGTCGGTCCCGAGCGTGGCGATCGCGATCGCGAGCGCGTTCCCGCCGACCGTTTTCGCGCCCTCCTGCATGCTCGCCAGAGCTGACGGGAAGGTCGTCAGCAACGATGCCTCTGGCAGTTCGCCTCGCTGCTGCAGGTAGGTGCGCAGGACGCTTCCCGTCAGCGCCAGCGCGACCTCGGTCACGGTGACATGCTCACGATGGGCGATCTCCGTGACAGCGGGCAGCGGCAGCGTGCAGAAGGCGAACGCCCGCCGGTTGGTGAGGTCGCCGTTGAACGCGGCGCGGGGCGCGGCCCAAGGCAGCCTGAGTCCGTCGAGCTCACCTCGCTTGCCGGCGTCGACGAGGCAACGACCGGCCTGGGCAATATGGGCCGCGGTCCTCGCGACATGCAGCGGTTGCACGGCGAGGTGGCGAGCGGTCAGGCCGAGGCGCTCGACGATTCCGGGGGCATGCTCCAGGGTGATCGGCGGCGTGCCGGGCCGGGCGAGGGGTGCGGCCGGGTCGGTGTCGTAGGTGGCGTCGAACATCTCCACGAACCGCGTGCCGTCCATCGCAGAGTGGCTGACCCGGTCCAACACTGCGACGAGCCCGCTTTCCAAGCCCTCGATCACCCATTTGTCCCACAACGGCCGGTCGTGGTCGAGGGGCCGCATGTAGATGTCGGCGACCAGCTCGCCGAGCTGGCGGGGAGTGCCCGGCGCCGGCAGCCGCACGCCATGGATGTGGTCGGCGACGTCGACCTCGCGGTCCTCCACCCACACCGGCGGAGCGAGGCCGCCCGGCAACCGCACCATGCGGTGCCGGAACGCGGCAACCAGCGGCAGCCGCTGACGGAACAGCTCCCGCACCCGATCAACATCGAATCCCTCGGGCGAGGTCGACGGGTCGAAGAGGGAGAGAGGCCCACCGTGGAATGGCCACCCCGACGCCTCGCCATAGGTGAATAGGGCATCCAGACCCCTAAGCTGCTGCATGGCTCTGCCTGTCTACGAGACGACGATGCGGACCTGGGCCAGATTCGGGATGCGGCGGGACGTCGCTCCCAGGTCGCCGTTGCGGTGGGAGTGGACCAGAGCGGTGGCGAAGAAGGTCCCGGGCCGGTCGTAGCTGTGCGTCGTCGAGCGCGTGATCTCGGTGGCGGTGCCGTCGATTTCGTCATGGCGGAAAGGGAAGCTGCCCGACCCGTCGAAGTCCCAGTCCACGCTGACGACGGCACCGGCGTTGGGTGGCACCTGGGCATGCACCTCGAGCGCCACGGGCTCACCAACGGCGACGTCGGCCCGTACCCCACCGTTGGCCGTAGCCCGCACCACAGGCTGGATGCCGCCGCGCTCGTCCGCCGTTGCCGGCAACATGACCCTGCCGTCCCGGTACTCATAGGCCGTGCCGGCCGGCTCGACGCCGTTCTCGACCCAGTCCACCAGGTCCGCCAGAGACTGTTCGATGATCGGCAGGTAGTCGATCAGAAACGTGTTGGCGGCGCGGCCGAGGCTCGGCGAAACCAACATCAGCGGCACGTGCTCGGCGTTCTCGCTCCACCGCAGCCGGAACCGCTCGGCGACACCCGCATCGCCCTGGACATCACGGACGGCACCCCCGTAGATGAGGCCCTGCGGCGGCCACAGCGACGCGTCGTGAGTGTGGTGGACCCAGAGCAACTTCCCGGCGAACTTGCCCGAATACGAATTGCCCAACATGGACGAGAGCACGGGGATCGGATGCTGCGGATGAAACGGCCGCCCATCGACCCGGAACGAATCGAACTGCAG
>NZ_JBKQQD010000252.1:0-4827 GCF_052144515.1 Mycobacterium sp. | reverse complement strand
GCTACTCTTCTTCACGGCGGTCCCCTTGCTGTTGGTGTGTCTTGGCGGACGCCCGACACCTACCACACGGCAGGTCTCGAGCGGGGGACCGCCACCTCAAACTTCCACGACGCCCGGGACAACCTCCATCAGCCCGCCGTACCAGACATCTTCCGCACCTCAGACAACCACCCCGTCCGCGAATCAGCACCGACCCGCAACTCAGCCAACACCGCCTGCAGCCTGGCCACCGCCTGCGGATGCTGCGCCTGATACAGGCCGGAGTCCAGCATCCTTGCCATACACAAAGCGCTTTCAACCAATCCCGGCCGCTTCGACGCGGTCGACAGCATTCCGATCTCGGCGATCACCGCGTTTTCGACACGGCCGGGTCCAGACGATTCGGGCTCACTCGTGATTTGGGAATTATTAGCATTTATCGATGGCAGCACCGGCACCGAGGCCAGCGGCTTTTTCTTTTTCACCGCTGCTTTTCCTGTCGGGGTCGACCCACCCTGGCGGCGAGCCCGCTGAAACGCAGACTCCGCCGCACGGCATTCGGGCCGACGACACCCGCCGACGTAACAAGATCGGGTCCCATGCTGTCTCATCAGCGCACCTCTTCCGAACGGCTCAACCTAAGTATGCCAGTAATTGTGCGCCGCACACAATATATCCCCGAATTGTGTCCGCGACGCGTCGCATTTAATCGAATATCATTGCGCAACAAACATTCCCGCTTAATTGGTGTTTTGCTGAAAGTGGTTTGTGTTCCGGAAATGCTCGTCCGCCAAAAATTTCGGTGCCTGCGGCGTCGCCGAGGTGCAGCTCCTTAAAAAAACAGGCCCCCTACCTGCGGTTATTAGCATAGCCTATGATCTTGATCCGCGTTTCGCTTCCGTGTCATCAACTATACCGCCGGGGGGTATGCCATTTAAGGCGTTGCTGATTTTGAATTCGTTGCACCATCCCTTTAAATTCTTTGGATGCCTTCCTGTAATTCCCCCGCTTATTATATTTGGCGAGTTTGTAGTTGAGTAATTCGAATTGGCGTAATTGCAATTGCATTGTTTACCGATCATCCCCAGTTTGCCTGCACCCATGGACTCGTCGGAGGCGGTTTCGCGCCGCGGGATCTGTTGCATCGGCCGTGTGCGGGGCGGAGCAGGTTCGGGTTCCAGGCGTGTTGGGGGTGAGTGGAAACTGGGTAGAGGTGGTCGGCTTCGAATGCGTCCGGGGAGCCGGGGGGCGCGTCGTAGGAGATGGGTTGGCGGCACCAGGTACAGGGGAGCTTGGCTGTTCTGCAGCGGTGTTTAAATTCGCCCTTCATGCGCTTCTCGCGCCAGCCATTACGTAGATTGCTCACAGTCGTGTCTCGGCAGGTCGTCCTAAGCCGGGTACGGCTCGGGCGCGCCCCCGGCGTCGTAGAACGGCACGTGCATTTCCCCACCGCGGATGTGGCGATTAACGAGAGCGTCGTGAGTCGCCGGTCGGTAATCGTGCTCGCCGAGGTTTTGCTCACTGAGCGGCGTTGCCTTGCTCTCCTGCTGTCGATCGAGGTGTTCGTTGGGGCTGGTCATGTTGCTCCTTTGTCGTGACCTAGCTGGCGCCGCGGATTCTTTCAGCGTTACCACGGAACGGCACGCTGTTGTTCCTCGCGGGCTTCGTCGCGGGTTTTGGGCCGTGTCTTGATTTTGTCCCGTACCACCTCGAGTGGCTTTTTTGCCGGCAGGACCCGGTGGCGGAGTTCGACCAGCACCTCGGCTGGGGGCGGCTGGTAGGCCGGGCCGACTGGGCCTTCCAGGTCAGCTTCCGCATAGCCCAATCGGACGTACCGCAGTGCCTCGAGGTCCGGGCTGATGGCGATGGTGTCGCCGCGTTGGACACCCCCGTCGATGCCGTGGAATGTTCCCGCGATCCCGATCTTCATCCTGATTTTCACGGCGCCGCCTGTCCTGAGTGCTGCTTGGCGAGCAGCCGGTCAAGCACTGCATTTCCGATCCGCTCATCGACGTCATCGGTGCGGCGGTGGCCGCATTGCGGGCACGGGTCGTTGAGCATCGCTTCGGTGGCGGCGAGCGCGAGCAGGAGCTCCGCGTCTTCGTCACCGCCCTGGATCACCCAGCGGGTGAGGCGGTCGCGGATCGGGTGGCCGCTGGCTGCGGCTTTCAGGTCGGCGAAGAATGCGGCGACGCGCTGGTGATCGGTCATCTCGAATCACCGAGTGTGCGTGCGAGTCTGGCGGACGTGCCGCGGCGGGCGAGATGCTCGGGTAGATGGTGGTCCTCCGCGCGAGCCCACAGTTCGGCAAGCCATCGTTCGCCCGCGAGCCGGCCTCGCCGAACTTCGTCGTCTGGCAACAGTTCCCGGATGCCCGGGAATTCGCAAAATGCGCGGTGGTCAGAGTGCAATGCGATGAGTTGGCCCGCGGCGAAGCCGGCGAAGGCGGCGACCCGTGTGCTCTGATCGGGTGCTGTTGACGTTAGCGGGACCCGGCGCTGATGATCGGTTGTCACGGGTTACCATCCTCCCGCGATCCGGTGGGCGTGCAGCAGCAGTTTTGCCTGCCGCGGGTCGCGCGCAGCCCTGGCCGGTAGGGTCGAAAGCCGTTGGGCGCGGGTCGCGATCGGGTCGTAGGGCCGCTTGCCGAGCAGATACATTCGGGCTTGCGCGCCGGACAGCGGCCGGCGGTCCTGGAAGTACCATTCGGGCCAGCGCTTGCCCATGATGTGCATCAGGGCTTGCGCACCGCTCATTGTCCGTCGCCTGGGTGTCGGCCAGTCGGAGCGCACAAAGAACCTCCTCAATTCCCCGCCACGCGAATACATCTCGACGTCCTCGAGGGGGGCGTCCATGCGCCTGGCCAGCGACCTTAAGGCCGCCGAGGTGTCGCGATAAGCCGGAACGGTGACCGGGCCGACGTCGTGTAAGACTCCAGCTCTCAGGACCCGCAGTGGCGTGCCGTCGCGGTAATCCCAGTCGTCGTCGGTGCAGTGGAAGGCGAAACTGCTGCCGGCGTAGTCGCCCCTGGATACCGACTCCCAGGTGTCTTGTCGGCTGGCCGGGAGGCTGCACGTGTAGTCCAGTCCGCGGTGATCGACCGCCAGTTGTAAAGTGCCGGAGTGGATGGCGCCCAATAGCATTCGCGAGTCGTGCTCGGCCCTGCAAATTACGTTAGGCCATCCCTGGCTGTGGCTCTCGTCGAAGAATTGGGGATCGAGCTCTTCGTAAAAGTTGCCGAGCAGTTGTGAGCGGCGTCCGAACACTGCTGCCAGCCCGCCGATTCGGCGCTGATCGCTACTGCTGCGGCATTCGACGGCCAGTGGTGTGGTCCGGTATTCAACGTCGCCCGCCAGGCTGCGGCTGCCAGCCAGCTCTTTTAACGAGTCGGGCGGGGTTTCGCCGAGCTCTCCGTAGAGGCGGATCAGAGCCCTGGCGGCGGCGGCGATTTTGTCGCCAGAAACACCTTGCACCTGGCTGAGCCTGGCGGCGGCATTGTGCACAGCACGGCGATTCACACTGCCGCCGGGTTCCCGTACAGGCAGTGAGTAGTTGTCCTTGTTGTTGCTGTCGCCGCCGCGGTCGATCAAGCAGGACCGCCGCCATTGCTCGATCGTGAAGCGGGAACTGGAGCCGTCCCACGGCCGGTCTGAAGCGGTCATCTGGGGGTGCCTCCTTACTCTGGCTGCCCAAGGGACGTTGACAACGCGTGTTGTCACCGTTAAGACCTAATCGTACGGCTAATCCGTCGAATCTTTGGGGTTCACGTCGATAGCGAGCCGGTGGGCCTCCAGCACGCAATAAACACCGACCGCGATTACTTCTTGGTCGTTGATGAGGTGCCGCTCCATGGTTTGGCCGCGGCCGACGCTGACCACTTCAAGGAGTTGGGTGATGCCGGCGGCGCGGACAACGACCGGCATATCGCCAGGCATGCCGGACAACGTGGCGATGAGCCGGGCGACGGTGAGTCCGTCCCAGTCGGGGATCATGTCGGCAATCCTTTCCCGTCGTCGGCTAGCGCGGCGATGACGAGGGCGGTCGGTTCGGGGTCGGGTGGGGTCATGGCATCTCCCGGAGGTAACGGTCGAGATCTTCCTCGGTGGGTTGGGGCAGCTGCGCCAAGTCCAACTTCGGGGCGGGGCGTTGGCGTGGCGCTGTGACGCGGCGCGCTGGATCGCAATCGGGGCATTTGTATACCTCTGGCGGCACGTACTGACGGAAACACGTGCGGCACAAACGGCGGGGCTCGGTCATGGTTGGATCTCTTCGTCGTCCCAGTGCCGACAAGGGGTCGGTCTCGGTCATCAGAACAGCGCCCATTGCTCGTCGGCCCCGACGGGTCGTACCAGTTTCCAGCGCCAGTCCTGCGGGGCGCGCTGTGTGGTTCTGGCCCAACGGATCGACCCGTCATCCTCGATCAGGTAGACATAGTCGGCCCAGTAGTCCTCTGACCAGTTGTCCGGGAACCGGATCGGCAGCTGCACCTGTTGATCCGGCGGCAGGTGAGCAAGGGCGGCGGCCGTGTAGGCCAGCCCGTAGCCCGGCACCGAGCGGGCGCGCTTACCGAGGAGGTTCTCCCGTGTGCCGTCCTCGGATGGGTCCAGGTAGCTCCACCCGCCGTACCTCGCTGTGAGCAGGGTGCCGAGCACACCGTGCACCCCGTCCCGGCTGATCAGTTCCGCGAGGACGGGCAGCCGGTATTGGGGGCGGCCGTCGTCGTGGATGTATACGCAGTACGTGCCGCCGTCGGTGAGACCGCCGACAAGGCTTCTGCAGCTCATGCGGTTTTTTTCCTTTCAGATAGTTCGCCGAACGCCTGATTGAGTTCGACCTGAAGCTGGTGAT
>NZ_JBKQQD010000251.1:0-4408 GCF_052144515.1 Mycobacterium sp. | reverse complement strand
GAACCAGTTACCGTCAAGCTGCCAGTGGAACGTGCGCACGGCGCCAGCGGGCTGCGCGACATGGTCGAATGGCGCCGCAGCGGTCATGTTCTTGGCCGCCCACTGCCGCGCCATTTCCAGCAGCGTGTGCGGTTCGTCACGTTCGAGGCTCTCGAGCTGGGCGATCTGCGCAGCTGTGAGCTGGTCTGCCACGTCGCGCCAGGTTTGGGCGGTGTCGTCGGGTGTGGTCATGGTGTGCAGTCTGTGCGGCCGGGCCGCTGTTGGCGATAGTCGAAGGTCACGTCTTGGGTCTATTGGGGCGCCCTTCCCCACAGCGCCATGGGTCGCTGCGGGTAGACCGTGACTGATTGGTTTTCCGGCGTTTTGGTGTGTCTTTCTGTCGCAGAAGGCAAAGCCGCCCGGATAGGGCGCGGAGTCGGGCCCCGGTTGTCGGATTCACGCCGACGCACCAGCCCGTCAGCCAATCTCGACGCGAAGCCCTCCATGCCGCTGCTCCAACTCGCTGCTCACACCAGTGAAGAGATCATGCGCGTCAACCTTGACGCCGTGGAGCTCGACCGTCAGCGCGCCCGGCTTTTTATCAACGATGATGCTGCCGGCCGGATGCAACGCGTGCTCGTTTCGGGTTCCCGAGCCACCGGCCCCGGCCTCTGCCACCAACTCATATTCGTGATCATCCCTGAGCCTGTCCGCCACGGCTGTGATGATTTCGCTTTCGAGCTCCTGGACGTCAACTGTCTCTGGCACGGTCGCCGTCAGGCTGGTCACCTGCACCACGCTACTAGCCCGCAGGATTGCGTGATCCAGACCGACGCCGTCGTTAGCGCATCTCCGACGACACCCCCAGGCGTGCGCCCCTGGACGAGACAAAGCGACGGCGATATTGCTGAAAGACGGCTCACTCACGATGGAAGACGCGGAGAATGATGGCCGAGATAATGAGGCAAGGGAAGGGAGAAGCAATGGCCGCCGACCCACAGTGCGCCCGCTGCAAACAGCCCATCAGACCGGGATGGCTCTACCTGATTGCACATCGCCGCGGCCAAGCTGCGACAACCGAAGACGACGCAATACTTATCCATGTGCCCGACGAATGCCCACGGCCCGGGGAGCACGCCCCGCGAAGCTAGCCGAATGGGGTGCCCTGATATCTCCTCTCCCCCATGGCTTTTCATGCAGCACTACGGGTGTGCGGGCGTAGCCACCCGGCTCAAGTGGTCGATGAACCAGTCGCGGGCCAGCACCGCGACCTGCTCGAGCGTGCCGGGCTCTTCGAAAAGATGGGTGGCGCCGGGAACGACGCTAAGCTCGCACTCACCGGGCATCATGGCCTGGGCCCGTCGATTCAGCCCCAGTACCACGTCATCACGACCGCCCACGATCAACAGTGTGGGCGCGACGACTTTGGTCAGCGACGCACCGGCCAGATCTGGCCGCCCGCCGCGGGACACCACCGCCCCCACCCTCACACGGGGGTCGGCGGCCGCGACCAAGGCCGCGCCCGCCCCGGTGCTGGCACCGAAGTAGCCGACCGGCAGCGCCGCGGTGTCGGGCTGGCTGGCCAACCAGCCGGTGACGTCCACCAGCCGTCGCGCCAACAGGTCGATGTCGAACACATTGGCGCGGTCGCGTTCCTCGTCCGGGGTGAGCAGGTCAAACAGCAGCGTGGCAAGGCCCGCCGCGTTCAAGACCTCAGCGACGTAGCGGTTGCGGGGGCTGTGGCGGGTGCTTCCACTACCGTGAGCAAACACCACCACGCCGACCGGCTGCTCCGGGATCTTCAAATGTCCGGCCACCGACACCCGACCGGCGCTCACCCGGACTTCCTCGTCGCGTATTGGCGGGTCATCAGACGTGGTGGTGGCCGCAGGCTCGCGAAAGCCCTCGCGGGCGCGATCGAGCAGCGCGATCACCTCGTCGTCGGAGGTCTGGGTGAAGTTGCAGTATCCTTGACCGACGGCAAAGAAGAACTCGGGCATGTGTAAGCAAACCACCTCGTCGGCGTACCCAGAAAATCTCGCGACGATATCGCGTCCGCTGATCGGAACTGCCAGCACCACCTTGCTTGCGCCCTGGGCGCGGGCCACCTGGCAGGCGGCCTTGGCCGTCGCGCCGGTCGCGACGCCGTCGTCGACGATCACCGCGGTCCGCCCCGCCACCGGGATCCGGTCATGCCCGCGGCGGAACCGTTCCGAGCGACGCGCCAGCTCGGCCCGCTGCTTCGCCTCGACGGCTTCCATCTCATCCTCGGACAGGTCGGCTTCGCGCACCACGGAGTCGTTGATCACCCGCACCCCGCCCTCACCGATGGCGCCGAAAGCCAGTTCGGGTTGAAACGGCACCCCCAGCTTGCGCACCACCAGCACATCGAGCGGCGCCCGCAGTGCCTTGGCGACCTCGAAGGCCACCGGCACCCCACCGCGCGGCAGGCCCAGCACAACAAAGTCCTTGCCGCGCAATGATTCCAGGCGCTCGGCCAGGTGTCGTCCGGCATCGACACGATCGTCGAACAGCCTCATACCGCCGCGCAACGAAGCCAGCCGCCCGGCCAACGGACGCCCGCTATTACCACTACCGTCGGATTCATTCATCCCCCGAGTGTGGCGCGACCGATCGCCGCGCCGAAGGGCCGTAGGGCCACTCCCGTGGGGACCAACGCCTCCTGACCTGCGATCGCTGACCATCTAGCGTCGGCGCAATAGCAACGGATCGACCGTCGCAAGACGGCCCTTCGGATTTGCAGCATGGCACGTGTGATCGATTTGTAAGTGGCGGTGGTCGGGCATGGTTGGTGATTCAGATGTGGTTACGCTGCTGCTGGGTGGTGACGTGATGCTCGGGCGTGGCGTCGATCAGATCCTGCCCCATCCCGGCGAACCAGAGTTACGTGAACCGTATCTGCATGATGCGCGGGGATACGTCCGCCTCGCCGAACACGCGAACGGGCCGATTCCGCGCCCGGTGGATTGGCAGTGGCCCTGGGGCGAGGTGCTGGCCCTCCTCGACGAGGCGGCCCCCGATGTTCGGCTGATCAACCTGGAGACAACGATCACCGCCGACGGTGAATTCGCCGAGCACAAAGCAGTTTGTTATCGGATGCACCCGGATAACCTGCCAGCCCTGACGGCGTTACGGCCCGACGTGTGTGCCTTGGCTAACAACCACATTCTCGATTTCGGCTATCAGGGGCTGACCGACACCGTCGCAGCCCTCGACCGGGCGGGGATCCAGGGCGTAGGGGCGGGAGCCGACTTGCCCACCGCACGCCGCCCGGCGGTGGTCAGCGCTCACGGTGAACACCGGGTGCTCGTCGGCTCGGTGGCGATGAAATCGGCCGGCGTTCCCGAATCCTGGGCCGCACACCGCGACCGGTCCGGGGTGTGGCTGATCCGGGATCCGTCGCAGCGGGACGCTGCCGACGTGGTGGCCGCAGGCGTGCTGGCGCACAAACACGACGGTGATGTCGCCATCGTCTCGGTGCATTGGGGATCCAATTGGGGCTATGCGATAGCGCCAAGCGAAATCGCGTTCGCGCACCGGCTGATCGACGCTGGCGTCGACATCGTGCACGGACACTCCTCACACCATCCCAGACCGATCGAGATATACCGCGGCAAACCGATCCTGTACGGCTGCGGCGATGTCATCGACGACTACGAAGGCATCGGCGGGCACGAATCATTCCGCGCCGACCTCAGACTGCTGTATCTGACCCGCACCGATCCCACCAGCGGCGAACTGGTCTCGCTGCAGATGATTCCGCTGCGCGTGCGGCGGATGCAACTCGAGCGGGCCTCCCAGACCGACGCCGAATGGCTCCGCACGACCATCGAGCACACCAGCCGCCGGTTCGCGACTCGTGTCGCGGCGCGACCCGACGATCTACTCGAGGTCATGTCCCTGCGCAGCAACACCCATCCCCGGAGGACTCGAGCAGGTGCCGGCAGTTGAGGATCACCGACGCCGCACCGTCGACATCTGGGCGTTCAGCAGTCCTGAACAGCACGGTGGGGCGCTGGACGACGAAGTTAACGGGAAAGATTTCGGGGCGCGAGCCCACGCATGTCACCAATCGGCCCACCGCCACACTGGCAGCAACCAGATCAGCCAACTCCTGCAAATAGCCTCAACGATCCCGATCTGACGACGGGGGATACTCCCATTATGAAAATGTGGATACAAATTAAAGGCCACGACGAGGATGACGAATGTTCGGAGGCCGCCACCTATGAAATACTCACGGGCGGTGTGCTAAAGGTCACCAGCGGCAATGACATTCACCTCTACAGTCCGGCGCACTGGCAAGAGGTCATGATTGATACCCGCCCCGCGGTTCAGCGTGACAAACAAGCCCAACAACTGGACGAAGATCTCAAATGGCAATAATCATCGCTTTCGCCCTAGTCGG
>NZ_JBKQQD010000250.1:0-31367 GCF_052144515.1 Mycobacterium sp. | reverse complement strand
GCGAGTATGCCAAGGGCTTCGATCTTTCCTTCACCGACCCCTACGCGCTCGGGCCGCGGCTGTCGCTCGGCGTCGATCTGTTCGGCAAAGAGACATTCGCCAGCCCCTATCAATCCTATGACAGCACTCCCGAGATGCCCAGCGCGATGTAGAGCTGCGGGGACACCGTCTTGCCGGTCTGGCCCACCTGGAACTGGCCCGGGTAGTAGCCGGAGTCGACCGCGGCGCGCGACGCGCCGACGGCGGCACCCAGCGAGTCGGCCAGCGCCTCGACCACGTTGAAGTTCTCCGCGCTGCCGACGCCGCGGCCACCGGACACCACGATGGTGGCCTCGGTCAGTTCCGGCCGGTCACCGGCGACGGCGGGCTCGCGGGCGGTGATCTTGGTGGCGTTCTCGGCGGGAGCGGGCACGTCCACGTTGAACTGCTCACCGGCGCCGTCGGTCGGCTCGGCGTCGACGGCGCCGGCACGCACGGTGATCACCGGGGTGTCGCCGTTGGCCTTGGCCTCGACGGTAAACGCGCCACCGAAGATGCTGTGGACGCCTACCGCGCCTTCTTTGACCTCGACCACGTCGACCAGCAGACCCGACCCGATCCGGGCCGCGAGCCGGCCCGCGATTTCCTTGCTGTCGGCGGTGGCGGCCAGCAACACGGCGGCCGGGGCGTTCGATTCGGCCAGCGCGGCCAGCACGTCGACCACCGGGGTGATCAGGTACTTGTCGACGTCGTCGGACTCGGCGACGTAGATCTTGGCGGCACCGGCCGCCTTCAGCCCGTCGATCAGCGGCGCCGCCGTCCCCGGCGCCCCGACCACGACGGCGGCCGGCTCGCCCAGCGCACGGGCGGCGGTGATCAATTCGGCGCTGACCTTCTTCAGCGCACCTTCGGCGTGCTCGGCGAGCACCAGTACTTCAGCCATGGGTTATATCGCTCTTCTCGTGAGTGCTCGTTAGATGATTTTCTGCGCGACCAGGTACTTGGCGATGTCGTTACCGCCCTCGCCCTCGTCGGTGACCTTCTCACCGGCCGTCTTGGGCGGCTTCGGCGTCGACGACTGTACGGTCGACCCGGCGTTGGCCAGCCCGACCTCGTCGCCCTCGACGCCGATCTCGGCCAGGGTCAGCACCGTGACCTCTTTCTTCTTGGCGGCCATGATGCCTTTGAAGGAGGGGAAGCGCGGCTCGTTGATCTTCTCGGTCACGCTCACCACCGCGGGCAGTGTGGCCTCGAGGGTGAAGACGCCGTCGTCGGTCTCCCGCTCGCCGGTGACCTTGCCGCCCTCGACCGACAGCTTGCAGGTGGGTGAGCTGCGGCAGGCCCAGGTACTCGGCGATGATGGCCGGCACCGCGCCGCCGACACCGTCGGTGGCCTCGGTGCCGGCGATGACCAGCTCGGTGCCCTCGATGGTGCCCAGCGCGCGCGCCAGCGCCCACCCGGTCTGGATGACGTCCGAGCCGTGCAAGCCGTCGTCTTTGAGGTGAACGGCCTTGTCGGCCCCCATCGACAGGGCCTTGCGGATCGCCTCGGTGGCGCGCTCGGGGCCCGCGGTCAGCACCGTGACGGAGCCCTCATTACCGCTCGCTGCCTCTCTCTCCCGGATCTGCAGCGCCTCTTCCACCGCGCGCTCGTTGATCTCGTCCAGCACCGCGTCGGCGGCCTCGCGGTCCAGCGTGTAATCGCCGTCGGTCAGCTTGCGCTCCGACCAGGTGTCTGGGACCTGCTTGATCAGGACCACGATGTTCGTCATGAGTGTGGTTCGTCCTCCTTGAAGGCGTCCGGCAGCGGTCGGCTGCAGGACCTTGGTCAGGCATTTCGCAGCCGCACACGCATGTTACTAACGGGTAACTTTGTGCGGTCTGCTCTCACACCATAGCGGGTCGTCCTGCGCATTCTTTCGCCCGCATCCGCCCGCACCCGCCCGCATCCGGTCCAGGGTTCGCGAATCCCGCACTTCGCGTTAGCCTCCCTATGCAATGAGCGCATTCGTCCCCGACGCTGGCCACTCCGTAGACCGGGGGGCCCGGGCGGTCACCGCCGACCAGCCGGCGGCCGACCCGGTGTTGACGCTGACGGGTGAACGCACCATTCCCGACCTGGACATCGAGAACTACTGGTTTCGCCGTCACGAGGTGGTCTACCAGCGGCTGGCGCCACGCTGCGCGGGCCGCGAGGTGCTCGAGGCCGGCTGTGGCGAAGGTTACGGCGCCGATCTGATCGCCGGCGTTGCCCGCCGGGTCGTCGCGGTGGACTACGACGAGGCCGCGGTGGCCCATGTCCGCAGCCGCTACCGGCGGGTGGAGGCCATGCAGGCGAACCTGGCCGACCTGCCGCTGCCCGACGCGTCGGTGGACGTCGTGGTGAACTTCCAGGTCATCGAGCACCTGTGGGACCAGGCTCAGTTCGTGGCCGAGTGCGCCCGGGTGCTGCGTCCTTCGGGCTTGTTGATGGTGTCCACCCCCAACCGGGTCACTTTCTCCCCGGGCCGCGACACCCCGATCAACCCGTTCCACACCCGCGAACTCAACGCCGTGGAGCTGACCCAGTTGCTCCTCGACGCGGGTTTCGCCCAGGTGTCGATCAGCGGGCTGTTCCATGGTCCGCGGCTACGAGAGATGGACGCTCGCCACGGCGGCTCCATCATCGACGCGCAGATCGCGCGGGCGGTGGCCGACGCGCCGTGGACGCCCGAGCTGCGGGCCGATGTCGCCGCGGTCACCACCGCCGACTTCGACCTGGTCGATTCGGGCGATCGTGAGATTGACAACAGTCTGGACCTGATCGCGATCGCGGTCCGGCCGTGAGCGCGACGACTTCAGCGACTTCAGACGGCGACCGGGTGCCCGGCCTGTTCACGCTGGTGCTGCACACCCACCTGCCCTGGCTGGCCCACCACGGCCGCTGGCCGGTCGGCGAGGAATGGCTCTACCAGTCGTGGGCGGCGGCCTACCTGCCGCTGATGCGAGTGCTGCACACCCTGGCCGACGAGGATCGGCACCGGCTGATCACGCTGGGAATCACTCCGGTGGTGAACGCCCAGCTCGACGACCCGTACTGCCTCGACGGCATGCATCACTGGCTGGCCAACTGGCGGCTGCGTGCGCTGGAGGCCACCAGCGTACGGGCGGCGCCCAGATCGAAGTCGGCCAGTTACCCGTCATGCACACCAGAAGCATTGCGGGCCTTCGGGATTCGTGAATGCGCAGAGGCCGACCAGGCGCTCGACGACTTCGCCACCCGGTGGCGCCACGGCGGCAGCCCGCTGCTGCGCAGCCTGATCGACGCCGGCGCCGCCGAGCTGCTGGGCGGCCCGCTGGCCCACCCGTTCCAGCCGCTGCTGGCGCCGCGGCTGCGCGAGTTCGCGCTGCGCGAAGGCCTGGCCGACCCTGCGCTGCGGCTGGCGCACCGCCCGACGGGGATCTGGGCGCCGGAATGCGCCTACGCCCCGGGCATGGAACACGACTACGCCGCCGCGGGGGTCACCCATTTCATGGTCGACGGCCCGTCGCTGCACGGCGACACCGCGCTGGGCCGGCCGGTCGGCGACACCGACGTGATCGCGTTCGGCCGCGACTTGCAGGTCAGCTACCGGGTGTGGTCGCCGAAATCCGGCTACCCCGGACACGCGGCCTACCGCGATTTCCACACCTACGACCACCTCACCGGCCTCAAGCCGGCCCGGGTCAGCGGCCGCAACGTGGCGTCGGACGCCAAGGCGCCCTACGATCCCGAGCGCGCGGACCACGCGATCGACGTCCACGTCGAGGACTTCGTCGACGTGGTACGCAACCGGCTCATGGCTGAGTCGGAGCGCATCGAGCGGCCCGCCCACGTCATCGCCGCCTTCGACACCGAGCTGTTCGGCCATTGGTGGTACGAGGGGCCGACGTGGTTGGCGCGCATGCTGCGCGCCCTGCCCGCCGCCGGCGTGCGAGTGGGCACGCTGAGCGACGCGATCGCCGACGGATTCGTCGGCGATCCGGTCGCGTTGCCGCCCAGCTCCTGGGGCTCCGGCAAGGACTGGCAGGTGTGGGCCGGCGAGAAGGTGGCCGATCTGGTCCAGCTCAACACCGAAGTGGTCGAGACCGCCCTGACCACCATCGACAAGGCGCTGAACCAGACCGCATCGCTGGACGGCCCTATCCCCCGCGATCGCGTTGCCGATCAGATCCTGCGCGAGACCCTGCTGACCGTGTCCAGCGACTGGCCGTTCATGGTGAGCAAGGACTCGGCCGCCGACTACGCCCGCTACCGTGCGCACCTGCACGCCCACGCCACCCGGGAGATCGCCGCGGCGCTGGCGTCGGGCCGGCGCGACGCCGCACAGCGGCTGGCCGACGGGTGGAACCGCGCCGACGGCCTGTTCGGCGCCCTGGACGCCCGAAGGCTCCCCCGATGAGCCGGCGCGAGCGCGCGTGTTTGTACGGCGACACGCCGCCGCGGCTGTCATTCTGCGCACGCTCGCCAAGACAAAGGCCGCGCCCGTGAAGATCCTGATGCTGTCGTGGGAATACCCGCCGGTGGTGATCGGCGGGCTGGGCCGGCACGTGCACCACCTGGCGACCGCGCTGGCCGAGGCAGGCCACGACGTCGTCGTCCTGTCCCGCCGGCCCACGGGCACCGATCCCAGCACCCACCCGTCGTCCGACGAAATCAGCGACGGCGTCCGGGTGATCGCGGCCGCGCAGGATCCGCACGAGTTCACTTTCAGCAAGGACATGATGGCCTGGACGCTGGCGATGGGTCACGCGATGATCCGCGCCGCGCTGCCGCTACAAAAATACGGCACCGGGCGCCCCTGGCGTCCCGACGTGGTACACGCGCACGACTGGCTGGTAGCCCACCCCGCTGTCGCGCTCGCCCAATTCTATGACGTGCCACTGGTTTCCACGATCCATGCGACCGAAGCCGGGCGGCATTCCGGCTGGGTATCCGGAGCGATCAGCCGTCAGGTGCACGCCGCCGAGTCGTGGCTGGTGCGCGAATCCGATTCGCTGATCACGTGTTCGGCGTCGATGAGCGACGAGATCACCGAACTGTTCGGTCCCGGCCTGACCGAGATCACGATGATCCGCAACGGTATTGACGCCGCGCACTGGCAGTACGCAGCCCGCCGCTCGCGCACCGGGCCGGCCGAACTGCTCTTCGTGGGGCGGTTGGAATACGAGAAGGGTGTGCACGACGTCATCGCCGCGCTGCCGAGGATCAGGCGCACCCACCCGGGTACCACGCTGACCATCGCCGGGGAGGGCACCCAGCTGGATTGGCTCGTCGAACAGGCGCGTAAACACAAGGTACTCAAGGCAACCCGGTTCGTCGGGCATCTCAACCACACCGAATTGCTCGCGGTACTGCACAGGGCCGACGCCGCGGTGCTGCCCAGCCACTACGAGCCGTTCGGGCTGGCCGCCCTGGAGGCCGCCGCAGCGGGCACGCCGCTGGTGACATCGAACATCGGCGGCCTGGGCGAGGCGGTGATCAACGGGCGGACCGGGGTGTCGTGTCCGCCGCGCGACATCGCGGGGCTGGCCGCAGCGGCGCGCACGGTGCTCGACGATCCAGACGCCGCTCAGCGGCGCGCCCTGGCCGCCCGCGAACGGCTCACCTCCGACTTCGACTGGCAGACGGTGGCCAACGAGACCGCACAGGTGTACCTGGCGGCAAAGCGCCGCGAACGCCAACCGCTGCCGCGGCTGCCCATCGTCGAGCACGCGCTGCCTGATCGGTAAATATGAAGGAACGGCCCGATCCTTTTGCCAGTTGAACTACGCTATGTCCGCGTGGCGGATCGCCGAAATGATGGATGGGTCTGTGGTGGGACGGTGAACTGAAATGCTTTCTGCACGCAGCACGCTTCCAGAAGAGCTGGACGACGAGACCACTGATCCCGCCACATATCAGCGTGTCGTTGCCGAATTGGCCGTCATCAACCGAATTACCCTCACCCATCGGCCCACGTTGCGATGGCTGCGACGGGCAACGAACGGGATGGCTGAATTCTCCGTGCTGGACATTGGTTACGGTGACGGTGATCTGTTACGTGCTATTGCAAAGTGGGCTAATCAGCGTGGGATGAATGTGAAGTTGTCGGGCATTGACCTGAATCCTCGTAGCTCTGTCGCTGCTCGTGACGCGACACCCCCATGGATGCAGATCGACTACCGAACGGCTGATGTGTTTTCCTACACCCCCGCCAAGCCGGTGGATTTCATCGTCAGTTCACATGTCACCCATCACCTCACTGACGAACAAGTCGTCAATTTCGTGGCCTGGGTCGAGGCAAACTCCACCCACGGCTGGCATATTGCCGATCTGCACCGGCATGCCATGCCGTACTACGTCTTCCCCGCGCTGTGTCACCTGATGGGTTGGCACCGGATCACACGTTGTGACGGGGCGATATCCGTTGCTCGGGGCTTTCGTCGCGAGGATTGGGAGTCCTACCTGCACAAGGCAGCGGTGCCGGCAGCCATCTCCTGGCATCTGTTCCACTATTGCGTGAGCCGCAGGAACCCCGCCAGCAAGCCGACCAGGCGGCCGCTAACCGCCCCGGCAGCCACCGCCCCCCGCCGAACTCAAGTGTTTTCGATACCGATCGCGCCCGCGCAGTAGCGCCACACGCGCTCGCGATCGGCGTCGCCATATCGGGTCAACGGCAGATAGTGCTCCGGGCGGGGCCGCCGGTCCTGCCAGAAGCCGCCGGACGGCGGTGCCGGTGCGGTGGCGGCGAGCCAGACGGCGGTGTCAGCGCCCTCGCCGGCTGTGCGCAAAAGCGGACCGGTAAGCAACCGAAAACCTGGAAGCGCCGCGGCCACGCCAGGGGTGTCGGCCCATCCGGGGTGCATGGCGTAGACGCGAATCGGCGCCCAGCGGCGGGCCAGGATCGGCACGAGCGCGACCTGCATTCGCTTGGTGCGCGCATATGCCGTGGTGCCGCGGTATCTGCCGGCGCGGTATTCGGGGTCGCCGGTGGCCAGCGCCTGGGTGTACATCCCACCCGAGGACATCAGGATCACGCGCGCATCGCTGGAGGCGCGCAGGATCGGCAGCAGCTGCTCGGTCAACAGGATCGGACCCAGCACGTGGGTGGCCAGCGTGACCTCGTGCCCGTTGGCGGCCTCGGTGCGGGTGGCCGGCAGCACCCCGGCGTTGTGGACGAGCACATCCAGCGTCGAGCCCCGCCCGGTCAGGTCGGCGGCGAACGCGCGAACCGCGTTCAGGTCGGACACATCGCACACCTCCACCCGAACGTCGGCGTACGGGTGCGCGGCAACGATCTCCGCGCGGGCCCGCTCGCCGGCCTCCCGGTCGCGAACGGTCAGCAACACGGTGGCGCCCAGTTCGGCCATCCCGGCGGCGATCGCCTTGCCGATGCCGCGGTTCGCGCCGGTGACCAGCGCGGTCCGGCCCCGCAGCGCGTGCTGCGGAGGGTCGTCTGCCCAGCTCATCTGCCGCAACCGATAGCCGACGCGGGTATAGCCGGGAACGACGGCCCTATCCATGGCGGCGTCCAGCAGCGACTGAATACCCTCGACAAGACCCATACCGATCAGTGTTCCCCCTGACACGCTCACGCATTCATGGGTAGCTTCGAGATATGGGGGTGACATATTCGAGCGTGGTCGATGCGGCGCGCGACGAGGTGTTCGCCTGGCACGCCAGGCCGGGCGCGTTTACCAGACTCTCGCCGCCCTGGTCGCCGATGCGATTGGTGTCCGAGACCGACTCGCTCAGGGACGGGCACGCCACGCTCGCGCTGCCCGGCGGTCTGCGCTGGGTCGCCGAGCACGAGCCGGATTTGTACGATCCGCCAAGGCGTTTCGCCGATAGCATCGGTAGCGACGGGTTGGCCTCGCTGCCGGCACGAATCACCCTGCGATGGCATCACATTCACGAGTTCGTAGACCTAGGCGAGGGCAGGACACGCGTGACCGACCGGGTCGACACGCCGGTGCCGGGGTCGCTGTTGCGCGCAATGTTCGCCTACCGGGAGCGTCAGCTGGTCGACGACTTTGCAGCGCACACGTTGGCGGCCGAACACGGTCTGGCGCCGAGCACCGTCGCCATCACCGGATCTTCGGGGCTGGTCGGCTCGGCGTTGGCGGCGTTTCTGAGCACCGGTGGCCATCGCGTCATCCGACTGGTCCGCGGGAAGCCACGCTGCGAGGACGAGAGACGTTGGAATCCCGATGATCCCCACCCGGCGCTGCTCAGCGGCGTGGAAGCGGTGATCCACCTGGCGGGCGCCTCGATCGCCGGCCGGTTCACCGATGTCCATCGAAACGCTCTCCGCGACAGCAGAATCGGCCCAACCCGCCGGCTGGCCGAACTCATTGCGCGCAACAAAGCCGGCCCGGCCGTGCTGATCTCGGCGTCGGCCATCGGCTACTACGGCTACGACCGCGGCGATCAGACGCTGACCGAGGAAAGCGATCGCGGCGACGGGTTCCTGGCCGACCTCGTCGCCGACTGGGAGGACGCGACCACCCCGGCAGAGCAGGCCGGAACCCGGGTGGTGCGGGTCCGCACCGGCATCGTGCAATCCCCGCGCGGCGGCACGCTCAGGTTGCTGCGCCCCTTGTTCAGCGCCGGGCTGGGTGGCCGGCTCGGCGACGGGAGGCAGTGGCTGTCGTGGATCGGGATCGACGACATGGTCGACGTTTACCACCGCGCGCTGTGGGACATCGCGCTGTCGGGTCCGGTGAACGCCGTTGCGCCGCAACCGGTTCGCAACGCCGAATACACCCGGACCCTGGCGCATGTCCTGCGCCGGCCCGCCGTGCTGCCGGTGCCGCCGCTGGGTCCGCGGCTCTTGCTCGGCGGGCAGGGTGCCCGCGAACTCGCGTTGGCCAGTCAGCGGGTGAGTCCCGCCCGCCTCAGCCGAGCCGGACACCGCTTCCGCCAACCTGACCTGGATTCGGCCTTGCGTCATCTGCTCGGGCGCACGCGCCCGAAAGTGGATCAATCCGCATAGCGGGCACCCCAGCCTTGGTGGCAAAGCCCTAGCATGACCGGTGTCCCGGCACCCAAGAGTGGCGCGACGAAGAATGATTCACTAAATTAATGATTAAATAAATGAAGATAGTGATCGGTCCAGTTCTGGCCAGCGCTATCAGCCAGCGGTTCGGCTTCTCGTCGAAGGGGTACCAACGCGTGAATCTGAGCCGTTCGGGATCGGCCGCTGACCGTCGTGCGAGGGAGTCTCTGGTGGGAGCTGTGCGTGAATTGCGGCGGGTGCCTCTCGGTGGAGCCGCGCGAAAAGGCGCGGCCTGCCTGCCGACTACCGACCAGTTCGACACCTGGCGGACGGGTGTGCGACGCGCAGTACTGGCGGAGATCGCGGAATTCGTCTCCGCTCGCTGTGCCGATACATTGGGCGAGTGCGGCGTCGACGCGGCCGGGGAAATTTTGATGGAGTTTGTCGAAGGCGGCAAGTGCTTGCGCTCGACGTTCATGTACCTGGGCTGGCTGTGTGGCGCACCGGCCAGCGATGCGACCTTGTCAGCGACCGCCAGTTTGGAGTTGCTGCACGCTTTCGCGCTGCTGCAGGACGATGTCATGGATGATTCGCCGTCGCGGCGCGGGCGTCCCGCGGCGCACATCCAGTTCGCCAGCTGGCATACCCGGCGCGGGCTGTCGGGCTCGTCGCGCCGGTTCGGCGAATCGGCCGCTGTGCTCCTCGGCGATCTGTGCCTGATCTGGGCCGAGCAGATGCTTCGGGACAGTGGTGTCAAGAGCCATCAGCTGCAACGGGCATGGCCACGCTACGACGCCATGCGCACCGAGCTGGCGGTTGGCCAATTCGCCGATCTGGCAATAGATGTACGTGAATTGCCTACTATGGAGTCCGTACTCAAGGTGGCCCGGATGAAGTCTGGCAACTACACGGTGCGCCGGCCGTTGGAGATTGGCGCCGCCATGGCCGGCTGCGCCGAGCACACGCTGGCCCGGCTCGGCGAATACGGATCCGCTGTCGGTGAGGCGTTCCAGCTTCGCGATGACATCCTGGGTATCTTCGGATCACCAGCGACGACGGGCAAACCCAATGGCGGGGACCTGCTCGAACGCAAGGCCACCAGCGTTATGGTCGCCGCTCATCAAATGGCCGACGTATCAACCCGCCGGCGATTCAGCGAGCTGATCAACAGCGACCAGCTCGACGAAGCCGACCTTGACCACTGGCGAAGCTTGATTTTCGCGACCGGAGCGGTGCAGCGGATCGAAGAACTGATCACCGACCGGGTGGAGATCGCGCAGAAGGCCCTGGACAGCGCTGGGATCGACAGCTCAATCAGGGCCGCACTGGCCGATATGGCCGGCGTGTGCACACGGCGCGCCGCATGAGCGCGCAGGAGTGGCGCTGATGCGTACGGTGCGGGGACGCACCGACCGGGTGGTGGTGGTCGGCGCCGGGTTTGCGGGGCTGTCCGCGGCGCTGCATCTGGCCGGTCGGGGCCGAGAGGTCACGGTGGTGGAGCGTGAACCGTGGCCCGGGGGACGGGCGGGCCGCCGCGACATCAACGGGTACCTGATCGACACCGGGCCGACGGTGCTCACCATGCCCGACATCATCGATGAGGTCTTCGCCGCCGTCGGCGAAACCACTTCTCAACGATTGGATTTGTTGCCCGTGGATCCGGCTTACCGGGCAATGTTCACCGACGGCACCGGCATTGACGTCCACAGCGACGCCGACCGGATGGCTGCGTCGGTACGGGAATTCGCCGGCCCGCAGGAAGCCGCCGGTTACCGCGCGCTGCGTGAGTGGCTGCACCGGCTGTACCGGACCGAGTTCGAGGGCTTCATCGCCGCGAACTTCGACTCCCCCTTGTCCATGCTGACCCCGCAGCTGGCTCGGCTCGCCGGTATCGGCGGGTTCCGCAAGTGGGCGACGATGGTCAACCGTTACATCAGTGACCCCCGGTTGCGGCGCGTCTTCACCTTCCAGTCCCTTTACGCCGGGGTCGCGCCGCAAGACGCCCTGGCGGTTTATGCGGTGATCGCTTACATGGACACGGTCTCGGGCGTGTTCTTTCCGCGTGGCGGCGTGCGGGCGCTGCCCGACGCGCTGGCCGCGGCAGCGCACGACGCCGGGGTCCGATTCTGTTACGGATCGACGGTCACCGCGCTGGAGCGCACCGGCGACCGGGTCACCGCGGTGATCACCGGCGAGGGTGAGCGCGTCGCCTGCGACGCGGTGGTGTTGACCACCGAACTGCCCCTCACCTACCAACTGTTGGGCCGTCACCCCAGACGGCTGCTGCCGCTGCGTGCTGCGCCCTCGGCGGTGGTACTGCACGTGGGTTGCCGGGCTGTGCCCCCGACAAGGCCACAGTCAGCCCACCACAACATTCTTTTCGGCGGGGCGTGGGAGCAGACTTTCACCGACATCATCCGCGACCGTCGGCTGATGCGGGACCCGTCATTGCTCGTGACCCGCCCGACGGCCAGCGACCCGAGCCTTGCCCCGGCGGGCCGTGACCTGCTCTACGTGCTGGCACCGGCACCGAACCTGGACCGCTGCCGCATCGACTGGTCTCGCACCGCTGCACCGTACGCGCAGAGCATGCTTGACGTGGTGCAGGAACGGCTGCTGCCGGACTTGGGCGACGGGGCCGAACTGCTGCACGTTGACACCCCCGCCGACTGGGCCCGCGCAGGCATGGCGGCCGGCACACCATTTGCGTTTGCGCACACGTTCGCACAGACCGGACCGTTTCGGCCGGCCAACCTCGTGCGCGGCATCGACAACGCGGTGCTGGCCGGCTCGTCGACGGTTCCTGGCGTGGGTGTGCCGACCACCCTGATCTCTGGGCGGTTGGCCGCCGATCGCGTCACCGGCGTGCCCGACCGGTCAACCACAAACCTCGATCTGAAAGCCCGATTCAGATGATCCGCACCGAACTGGACGCCGGCGGAATCGACGATCCCCGTCTGCGCACCGCCTATCGGCGCTGCCGAAAGATCGCAGCCGAGAACGGCCGCACCTACTTCCTGGCCACCAGGTTGCTGGCTCCAGACCAGCGCCCGGCGGTCCATGCCCTATACGCCTTTGCCCGCCATGCCGACGACATCCTCGATGAGTTCAATCCCAACCTGGACGCCGTCGCGCGGGCCGATCGACTGCAGCGGCTGTCCGACCGGTTCTTCGCCGGCGGCGAGCATCGCGACGAGCCGATTCTGGCGGCGGTCGATCACACCGTGGCCCGCTACGGAATTCCGGCCGACCTGTTCGACGATTTTCTCGCCTCCATGCGCATGGACCTCACCGTCACCGACTATCCGGACCGGGCCGCGCTCGACCGTTACATGCGGGGCTCAGCGGAAGTCATTGGCCTGCAGATGCTTCCAGTGCTGGGAACAGTTGTCGATACGACAGAGGCGGCACCCTATGCCGCCGCGCTGGGCCGCGCGTTCCAGCTGACCAACTTCCTGCGCGACGTCGACGAGGATCTGATGCGCAATCGGATCTATCTGCCCGCCGACGAACTCGCCGCGCATGGTGTGGACCGAGAGCTGATGCTGTGGTGCCACAGTCACCGCTGCACCGATACCCGGGTGCGGGACGCGCTGGCGGCTCAGCACGAAATAACCCGGGAAATTTATCGGTTCGCCGCCGATGGGATCGCAATGCTGGCACCACGCTCGCGCCCCTGCGTGGCGACCGCGTTGACGCTGTATTCGGAGATCCTGGATTGCATTGAGGACAGCGACTTCTCCGTGTTCAGCCACCGCGCCACCGTCGGCACGACGCGCCGACTTCAGGTCGCCGGCAGCGCCCTGTTCAAATCGTGGCGGGCCCGCCTTACCCATCCCGAGGCCCGCCCAGAGGCCCAGCCCGAGCGCCGGAAGCCCGGTGCGGCGTGAGCGACCGCTGGCAATACGTGATCTTGTTGGGCCTGTGCCTGCTGATCACGGCCCCGCTGGAGCTGTTCGGCAACGGCGTCTACCGCCAAGGCCGCCGGCTCGCGTGTGCGGTGGCGCCGGTGGCGGCGGTGTTTCTGGTGTGGGACGCCGTGGCGATCACAGCCCGGATGTGGTGGTACAACGGTAAGTACGTCACCGGCATCGACTTGCCACCTCGCATACCCATCGAGGAGGTGCTGTTCTTCGTGGTAATTCCCTTGTGCGGGGTGCTGACCTACAACGCGGTGACCACCATCCTCGACTGGACCCACCGCCGATGACCGGGTTGGGATACACCGTGCCGGCGGTGATCGCCGTGCTGGGCGTGTGTGCGCTGGAGTTGACGCTGTTGCACACCGGCCTGTTTCGCCGGCCCGCCTACTGGCTGTCGATGGTGATCGTGCTGGGTTTCCAAATTCCAGTTGACGGCTGGCTGACTAAGCTCAGCGCTCCCATCGTCATCTACAACGAGCGGCAAATCAGCGGTCTACGATTTCCGTTCGACATTCCCGTCGAGGACTTTTTGTTCGGCTTCGCTCTGGTCACCGGGGTGCTGCTGTTATGGGAGCACCAACGTGCAAGTCGGTAACCGTGGATAAAGCGGGCCTCGCGCGCAGCGACGTGCCGGATGCGTTCGACGCCGGTGCGGACGCCTACGACAGACTGGTCGGCGCCAATCCCGGCTATCACACCAACCTGCGGCGTTCGGTGCATCGCATGGGCCTGCCCGAAAGCGGGCGAGGCCTACGGTTGCTCGATGCCGGCTGCGGTACGGGCGCGTCGACGGCGGCACTGCTGGCGGCGGCTCCGGAAGCCGAAATCGTCGCCGTCGACGCCGCACGCGGCATGTTGGATGCGGCGCAGGCCAAGTCGTGGCCGCCGTCGGTCCGGTTCGTGCACGCGCGCATCGAAGAACTCGACGAGCACGGCATCACTGGACCGTTCGACGGCATCCTGGCGGCCTATCTGTTGCGCAATCTGGCCGACCCCGACAGCCAACTACGCGCGTTCCGCACACTCCTGCGGCCAGGCGGAACGCTGGCGGTGCACGAGTACTCGGTGCGCGATTCCGCCGCCGCCGCCCGGATCTGGCACGTGGTCTGTTGGGGCATCATCATTCCCGCCGGGTGGTGGCGAACCCGCAGCACCACGCTGTACCGGCATCTGTGGCGCAGCGTACTGACCTTCGACGGGGCGGCCCGATTCCGGCGACGGATGTCCGATGCCGGATTCACCGCCGTCCACAGCGAAACCATGCCAGGCTGGGAACACGACATCGTCCATACCTTTGTAGGGAAGGCGCCGCGATGACCGACCGCCGCCGCCAACGACATCCGGCATCGCCCGGCCTGGCCCAAGCCGACTCGCTGTCGTCGCGGCCTCGCGTTGTGGTCGTCGGCGCCGGCATTGCCGGCCTGGCGGCCGCCACCGGGCTTGCCGAACGGGGCGTCGCCGTCGAGGTGGTAGAGAAGGAGCCCTACCTCGGCGGGCGGGTCGGTGGCTGGACCGAACGGCACGACGACACCGACTTCGCGATGAACCGCGGATTCCACGCCTTTTTCCGTCAGTATTACAACCTGCGGGCCTTGCTGAGTCGCGTCGATCCGCAGCTGCGGATGCTGACGCCGGTCGAGGATTATCCATTGATCGACGGTGCGGGCCGGCGGGACACCTTTCGCGGACTGCCCCGCACCCCACCCTGGAACGCGCTGGTGTTCGCGTTGCGCAGCCCGACATTCCGGCTTTCCGATCTCGCACGCATCGACGCCCGAGCCGCCGCGCCGTTGGCCGCGGTTTCGGTGCCCGACATCTACCACCAGCTGGATCACATCGACGCCGAAACCTTCTTGAAGAGCATCAATTTCCCGGAATCGGCGCGTCACCTCGCCTTCGAGGTCTTCTCCCGCAGCTTCTTCGCCGAACCATCGCAGCTGTCGGCCGGTGAACTGGCGACGATGTTTCATATTTACTTCTTGGGTTCCAGTGAGGGACTGATCTTCGATGTCACCAACGCAAACTTCGATGTGAGCCTGTGGAATCCGCTGCGGGATTATCTGAGTGAACGCGGCGTGCGGTTCCGGCTCGGCGCGCAGGTGTTGCGCGTCGACCCGACCGGCGCGAAAGGGTTTAGCGTCCAGACTGATTCAAGCGATCCGCTTGATGCGGACGCCATGGTGCTGGCCGGCGACGTGAGCGGCCTGCAAAGAATAGTGGCCGCGTCAACCGGTCTCGGCAACGATCTTTGGCGCGCCCAAGTACGACGGTTGCGCACCGCGCCACCCTTTGTGGTGCACCGGCTCTGGCTTGACCGGCCCGTCCGATCGGACCGGGCTCCTTTTCTCGGTACCTCGGGTCATGAGCCGCTTGACAACATCAGCGTGCTGGAGCGCTACGAAACCGAGGCTGCCGCATGGGCACGCCACAACGGCGGCTCCGTCGTTGAATTACATTCCTACGCAACGGATTCTGCGATGCAGACTGACGTCGCTATCCGGCAGCTGCACAAGCTCTATCCCGAAACCGCTGCGGCGAAGGTGGTTCACGAACGCGTCCTGCGTCGAAGCGATTGCCCGTTGTTCACGCCGGGAACCTACACTCGGCGCCCGACGGTCGTGACGCCACAGCCCGGGCTGGTGTTGGCCGGTGACGGGATTCGCGTCGACCTGCCGGTGGCGCTGATGGAACGGGCAGCCACCACCGGATGGGTGGCCGCCAATCACTTGCTGGCGCAATGGGGCCTTACCGGCCATGAGCTGTGCACCGTTCCGACCCGTGGGCGGTCCGCGCTGCTCCGGTCGCTGGCGGCCCGCCAAGGGCGCGGTCGGCCATGAATGTCGGTGACCAGTTTAGCCGCCGGTGGCCAAAGGACTGGCCGCTGCAGATAGTTCCACGCGCTTCGTGGACACAGCAACGTCCGACCTACGGCGACGCGCAGCCAAGCATCATCGACGCCGCCCTGAATCGATCCCAACGCCGACCCACCGGAAACTGGTACGTGTTCGCGGCGAGCCGCGACGTGCGCGTTGATCGTCCACTTGGCGCGCGCGTCGCCGGTACCGAACTCGTCGCCTGGCGCGATCGGCTCGGTCGACTAAGGGTTGGTCCCGGCAGCTGCCCTCACCTGGGTGCAGATCTTGCCACCGGGAAGGTGTCCGGTGGCGTCTTGTTCTGCCGATGGCATGGGTTGGCCCTCGACGGCAACACATGCGAGTTCGGTTGGGCGCCTTTGCCCAGCTACGACGATGGCGTGCTGGCGTGGGTGCGACTCGATTCCGTTGCCGGGGAAGCGCCACTGGATAAGCCGGTGATTCCCGTTCGGCCCACCGACGACGCGCTGTCGGCGGTCACCCGCGTCGTCGGTGTCTGCGAGCCGGAGGACATCATCGCCAACCGCCTCGACCCTTGGCACGGCGGATGGTTCCACCCGTATTCGTTCAACCGGCTCGAGGTCCTGACCACGCCGACGGAGCAGGACGACCGCTTTATCGTCTCGGTCACCTTCCGGGTCGGGCGCTTCGGCGTGCCCGCGATCGCGGAATTCACTTGCCTCGAAGCGCGTACCATCGTGATGCGCATCCTCGAGGGCGAAGGCGCCGGCAGCGTCGTCGAAACCCACGCCACCCCAATCGGTCCGGCGCCAGACGGCCGGCCACGCGTCGCCGTCATCGAAGCCATCGTCGCGCAGTCACCGCGCCCAGGATTCAGCGCGGCCCACAATCTGGCACCACTGATCAGGCCACTGATGCGCCATGCCGCCAATCGGCTGTGGCGTGACGATCTGGCGTATGCCGAACGCCGCTATCGACTGCGTGAGGGCGGCTGAACTCCGTTGGGAAGGCCGGGCGCCGCAGCCAGATCACGATGCCGAGTCCCCTAGTCTGAATCAGCGATGAAGAAAGCATATTTCGCCGTTGTCGTCGCCACCGCGGCCGCGCACTTCGCCTATCTCGTTTATCTGCCGAGCGGTGGCTTTCTGGCGTTGCGCTGGCGGCGCACATTCTGGCTGCACCTACCGACCGTGTGCTGGGGGATCGGCGTTGTGACCCTGGATCTTCCGTGTCCGTTGACATCATTGGAAGATTGGGCGCGCGCCGGGGCCGGAATGGATCCCTTGCCGAAGACAGGATTCATCGGCCGTTACGTCGCCGGTGCCCTATGCCCCGCGAACCGGACAGGTACGGCTCAATCGCTTGCTTTTCTGGCAGCCGCGGTGTCGTGGATTGCGCTGGCATTTCAGGGTGAGCGGGCGCGGCCGTGATTTTGTTTTGCGGATCGAACTGCGGTCACGACCCGATCAACACGTAAAGTCAGCTCGTCGCCATCGTCAATCGGCCAAGTTCGCCGCCCCGCTGCGCGACCGGTTGCCCTTTCTCTCGAACCGGCACGCCGTACGCTTGGTATCTGATGAAGGATGCGGGTAGGTGAACAAACGCCGCGCTAGTGACCCATCGCTTAGCCGGGCCGACTTGGAGAAGCTGCTGTCGGCGGATATGCGCTCGATAACCGCGCAATCTGACCGCATCGGCAGACACTTTGCGCGCGTGAACGACGTGAGCAACAGCGACTTCCACGCCCTCCTGCACATCATGGTGGCCGAGACGTCGGGCAAGCCGTTGACCGCGGCAGAGCTGCGGCAACGCATGGACTTCTCACCCCCGGCCATCACCTACCTCGTCGACCGGATGATCGAGGCGGGCCACGTTCGACGCGAACCCGACCCCGAAGACCGGCGCAAGTGGCTCCTGCGCTACGAAAATCGCGGCATGACGTTGGCGCACGCGTTCTTCAGCCCCCTCGGAAGTCACATCGGTGCGGCCCTCGCCAACATGGCGGATAACGACCTCGCCGCCGCTCACCGGGTTTTCCTGGCAATGATCGCCGCGATGTCGACGTTCGAGGATGAGCTTGTCGACCCTGTTCCTGATCCTTCAGCGAAACTCGGGCGAGGCGCCGCTGCCTCGCGGCGGCGGCAGGGCACGGCTCGGTCCAACGCGCCGAGCAGTTGACAGCACGCGCTGCTCGATGAGATCCGCGCCGCGCGACACACCGCCGGTCGCGGCGAAACCGTCGGCAACCCGTCGAGCTCCACGTGCCATCGTCGTTGCCTGCAGCACGGCGGCACGTAGTCGTGCCGGGGTGAGCCGCTTGCGAGGCAGCCGGGTGCCGCACCCGGCGACCTGCACGCGGCGCGCGACTTCGGCTTGATCGCGAGCAAAGGGCACCACGCAGACCGGCACGCCGCGATCAAGGGCCTTCACGACGGTTCCCATCCCCCCGTGGGTGATGACGCAGATCGCACGATCAAGCACTGCACCGTGCTGAAGAAACTGACACACGGTCGCGTTGGGGGTCTGTGGCAATCCGGGGGGTATGCCGGCCGGGAAGGTCGCCACAACATGAACCGGCTCATCGGCCAACGCCCGCAAGGCGATATGGCCCACCTCGGCGTCGGCCTGAGCAATCGAGGACGTGCTGACAAGCACGATGGGCCGGTCGATGGCGGCCAGCCAGCCCGGGACCGCCGCAGAATTCCGCTCGAAATCACATGCTCCGATAAAGTGCACCGCGTCAACCCAGTCGGGGTGCGGGTACTCGAACGGCTCCCCTCCGACCGCCAACAGCAGCGGCGCCCGGCGCATCAGCTCATCCACGGAGCGGATCTTCGGGGCGCCCAAACCCGCGCGAAGGGCATTGATCCGCGGCAACATCGGGCGATCGAAAAGATATCTGACAATCGGCCGCATCGACGCATCGCGAATACCGCCGACGACACCGCGCAGTGGCCGCAAACCGGGGCCGAATGGCGGCGCCGACCGCGAGCGCAGGTAAGGCGTGAACGGCGAAAACACCAACCAGGGCAGATCTCCGACGTCGGCCAGCGAGATTGCGCCCCAACAGTTCGCGTCGACGATGATCGCGTCGGGCTGTGTCTGCACGATCGCGCGCTTGAGATCTTCGACCTCGATCACCGCTCGCCGGCAGAGCACGTCGATCGACTTCTGCAAAACTCCTAAAGCGCCGCGCGCCAACCAATCGTGCCCGACGATGGCCTCGATCCGTGGGTCGACAGCCTCGGCGTGGACACCGGTCGCACGCATGGTGTCGACTTCGCTGGCCATCGTGCGTAGGTGAACTTGGTGGCCGCGTTGAGCCAACTCAAGCAGCAGGGCGCCCAGCGGGTAGAGATGCCCCAGCGCGGGCGAACTGTAGGCCAGAATTACTGCCATAAGTCCTGCCTAGCCGATGGGCACCGCGCCAAGGTTGCGCAGTGCGGGCATATCGGCCGCACCGCACCCGTGCAGACAGGTGCGAAGCTCGTCGACAAATCGCTGCAGCCAAGATGTCGCAGCACCTGCGGACTCGATGGCGGCGCAGAGCAGCGGGCGCGCGACCGCTACCACGTCGGCACCCAAGGCGAGCGCTTTGGCCGCGTCCATACCGGTTCGGATTCCACCGGAGGCAACCAGCGGGATATCCGGCAGCGCCGCACGCACCTCCAGTAGCGCTTGCGCGGTCGGTATCCCCCAATCGGCCAGGTCCGGATAGCGCAGTTCGCCATAGCGGACCAACTGCTCGACACGGGACCACGATGTGCCACCGGCGCCCGCGACGTCAATGGCCGCGACTGGCGGCTTACCGGTCGCCCGCAGCAATTCAGCGACGGCGGAGGCGCCGATCCCGTGGCCCACCTCCTTTAGCAACACCGGGTAGTCCAGCGTTGCGGCCACATCGTGCAGCCGGCCGACGGATCCGGCAAAGTCGGTGTCGCCGTTGTGCTGCATCGCCTCTTGCAGTGGATTGGTGTGCACCGCAAGAGCATTTGCTCCTACCCGGTCGAGCGCCTGGACAATGTCCGGTACGGCATCCTTGGTAAATTGAGACAGGCCGATATTGCCGAAAAGCAACACGTCAGGTGCCACGTCGCGCACGCTGAAGCTGGCGGCGGCTTGTTCACCCAGAGCGCTCTCGAGCATGACTCGCTGCGACCCGAGCATCATCCCGATACCGAGCCGTTGAGCGGCGGTGGCCAGATTCCGGTTGATGATGCCCGAGAGCTCGGCGCCGCCCGTCATCGCGCCCACCAGGAGGGGCGCCCGTAAGCGGGCGCCGAGGAATTCGACGGCAAGGTCGATGTCGTCAAGGTTGGTCTGGGTGAGTGCGTTGTAGGGCAGGCGGTAGCGTTCCAACCCCGTCGTCACCCCGTGGTAACCCACGTCGCCTTCTCGACACACGTCGATATGGCGGCGTTTGCGGGTGGCCATGTCGGGCCGGTCAGCCGTCATTGAGCTCCGACGCGGGCTTGACCGGAACAGCGATTTCGTTGCGGCGCAACACCGGAACGGTCCATGGCGGATCGTAGAACCAGGCTGCCGAGGTGTCCATCGCTTCGAATCCAAACTCGCGCAACGTCTTCATCAATTGTGCGGTCTGCAAGGCAACGACGCGGCGAGTGGGGATACCAGTGAAGCGGCGCACCGCAATCGTCGCGGGCGGCACTGCGACCAACCTGATCTCGGCATCGTCGGGGCGGGGCAAAGAGCCAAGCGTCTTGTCGGCGGGCATGAAAAACCGTATCAGCCACTCACCATCGCCGACCGCTTCTTGTGCCACCGGCGCCGTCATCGAGACTTTCTCGTGAACCTGGTTGGCGCCAAAAATGTAGCGGGCGAGCCGACGGAAACCGGCGTTGCGCGCGGACTCTTCGTCGGCCACGACCGTTGTCTCCGCCACGACGCGAGCGCCGTAGCGGCGGATTTCCACATCGCGCGTCAGCGTTTCGGCGCTATAGGTGGGTTCGTCGGTGCCGTGCCGGTAGCCGACCACCGTACCTGCAGCGTCGACGATCTGCCCGATCATAGCCACAATCGTTCCGAGCACGGCCGTCTTACTCCTAGTCAATTCGTCGTCCTGTGGTACGCGCACCAAGACGCGCCCCTGCTGTCATTTGCCAACGCTTCGCGGCGCCGACCGGCGTTGCCACAAGCCCAGCATACCCGGAATCAAGGAACTTGTTAACTTACTGAATGTTTCATTATTTTAAGATAATCGGCATGCGCTCCCAGGAAGAGCCTGGTGGCGTGCCCACCTTCGGCGCCAACGCACACAAAGAGCGGTCTTCGGCCTAGCCAGAGATAACTTCACAAGTTTAATATTTAATTAAGTTAAACGTCACCGATCCGGTTTAGAAGCAAAGACCCATCAGCCTCGAGGACGGCACATGCTAGCGGGAATGGCCCGACTCTCTCTCGCCGCGCCGCGACGGGTCATCGCCGCCACCGTCCTGTTTATGCTTGCTACTGCCATCTTCGGAATTCCCGCAGCGAGCAGTCTGTCCGGCGGCGGATTTCTCGATCCGACATCCGAATCCGCCCGCGCCTCCGCGATGCTCGCCGACAAGTTCCATCAGGGCGACACGGACATGGTGTTGCTGGTGAGCTCGGACAGCGGCGTCGACGCGGGTCCTGCACGCGCCGTCGGCATCGACATTGCGCGACGACTTGCCCAATCGCCGTTCGTAGCGCAAGTGGCCTCACCCTGGGAGCCACGACTGACCCCGGAAATGCTCAGCGCCAACGGAAAGTCGGCGATGATTATCGCCGCGCTCAAAGGCGACGAGAACAGCGCGCCCAAGTACGCCCGAACCCTGGCGGACCGGTTTGCTGGCGACCGCGACGGTGTCAAGGTGCTAGCGGGCGGGCCGGCGATGGTCTATGCGGAGATCAACCGACAGACCGAAAAAGACCTGCTGCGAATGGAAGTCATCGCGATACCGTTGAGTTTCATCGCGCTAGTGTGGGTCTTCGGCGGTCTGCTGGCCGCCGCTCTACCGGTGGCCGTGGGCGGGTTCGCTATCCTGGGTTCACTCGCGGTATTGCGGGCGATGGCGTTGGTCACCGACGTGTCGATCTTTGCTCTGAACGTGACGGTCGCATTGGGGTTCGCCCTGGCCATCGACCACACATTGCTGATCATCAGCCGGTACCGCGAGGAACTGGCCGGCGGCATGCCCCGCGACGAAGCTCTGGTGCGCACCATGACCACCGCAGGCCGTACCGTGCTGTTTTCGGCGATGACGGTGGCCCTGGCACTGATGGGGACGGCCCTTTTCCCGATGTACTTCCTGAAGTCCTTCGCCTACGCCGGCATCGCGGTGGTCGCATTCGCCGCCTTGGCGGCGGTGGCGGTTGCGCCGGCCGCGATTGCGTTGCTTGTCAACCGGCTCGACGCATTCAACGTTTGGCAACTAGGTCGTTGGCTATTCCGGCGCCCGGAACCACCGCAGCGGCCCATTGAGCACACTTTCTGGTACCGCACGGCGAAACTAGTTATACGTCAAGCGATCCCGCTAAGCTTGGCGATCATCGTCCTGCTGCTTGCGCTGGGTACACCGTTCCTAGGCGTCAGATGGGGCAATCCCGATGATCGCGTACTTCCGGCGTCATCGTCGGCACGAGTTGTGAACGATCGAATCCGCAGCGATTTCACCAAGAATTCTGGGACCCGAGTGAAGGTCGTTCTGCCCGATACAGCCGGTCTGACAGAAACGGACCTGGAGTACGCTGCGCAGCTGTCCCGGCTGACCGATGTGTCAGCGGTTTCCTCACCCACGGGCACCTTCGTTGCGGGTGCGCCCGAGGGGCCGCCGTCCGCTCCGGCCGGAATGACAGATGGCAGCGCTTACCTGACGGTTGACAGCACCGCACCCCTGTATACCCAGGCATCAGAGACCCAGTTGGCCCGCTTGCACGCGGTCTCGCTGCCGGGAAATCAGTCAGTACTGATGACCGGTATGGCGCAAACGAATCGCGACTGTGTGGACGGGATCCTATCGCGTTTGCCGTTGGTGTCCGGTTTTATCGCCATCGTCACGCTGGTGCTGCTTTTTCTATTGACCGGCAGTGTCGTGTTGCCAATCAAGGCGTTGCTGCTCAACATGCTATCGCTCACTGCGACGTTCGGCGCTCTGGTGTGGATCTTCCAGGACGGACACCTGGGGGCGGCGGGCACCACCCCAACCGGCACGCTGGTCGTAGCCATCCCGCCACTGATGTTCTGCATCGCATTCGGATTGTCGATGGACTACGAAGTCTTCTTGCTCTCCCGCATCCGCGAATATTGGCTTGCTTCGCCCCGAACGACCGCCCACAACGACGAAAGCATCGCGTTGGGTATTGCCCACACCGGCCGGGTAGTGACCGCCGCAGCACTGCTGATGTCGATCTCGTTCGCCGCCCTCATTTCCGCCGGGGTGTCGTTTATGCGCATGTTCGCAGTAGGGCTGACGATCGCCGTCTTGGTAGACGCGACGCTGGTACGGATGGTTCTAGTCCCTGCATTCATGCACGTGCTCGGCAAGCGGAACTGGTGGGCACCTAAGCCGCTGGCCCGATGGCACCAAGCGCGAATCAGGGCTCCATCGTGCCCAATTCCGTCTGGAAGCGGCGCATCGCAACGATGAGCGCGGTAAAGACCCGATGCGCCGCGGTCAAGTCGGCGTCGGGCAAGTCGTCCAGCGCGGCGCGGGTGTGTGCCCCCAGCGGGGTGAAGAACAACCGCGCAGTGTCCATTCCGGGTTCGGAATGGCGCAGGATCACCTTGCGCCGGTCGGCGGGGTGGGAGTCGCGACGAATGTGGCCCGAGTCGATCAGCCGATCGACCAGGTAGGTGATCGCGGCGCCGGAGAGGCCCATCCGTTGGCTGAGGTCGCCCGACGTCATGGGCTGACCCGTGGTTTCGGCGACCATGATGTGCAGCAGCGCGCGGAAGTCGGCGGGCCGCACATCGTGTGACACCGCAAACAGCCGGCCGATCTGGTCGGATTCGGCCGACAGTTCCCGCACATCGGCCACGATTAGCGATTCCAATGCGGTCCGTTCGGAGGCCTGCTCGTTGGGGTTCATACCGATGAGCAGCATATCTGCATTCGGCCTTCATTTCATTTGATTAATATTTCAGCAACTGAAATTATTGGGCCGTGGTGTGGGAGAGACTCGCCGGCGCGGTGACGGGCCGACGCTCGTGGCTCCTCGCCTTGGGCGTTTTTCTGTTGGCTAGCGGTTTCATGGTGTTGATCGGCGGGAATGCCGCAGCAGGCCAGGCGCCCTTGTCGGTGCCAAGCGATTCGGATTCGGCGAAGGTGCAGGTGCTGTCCAACCAGTTCCCCGGCGGTGACCGGGTGCCACTGATCGTGGCGGTCACCCACAACGCCGGCACCCGGGACCCGGCCGACGCGACCGCCCTGAAACAGGCTTGCGAGGCCGCCCGCAACCGGATGCAGGCCTCCGGGGCGGCCGCAGCCCAACCCGGTATGCCCCCGGCTCCGGTGCTGGTGTCGGCCGACGGCAAGGCGGCGATCGGTGTGGTTCCGATCGGCGCCGACCTCTCGGGACTGGACCTCAACGACGCCGTCACCGCGCTGCGCGCCGCCGCCGGCGACGGCTTACCGGCGGACATGGCCGCGCACGTGACCGGCGGGCCGGCATTCGGCGCCGATATCGCCAACGCGTTCACCAACGCCAACTTCACCCTGCTCGGGGTGACCGCGTTGGTGGTGGCCCTGCTGCTGATCGCCACCTACCGCTCACCCGTGCTGTGGCTGGTGCCGCTCGTCGTGATCGGATTCGCCGATCGGGTCGCGACCTCGGTGGGTACCGCGGTGGCGTCGATGACCGGCCTGAGCTTCGACGGGTCGACTGCCGGCATCACCAGCGTGTTGGTGTTTGGGGCCGGCACCAACTATGCCCTGCTACTGATTTCGCGCTACCGCCAAGAACTTCGGCGCCACGGCGAGCACCGTGACGCATTGCGTCGAGCGGTGCGGATGGCGGGGCCGGCGATCGTAGCCAGCAACGCCACCGTGGTGCTGGCGCTGCTCACCCTGATCTTTGCCTCGACCCCGAGCACCCGCGGCCTGGGCGCACTGGCGGCCTGCGGCCTTCTCGTCGCCGCGGTGTCGGTACTGGTGTTGCTGCCGCCGCTGCTGGCGCTGTGTGGGCGGCGGCTGTTCTGGCCGTTCATCCCGCAACCCGACATCCCGCAGTCCGACTTCACAGCGACTACGGATGCCGGGATGTGGCATGGGATCGCCGAACGCGTGGCCCGTCGTCCGGCTATTGTCGCCTCGGTCACGATCGTGCTGTTGGCCGCGCTGGCCACCGGGCTGCTGGGCACCCGCATCGGCCTGACCCAGACGGAGCAGTTCCGCGTCAAGGCGGATTCGGTAACCGGATTCGACACCGTGGCACAACATTTCCCCGCCGGGCTGGCCAACCCCACCGAGGTGATCGCCCCGACCGAGAAATCAGCACAGGTGCAGCAGGCCATCAGCACCACCCCCGGGGTGATATCGGCGACCCAGTCCGGGACATCGGCGATCGGGCTGACCAAGTGGTCGGTCGTGATCGATGCCGCACCCTCGTCCGTTCGGGCATTCAATACCGTTGCGACGCTCCGGCATTCGACTAAGGTCGTAACGCCTGATGCCCTCGTCGGCGGGCCTGACGCACAGGCGCTCGACGTGCGCGACGCCACGCTCCACGATCGCCTTTTGCTTATCCCGGCGATCCTGACGGTCATCCTGCTCGTCCTGTATGTGCTGTTGCGTTCCGCTCTAGCGCCGCCAACACTGCTGGCGGCAACGATTCTGGGCGCCCTGGCCGCCCTCGGCCTGGGCGGTTGGGCGAGTATCCATGTCTTCGGTTTCCCGGCCCTGGACAACACCACTCCGCTATACGCCTTCCTGTTCCTGGCCGCGCTCGGCGTCGACTACACCATCTTCCTGGTCACCCGTGCCCGCGAAGAGGCAGCCGACCACGGCGCCTCCCAGGGCATGATTCGCGCGGTGTCGGCCACCGGCGGTGTCATCACCAGCGCGGGAATCGTTCTCGCCGCGGTCTTTTGCGTGCTCGGAGTGTTGCCGCTGATCGTGATGACCCAACTGGGCATCATCGTGGGCCTGGGCATCCTGCTGGACACCTTCGTGGTGCGGACCCTGGTGATCCCGGCATTGTTCGCCTTGATCGGCGACCGCATCTGGTGGCCCGCCGTCCTCACTAGCGCCAAAAATGAAGGGAATCAACATGAATAAGTCAACTCTGGCCGGAACCGCCCTGGCCGTCGCCGCGGCGGCCAGCAGCGGAAGTATCGCGAGCCCAGGTCGCACGCCCGGGTGGTACGACCGCCTTCGCAAGCCGAGCTATCAGCCACCGAAGGTCGCGTTTCCGGTGGCCTGGACCAGCCTCTACACCGATATCGCGGCCACCTCCGCGGTCGCCATCGACCGATTCCGCGCCACCGGACGCGAGGACAAGGCGCGCCGCTACATCGCCGCGCTCGGCGTCAACCTGTTCCTCAACGCCGGCTGGAGTTGGCTGTTCTTCCGCTACCACAAATTGGGCGCCTCGGCGCTTGGTGCCGCAGTGCTCGCGGCTAGCAGCGCCGACCTCGCCCGGCGGGCCGCCGACGCCGACCCACGGGCCGGCTTTGCATTGTCGCCGTACCCGTTGTGGTGCGGGTTCGCGACCGTGCTGGCCACCCACGTCTGGCGTCTCAACCGCTGATTCATGGCCACGCTGCTGTGGTTTCGGCGCGACCTGCGGTTGGGCGATCATCCCGCGTTGGCGGCGGCCGCCGATGGCCAGCACGTTCTCGCCTGCTTCGTGCTCGATCCGCGCCTGGAGAATTCGTCGGGCCGGCGGCGGCTGCAATTCTTGGGCGACGCGCTGCGGCAACTACACCAGGACCTGGACGGGCGGCTGTTGGTGATCAGCGGACGACCCGAGCAGCGGATTCCGTTGATCGCCAAGAAGATCGACGCCTCCTCGGTGCACATCTCGGAGGATTTCGCGCCGTTCGGGCGGCGCCGTGACGAGCGGGTGCGAGCGGCGCTGGGTTCGGTGCCGCTGGTGGCGACGGGATCGCCGTATCTGGTGTCACCCGGCCGTGTCACCAAGCCGAACGGCGAACCCTATCGGGTCTTCACACCATTTCTTCGCGCGTGGCGCGAAGTGGGCTGGCGAAAGCCGGCCCGATCGGGTGCCGATTCCGCTCGCTGGATTGATCCGGCGCAGCTGAGCGTGAAAACGTGCAAGATCCCGGACCCGGGTATCACGCTTGGCCTTGATGTCGGCGAAACGGCGGCGCTTAAGCAGTGGAAAGCGTTCGTCGACAACCGACTTGACCGCTACGGCACGGACCGCAACCGTCCGGATCTCGAGGGCACCAGCAAGATGTCGGCGCACCTGAAGTTCGGCACCATCCATCCCCGGACGATGGTCGCCGCACTCGATCTGCGCAACGGCGGGGCCCAAATGTACTTGCGGGAGTTGGCGTTCCGCGATTTCTACGCCGATGTGCTGCACCACTGGCCGGCCAGTGCCTGGCGCAACTGGAACGGCGACTTCGACGCCATCAAGACCGACACCGGAGCGGCCGCCAAACGCCGATTCGAATCCTGGAAAGCCGGCGAAACCGGGTTCCCGATCGTCGATGCCGGGATGCGTCAACTCCGTGAGACGGGCTTCATGCACAACCGGGTGCGGATGGTCGTTGCGTCGTTTTTGGTCAAGGACCTTCACCTGCCGTGGCAGTGGGGTGCCGAATGGTTCCTCGATCAACTCACCGACGGCGACATGGCCAACAATCAGCACGGCTGGCAGTGGTCCGCGGGCTGCGGCACCGACGCCGCGCCGTACTTCCGGGTGTTCAACCCCGGAACGCAGGGCGAGAAGTTCGATCCCTCGGGCGATTACATCCGGCGCTGGGTCCCCGAGCTGCGGGCGGCCGACGACGCCCATCTGCGCAAAGGCGGGCGGCCGCCCGGATACCCGGAACCGATCGTCGACCACGGCGCCGAGCGCGCCGAGGCGTTGCGGCGCTACCACAGCCTCTGAACACGATTTGCGGAAATCGCATACCCGAAGCTGTTGGCATGCAATTATCAGCCGATTCACAGTTGTCGACACGCCAGGGAGGCGATGTGGCTCGCTCGATCGTTCGGACGTTGCTGGTTTCGGGTGCCGCTGCTGGCCTGATGGCCAGCGCCGGAGCCTGCTCGTGTTCGATCGGATCGTCGTCGCACTCGGTGAGCAAGAGCGACGTCGCCAGCCAGATCACCTCGAAGATGACGGACGCCGCCGGCAACAAACCCGATTCGGTGAACTGTCCGAGCGACCTGCCCGCCACGGTCGGCGCACAACTGAACTGCGAGATGAAGGTCAAGAACCAGACCTTCAACGTCAACGTGACGGTACCAGTGTCAACGGCAGCGACGTCAAGTTCGACATGGTGGAGACGGTCGACAAGAACCAGGTCGCCAACGTCATCAGCGACAAACTGACTCAACAGGTGGGCCGGAAACCCGATTCGGTGACCTGCCCCGACAACTTGAAAGGCACCGTCGGCGCGACGCTGCGGTGCCAACTCAACGACCAGGGCCAGAAGTACGGCATCTCGGTGACCGTCACCAACGTCGACGCCGGCGACGTCAACTTCGACTTCAAGGTCGACGACCAACCTTCCTAACTAGCGGGGTAACTAGCGGGCGGCCTTCTTGCGTTCGATGTCGGCCAGAGCGGCGGCCAGTTCGGCGCGCTGCGCAGCCGACGTCTCCCAGGACAGCTTGCGGTTCTTGACCACCTTGGCCGGCGCCCCGACCGCGATCGAATAGTCCGGGATGTCGCCGCGGACCACCGCGTGCGAGCCCAGCACGCAGCCCCGCCCGATCGTCGTGCCGCGCAGCACCGTCACCTTCACCCCGACCCAGGTGTCGGGTCCGATCCGCACCGGGGACTTGACGATGCCCTGGTCCTTGATCGGCAGGTTGATGTCGTCCATGCGGTGGTCGAAATCGCAGATGTAGCACCAGTCGGCAATCAGCGCCGAATCCCCGAGCTCGATGTCGAGATAGCAGTTGATGACGTTGTCCCGGCCCAGCACTACCTTGTCGCCGAAGCGCAGCGAGCCCTCGTGCGCGCGGATCGTGTTCTTGTCCCCGATGTGCACCCAGCGGCCGATCTCCAGCTGCGACAGTTCGGGTGTCGCGTGGATTTCGACGCCCTTGCCGAGAAACACCATGCCGCGGGTGATGATGTGCGGGTTGGCCAGCTTGAACTTCAGCAGCCGCCAGTAGCGCACCAGATACCAGGGGGTGTAGGCGCGGTTGGCCAGCACCCACTTCAGCGAGGCCAGCGTCAGGAACTTGGCCTGGCGTGGGTCGCGCAGCATGGAACCACGCCAGCGGCGGTGAAGCGGCGCCCCCCACATGCTCGTCATGGCCGCAAAGCCTAACGCGGCGACCCAAAAAATCCGAGCGCGCAGGCAATCAGGTTCACGCGCGTCGCCACGGGTTACCCTCACCTGGACTCGTTCGCTGCCCACGCCGAACCGAAGGATCGAAGAACCCTGCACAAGGATCAGGTGCTTGCCCGACGTCTCCTGGCGGTTGCTTTCGCAGTTGTGCTGACGGTCGGCCTGAACGGCTGCGGCAACACCGACTCGTGGGTTGACGCGTCGGCCGCGCAGGGCTGGCCCGCGCAATACAGCGACGCGTCCAACAGCAGCTACTCCGCGACGAGCGGCGCCACCAAGCTGACGCTGCAGTGGACGCGTTCGGTCAAAGGAAGCCTGGCGGCCGGACCCGCGCTGGGTTCACGCGGCTGGCTCGCGCTCAACGCGCAGACCCCCGCCGGATGTTCGTTGATGGAGTGGGAGAACAACGCCAACGGGCGGCAACGCTGGTGTGTGCGGCTGGTCCAGGGCGGCGGCTTCGGCGGACCGCTATTCGACGGCTTCGACAATCTCTACGTCGGCCAGCCGGGGGCACTGCTGTCGTTTCCCCCGACCCAGTGGACGCGCTGGCGCAAGCCGGTCATCGGGATGCCGTCCACCCCACGGTTTCTGGGCGGCGGCCACCTTCTGGTCGCCACCCACCTGGGACAGGTGCTGGTTTTCGACGCCCATCGCGGCGAGGTGGTCGGCACCGCGGTCGATTTGGTGGACGGCGTCGACCCCGCCGATGCGACGCGCGGCCTGGCCGATTGCGCGCCGGCCCGGCAGGGCTGCCCGGTCGCGGCCGCACCCGCCTACTCGGCGGTCAGCGGCACGGTGGTGCTCGGCGTCTGGCAGCCGGGGGCTCCGGCCGCGGGGCTGGTCGGGCTGAAGTACCGCTCGGCTCAGGCGGAGCTGGTCCGCGAGTGGACCAGCGACGCCGTCAGCGCCGGAGTGCTGGCCAGTCCGGTGTTGTCCGCCGACGGGTCGACCGTCTACGTCAACGGCCGTGACCAACGGCTGTGGGCGCTGCACGCCGCCGACGGAAAACCGAAATGGTCGGTGCCGCTGGCATTTTTGGCGCAAACGCCGCCCGCTGTCACCCCGCAGGGCCTGATCGTGTCGGGCGGCGGCCCCGACACCCGGCTGGCGGTGTTCCGCGACGCCGGTGACCACGCCGAGCAGATCTGGCGGCGCGACGAAGTCACGCCCCTGTCGACGTCGAGCCTGGCCGGCACCGGCGTCGGCTACACCGTGGTCAGCGGTCCGCCCAGGGATGGCGCACCCGGCATGTCATTGCTGGTCTTCGATCCGGCCAACGGGCACACGATCAACAGCTATCCGCTGCCGGCGGCCACCGGATATCCGGTCGGGGTGTCGGTGGCCAACGACCGCCGGGTGGTGACCGCCACCAGCGACGGCCAGGTCTACGGCTTCGCCCCGGCCTGATTGTCGGCCTAGCCGCCCCATAATTGTGTGATGCCGATCGACGACCCGGCGATGCAGGACGCGCTGGCCCAGTACAACCGTTACGGCCCCAGCAGCCGCGGCAGCCGGACGGCGGACATCGCCAGCACGATTGTCCTGCTGATGGTTCACGCATTCCTGTGGGCGGTGACGGCGGCGTTGCTGGGCCTGTTCGTCATGGTCACCGATCCGTGTGGCGGCTCCCAGCGGTGCGGCGATCCGGCCTGGATCGATCGGGCCATGTGGTTGGGGCTCGGGGCCGGCGCCGCCATCTTCGTTGCCGACCTCGCCGTCGCGGTCTCGCGGCTCGCCCGCCGCCGGCTCGCCTTCTTCGTTCCGCTTATCGGTTGTGCGGCGCAGCTGGCGCTGGGCATCGGCGCCGCGGCCATGGAGATGTTGGCCGGCCCGGTTTCGTGACGGTCTAGATGGCCAGCGGCGGGATGGCGTTGCGCGGGACGCCGGCTTGGGCGGCACCGGCAAACGCGGGCAGCATTTCACCCGGGGCGAAGTAGAAGATCAGCCGATCGTCGGTGATGGCGAAGTTCTGGTAGTGCGACGGGTCGAGGCCGGTCGAGGGCAATATCGCTGCGCCCAAGGCGTTTTGGTGTTCCAGCTCGCGTTGCACCAACGGGAAGATGCTGTCCAGCGGCGTGGTTCCGGGCGCGAACAACGCGTCGAAGGTGATGGGCTGCTTGGCCCCGAGGTTGTAGTTGAACGCCTTGTACCA
>NZ_JBKQQD010000249.1:0-2703 GCF_052144515.1 Mycobacterium sp. | reverse complement strand
GGTATCACGAGGACAAGAGCTCGGCGCTGCTCCAGCAGGAACTGCGCGCCAACGGGTTCGAGGTGCGGGCCGGGCTCGCCGGCATGCCTACCGCGTTCACCGCCAGCTTCTGCTGCGGGAGTCCGGTGATTGCGCTGATGGGCGAATTCGACGCCTTGCATCTCAATCACCACTTGCCATTCCAGATATTTCCGAGCATCTTCAGTTCAATCGATTCGTACACGAAAGACGTCGTTCACTCGTGGTTTGATGCCCACGGAGTGCCGCCTGCCTGGCTTTCACCGCTAGGGCCAATCGTCGCCTATCAAGAACCCCGACACTGGTCCGAGTTTCATACCGTCGATCCGGAGTACGGCATTCACCTAACCGGGATGGCCGACGCGATTTTTAAATACGCTGACGGTTCCTACGTAATCGCCGACTACAAAACGGCACGCTTCAGTGACGCTGAGAACAGGAAGCTGATGCCGCGCTACAACGTGCAACTCAACGCATATGCCCGCATCGCAGCTGATTGCGGCCCGTGGCCGATATCCCATCTCGCGCTCGTCTACATGGAACCGGCTACGAAGGGCCACGCCGTAAACCACTGCGGTAACTGTCGCGAAGATGGCTTCGTCATGGGCTTCCGAGCCCGTGTCGTCGAGATCCCGCTTGGTGAGGGGCTATTGGAACACGCGATGGCCAGGACGAGGCAGATCTTCGACCTGTCCGATGCACCCGACGGCGCTCCAGGATGCAGCGACTGCCCGCTCGTACTCGACTTGGCCGAGGCGCTTTGGCCTGGAATCAGCGACGTTGACTTGGTCGACAAGCTGCAACGCATGCTCGCCAACTCACCACCAACACGCCCTAGCACAGGGCATAGGTCTTACCGAACAACCGCCATGCGGCGGGACACGCACGGCGCGAACCTCAGAGACGCCGTACGTAACGCGGCCAACGCTCAGCCTCACGAGGCCGAGGCGGAGGCCGCATCCTTCGAAGTCTCTGGCTCTGGGTGCCTTCGCGGGTCGCCGTTCTGCCCTGGCGGGAGCGCCTGCCCGCACCGGCCATTCTGACCGCGCCAAGCTGGATGCGCTCGGATCTCGCGGCCCCGCCATCATCACAGGCGGGCCGAGACTGGCTAGCGTCGCGCCGGTTGGCGGCACCGAAAGCCCGTGACCGGTGGTCACCCCACACACGCCGGTCTGCACGGCGACAATGAAACTGTTTGGCGCAGTGTCGGTTTGCGCGACAGGCGACATGCCCGAGATTCGGACATTCGAACGACACGCCGATAAGATTTCGGTTCCACGAGCAACCCGCTGCTGTGGTGAAACGTTACGGCGGCACGGTGGACAAGTTCGAAACGATCCGCCAGTTCGCCGAGGAACAACTCGCCGCCAGCGGGGCGGCGCCGGGTCAGCTACAGCGGCCAGTTCGATGACCGCCAGCGACGTGCGTGACCGTCTGGTTGAAGCGGTTCAGATCCTGTTGGCCGAGTGACCCTTGGAGCTGACGCCGTGAGATCACGACACCCACGGAATCACCAGGACATACCTGGTCTTCGCACTGACGCTCGCCGGTTGCGGTGAGGAGGCGAGGGCCGCCGCGAACGGCCTGATCGACACCGCCGAAGCCACCCACAACCCGTATGTGCTCTCGTTCGCGCTTTACGTTCACGGCTACGCCTTCCGCGACGCCGATCCCGCCGGAGCGCTGGACGCCGCGCGTCGGGGCCTGGTGATCGCCCGAGACAGCGGCAACCGCTACGCCGAGACACTCCTGGCGGGCGTCCTGTCCGGCCTCGAGACCGAGCATGGCGACCCGCTGGCCGCGCTGGATTACGTCACGCTGGCGATCGGCAACTTCCACGATGCGGGCAACACCACCGGGGTGCGCACCACCCTCGGGATCCTCGCCGCCCTGTTCGACCGGCTCGGACGCCACGAACCGGCGGCCACCATGGCCGGCCACCCCATCAGCCCCCACACCGCAGCGGCCTTCCCCGAGATCAATACCGCCATCGCCCACCTGCGCGATGTGCTCGGCGACCCGGCCTACGAATCGCTCGCCCGCAAGGGTGAAACGATGACCACCGCCGAGATGGTGGCGTACGCCTACGACCAAATCGACCAGGCCCGAACAAAACTCGAACACCCCAGCTGAATGCCCCCTCAGCAGCGGAGGCGGTCGGCGAGGGGGTAGGGGTGCAAAAGTCTGTCCGAGCGCCGCATCCACGCTCACGGTCCTGCTCCATCGTCCCGCACGTGCGGAGGTCGGCTCGTTCACCAACTCCGAAAATATTGGCGCAAAGATCCGCGAACTTGTCCCCTTCGACGCGATGAGGCTGCTTGCCGGCTGGTGGAACCTCAACCACCTACAAGAGATCGCAGAAGAGCCCCGGCGATGAAGGGCGTCCTGTTCAAGCGGACAGGCCGCGGACTAATGGCCCGCTGGAAGTACCTCCGCTACAACGGCGACGGCTACCTTGACCTCGGCGTCGATAAGGACGGGTCCGTCTACAATCCGCACGGCTACGCTGCGCACCGCCAAGACGGCACGGCTCCGGGAACGCTCGATATCAACCTGTGCTGCCACGCGTGCGACCGAGCCGACGCCGCTTACGACTGCTGACGACGATCGGCGCGACGACGCATCCTGCGCATGCTTCGGCGCAGACCCCGGACTGCGTAGCCGGCCGCCACGACCGACGCCACA
>NZ_JBKQQD010000248.1:0-7635 GCF_052144515.1 Mycobacterium sp. | reverse complement strand
CCCCCACCCGTATACTCTCATCACCACACCAAACCCATTGCCCTCCTTGCTCTTACCAAAATTCGCCCCACAAAAACGTTCGGCACATTGGCACAGGGTGCAATACTGCTATTGGGCGCGGTGTGCGCCGAAGCTCAGCCGCTGCAGCTAGTTTCGCCGTTCCAGATCGGGAGGTGGTTCACTGTGTTGACGATCTCACGGCTATCGCGTTGGAGCATCAACTACTATAACGACACCGCCAATCAGGCCCAGGCCGCGGCGATGGATCGCCAAGCCGCCGGCGGAGGGCTGGGCGAGTACTACTCCGAAAGCGATACCCGGGTACCCACCTGGGTGGTGGCCGGGGACGCCGCGGCGGTGGGGGAGCTGACCGGGCTGGATGCTGCCGCGCTGCATGGTGGGTTTGCCGACACCACGGTGGCGGCCCGGTGGCTCGATGACGGGATCGCCCCCAACGGAGCGAGCGGGCGGGTCTTCACCGCGGGCTCGGTGCACGGTTTTGACCTGACGTTCGCCGCCCCTAAGAGTGTGTCGCTGCTACGCGCCCTGACCGACGATATCGGCGAAAAGACCATGGTCATGGCCCATCAGAAGGGCATCGACGCGGCGATGACCTACCTACACGAACACGCCGGATACACCCGGGTGCACAACCCGCTGACCGGGAAAAAGGACCTGCAGCGGCTGCCGGGGTTGGTGGGGATCGCCTACCAACACGAAACGTCGCGGTGCGGAGATCCCCACCTGCACACCCACGTCATCGTGCCCAACCGGCAATCCCGCGCCGACGGCACGCTGGTGTCGATCGACTCCAAGTCGCTGCACCACGAAGCCAAGGCCGCCGGGGTGATCTATCAGGCCGTGGTGCGTCACGAGCTGCACGCCGCGATCGGAGCGGAGTGGAGAGCAGTCGGGGAGCACTCCGGGATGGCCGAGATCGCCGGCGTCACCAAGAAGTGCATCAAGGCCTGGTCGCAACGCTCCACCAGGTTGCGGGAATGGGCGCACAACAACCTGCTCGTCGTCGACGGTGAGCCCACCGCCCAGCAGCTCGCCGCCGCGCAGAAAGCCACACGCCCGGCCAAGCCGGAATCCAAAGCATGGGCCGAACTCACAGACGAGTGGCGCGCCGATGCGCGCGGTCTAGAACTGGACCGCGCAGCGCATCTTGAGGCGCGCGCCGCGCGCCGCGCCGCGCCGCGCATAGCCCAGGACCGCGCCGCACCGCGCATGCTGTTGGACCGCGCGCGCCTGGCGCGCATGGTCGCGCGCATCGACAAGCCCGGGTTCACGCGCGCCGACCTCGTGGAGCTGGTGGGCGCGCTGCTGCCCGTCGACGTACCCGGGGATCCGCGCGCACTGATCGAGCAGATCGTGGACATGGTCGGGGTGCGGGTGAGCCCGCCCCGCGAAGCCCATCACCGCGAAGGACACGACATGTTCACCGTGGACGCGGTGATCGCCGAAGAGACGCGCATCTTCGACATCGTCGACGCGGCCGACACCCGCGCGCGACTCGATGCGCGCACCGCGGACCTCGGTGGCCTGTCCGCGGATCAGGCGCGCGCCATCGCCACCATCGCGGCCTCGCCGTATCTGGTGCAGCCGCTGCAAGCCCCGGCAGGTGCGGGCAAAACGCACTCGCTGCGCGCGCTGCGCGCCGCCGCGCACCGCACCGCCAAAGAGGTGCTGGTGCTCGCGCCGACAGGCAAGGCCGTCGATGAGGCGATGCGCGGTCAGGCTGGCGACCGCGGGTTGACGGTGGCCAAAGCACTCACACTCATCGAAGACAATCAGCTCCACGTCGACCGGCGCACCGTGGTCGTCGTCGACGAAGCCTCCATGGTGGGGACCCCCGAGCTGCGACGCCTCCTCGAGGTCAGCACGGCCGCGCGCGCCAAGATGGTCCTGGTCGGCGACGCCTATCAGTTGTCTCCGGTCAAAGCCCGCGGCGGCATGTTTGAGCACCTCTGTGAAGACCTGCCGTGGTCGCAGCGCCTGACTGAGGTGTGGCGGATGCGCGACCCCGCCGAACGCGACGCCTCCCTCGCCTTGCGCTCCGGACGCGGCAACCGGCTGCGCAAAGCTGTCGGCTGGTACCGCAACCAGGACCGCTTGCACACCGGGGACCCGATCGCCATGGCCGCCGACGCCACCACCGCCTACATCAAAGCCCGCGCCGAGGGCAAAGACGTCGCGATCCTCTGCGACACCTGGGACATCGCCGACGCCATCAACCAGCGCCTCCACGACCACTTCACCGCCGCGGATGCTGCGAGTGTGGCGGTGGCCCGTGATCAACAGGTCCGCGCCGGGGATCTCATCCTGAGCCGCCACAACGACGCCACCCTGGCCGTGGAACCCGGCACACAGCACCGCCGAGGCGAGCGGATCGACCAGGTCCGCAACGGCAACCGCTGGCGCGTGGTCAACGTCGACGCCACCCACGGCCGGATTGCCGCCGAGCGGCTCACCGATAAGGCCCGCGTCATCTTCGCCGGCGACTACCTACGCGAGCACATCACCCTGAGCTACGTCGGCACAGTGCACTCCGCCCAAGGCATGACCATCGGCAACTCCCACCAATACGGCATCTGCTGGACGGTCCTGTCCGATCGCGCCAGCCGCGCCATGGCCTACGTCGGCATGACCCGCGGGCGCGACGAAAACCACCTCGCCATCTATCCGGCTGCCACCAACGAAGCCCACCAACACCACCACGGCGCCGACACAGCCATCCACCAGATACACCGCGGCACCAAACACACCGCCGCCCACGCCCTGCACACAATCCTGACCGCCAACGACGACCGCGCGACCACCATGCACACCGTCGCCGCACACACCGACCGTGAACTGCTGCCCACCATCGTCGCCGCACTGCTCGACCGCAACGACCAACGCCGCGCCGACCGCGCCCAGGCCTGGCGTCGGCACACCGCCCAAACCCGCGACCGCGACGCCGCCTACCAACGCCTCACCGCCACCAGCCAGCATGCCGCTCAGCGCCAACGCAGCCGCATCCGCAGCCGCGATCAGGGTTACGGTCTCGAACTTTAAGACCCGCAACGGTTGTTCTCGGGCTGGTGGCCAGCGTCGACTTCGTAGTCTCTACCGTGGCGGCTACCGTCCGCTGACGCTCCCGTCCGCCGCCACGAAACCCGGAGACTCGTCGTGTGAGCCGTACCAGCTCAGCAGAGTTCACCGACAGCATGTAGTGCGAAGTTTCTTTACTGGTATCAAGCTGAGTGCCCGTAGAGGCAACGCCCTGGCGCGCCGTCAGGTTTTCGGACTCTGGACACGCTGATTAAGAGAACGCGGCCCAGTTGACCTTTGACCTGTGGCGACAACGGTCGACTTACGGAGACTTGCGACAGCGTTCTGGAGGGCAGTTATCTACTGCCCTGAGCGTGAAGGCCTCGTGGAGGCCTGTGGGCAAATCTCACGATCGCGCACCCGGAATCACAGGCTGATGCCGGTTCTGGCAGCGGTGAAAGTTTGACGTACAGCGCGCGGGCTAGGGGAGCCGGCCGGGAATTTGGGCGGCTCGGTCGTGGGGATGGCTATTGCCATCAACCGCACGCCCACGAGGGTCGTTGCAGCGAGCACGCTGAGCCTGCGATGGATCATGTCGACGTCGCGGTCAGTGTGGCGGAGTTGTCGTATGTTTCGATTGTTGGTCAGCGGGCCAGGTGGGCGCTTGTCTTTGCGCGCTAACGTTGCGCTGCGCTGTTGTCGGATATCCGCACCGCCGCGACACGGGCAGCGCTAGCGTGCAAAGCGTGGAACCTGCCTGGGTGGGCGCTCAGGGTCAGACCGAGCGACGGCTGTGGTCGACGGTCCTGCAACCGGCGGCCGTCGAACTCGCCAAGCGCGCCGGCGAGATCTCCGACGCGGTCGTGGGCTACATCAGCCAGCGGCTGCCCGATCTACTCGGCAACGCCGAGGCGCTGGAAGCGAACCGGGCCAGCACCGAAGCGAGTATCCGCGACTTCGCTGAAGTGTTGCGGTCCGGCGCCGATCCCCCGAACGCCGCCAGCCTCGGCTCCGCGACCCTCGACTACGCGCTCGACGGTGCCCACCACGGCGTACCGCTGACCGTGTTGCTGCGCAGCTACCGGCTCGGCCACGCCGCCACATCGCCGCATCTCAACGCGATCCTGGCCAAGCATGTGACCGACGCGGACGAGCTTAACCGGGCGATCGAGTTGTCTTCGGCATGGATGTTCGCCTATGTGGATGCCGCGCTCTGCCTCCTCGAGGACGCGTACACCACAGAGCGTGACCGCTGGGTGCGCAGCGCCGCTGCCAGCCAGGCCGAGACAATCGGCGCCATCCTGTCCGGGCAACCGATCGATATCGAGGTGGCAAGCCGGCGGCTGCGCCACGAACTGCAGCGCGTGCACGTCGCCGCCATCGGCTGGCTGGAAACCCACGAAGAGGGGCGCAACACGCTGGCCCTGCTCGAAGCGGCGCTCCGCGACATCGCCGCGGCGATCGGCAGCCAGCATCCGCTTGTCCAGCCCCTCGGCACGTTGTCGGTGGCAGCCTGGATAAGCACCAAAGGCCACGTCCCGTCGAGAGTGCTCGACGAGCTGCGGTTCCGGACGGCGACGGCACCCGGGGTTCGTGTCGCGATCGGCGAGCCCGCCCGCGGCATCGTAGGATTTCGCGCAAGCCATCTCGAGGCACTCCAAGCGCAACGGATCGCGCGGATGGCCGGCCGCGGCGAAGGCAGCATCACCCGCTACAGCGACATCTCGCTGCGCGCACTCGCCACTGCGAACATCGACCAGGCCCGCGCGTTCGTCTCGTGCGAGCTGGGCGCACTGGCGACCGGCGATGACAACACTCGGCGGCTCGCCGCGACCGTGCGCACCTACCTCGACGAGAACGGAAGCCGCGCCAGGACCGCCAAGCGACTCAGCATCCACGAGAACACCGTCTCCTACCGACTCCGGCAAGCCGAGGAGCTCCTAGGTCGATCGGTGGACAAGCGCACGCTCGAACTGCGCGTCGCGCTCACCCTGGCCGAACTCGTCGACGAGACGCCTGAAACGAATCGATGGACTCCAGGCAACATTTAGGCACCCGTGGGGGTAAGGAACTGGGGAGAAACGGGTTGTCGCCCGCCGTCACGTCTCGGGGGCCGCCGCGGCCAGTGCCTCCAGGGTTTGCGCAGCGGTGTATTCAGGGGCCCAGCCGAGTTGGGACTTGGCTTTGCCGGTGTCCATCAGGACTGACGTTCGTGCCACGTGGAAGATGCCGGCTTCGGCGGGAAGGAACGGAAGTCGGGCTACCGCCGCCGACCCGACGGTGGCAGTAGCGGCGGGCACCCGGACGGAGCGTCCGCCCAGGGCCGCCGCAATCTTCGACAGCGATGTCTCGCCGTCCCCGGCGATGTCGTAGGCCCCCGGCGGTGCTGAAGCCTTCGCCGCCAATGCGACGGCAGCAGCGACGTCGTCATGATGGATGAGCTGAAGCGGGACACGGGGGTCGGGGAAGGGCAGCTTCAGAAGCGGTATCGCGCGCGTGATCGACCGAAATGCGGACGGAAACCGATTCCACGGCATCGCGTCGGCCAGCGCGGTCGCCTTCGGTCCGGCGACGATGCACGGACGAAGCACGAACACTTCCAGCCAAGAGCCATCGGTGATCTCGGCGAGCGCGGCTTCGCAGGCCGCCTTCTGCGCGGAATAGTCGTGCTCGGGCGATCCGCGGGGCGGAACATCTTCGGTGAGCGGATCCGGGTTGGCGGAGTGGTAGCCGTAAGCCGCGGCCGACGACGTGTAGACCAGCCGCGTCACCCGCTCGGCAGCGACGGCGGCCTCGAAGACAATGCGTGTCCCCGCGAGGTTGACCCGCTCACTTTCCGCGCGCGAACCCAGCACAATGAATGCGAGATGGATGACGACATCGGCGTCGGCGACCAACGCGTCCACCGCGTCACGGTCCATGATGTCGCCCTGGTGATAAGTCGTCTTTGTCCATCCATGCAAGGCCGGATCGAATGGCCGGCGGGCCATCCCGACGATCCGGTCCACGGCGGGGTCTCGTTCCAGGGCAGTCACTGCCGAGATTCCGATTTCGCCAGTTGGTCCCGTAACAGCCACGGTGAGTCCCATCGGCCTGTCCTCTCTTCCGGATCGGACGGACCGACCCATGTTGGCATTGCGCACTTTTGGAGTGCATTCAGGTTTGCGACCTCGCCCCGACGATGTCTCGGAACAGGGCCTGGCGGAGCGCGAGTTCGCGTGGATCGTTGTACAAGTGGAAGCCGGCTCTGTTCATCGCGTACGCGAACCCGATCCGGGTATCGGGATCGGCGAACCCGAACGAGCCACCAGCTCCTGGGGTTCCGAACGCATTGTCAGACGAACCGAACCGGAACTTGGGGAAGGGTTTGATGTAGCCGAGCGAGAATGTCGTGTCGACTCGGAGCACTTTGTCGCGCAACCCCTTAGTCGGTGGAATCGCGGGCTTGGCGAGCGCATCGAGAGTGCTCGTGGTCAAGCCGAGAACAGAACCACCTGTCGCGACGCAACCGTAGGCTTTGGCCACCGACCGTGCGGTACCGATGCCGTTGGCGGCTGGTATCTCGACCGCACGAACCTCTTCCCGGTTGTAGGCGTGGATATCACCAATGCCCTTGGGATTGCCGAGTGTTCGAGCTGTCAGACCTCGCGGATTCAATACAGCGGCCACAAAACGCGGCGGCATCGTCCTGAGGTGCAGCAGCAGCTCGCGTTTCGAAAATCCGTGCAAGTGGGCCACGCGGTCGCGGTCCACCGAGGCCGGCAATCCGATGTAGAACTCCAGCCCAAGTGGTTTGGCAACCTCGTCCGCGAAGAACTGGCCCAGTGAGCGCCCCAACGGGTCCGCACGGCGGATGAGTTCGGATTCATACCAGCCGAGCGTGACGGCGTGGTAGCCGTGTCTGGTCCCAGGGGTCCAAGCGGGGGCCTGCGCCGCGAGCACCGCCGACATCTTCGCCGGGTCCGCCAGGTCGCGCATCGTCAGAGCCGCGTCGATGGCGGGCAGCCCGGCTTGGTGGGAAAGCAGCTGCCGGACGGTGATCGATCCTTTGGACGCGTGCGCAAACTCCGGCCAGTAATCGGCCACCTTGGCGTCATACGAAATGAGTCCCCGAGCGGCGGCGACTGCGATCGCAAGCGCGGAAACACCTTTCGTGGTCGAGAACATGTTGACGAGGGTTTCTTCCTGCCACGGAGCTTTGGTGATCCCATTGCGGAAGCCACCCCACAAATCGACCACCTTGACGCCATCACGGTAAACGGCGACAGCCGCCCCGACCTCGTGACCGCTGACCATGTTTCGGCGAAAGGCGTCAGCGACTTTGCCGTACCCCTCGTCGACGTCCCCGCCAATGAGACTGGGCGACACTGTGACTCTGAGAACCATTTGCAGCTGTTCTCGTTATGCGGTGAACGGGTTATGGGTCGGGAGTGGCTTGATCAGCGGGTCGAGCAGCTTGCCGGCCTGCTCCACGCTCAGGACATCGGCGGGGTCGAGCGGGATGATCTCGCGGACGGTTTCGTCGTACTCCCAGACGTCCTCGCCGACCAGGCGGCCCTCGTCGTCGTAGGGCCAGATCATGTGCTCGGCAGATTTAAT
>NZ_JBKQQD010000247.1:0-4466 GCF_052144515.1 Mycobacterium sp. | reverse complement strand
GTAGCTGTCGCGGCTGGCGAGGTGGATCGCGAAGCCCCAGCTGTTGGCTGAGCCGCCGTAGCGCAGACGGAACAGTGGCAATGTGGTGCCGTCCGGCAGATGTCCGTCGACGTAGGCGAACCCGCCGTGGTGGCGGATGGTCAGGTCGGCCAGCTGTGGCCAGCGTTCGTTGGCCCTGGCCCGGAGCCGTTGCCGCAATGAGGTCTTGGTCGACTCCGGTGGTGTGGGCACGGTGTCCATGATCGCCGAACCGATGCCCGGCGTGTCGTCGACGGCACCGACCGGCAGCGGGTGACAAACGCTGTATGTCTGTGTCGAGCAGCGATCAAATTGTTCTATCCGATGGGCAGCGGCAGGTGCTGCTGGCCCGGGCGCGTCAAACCAGCGGGCAGCATCGCGACGTGTTGCGCGCCCGGATCGTGCTGGCCGCCGCCGACGGCGCGTCCAATGCTGGGATCGGGCGGGCCCTGGGTGTCTGTGATGACACAGTTCGTAAGTGGCGCCACCGGTTTTGCCAACACGGCATGGACGGTCTGTGCGATCACCCACGCCCGGGACGACCACGCCGCTTCTCGGCCGCGGTAGTAGCCGAAGTGAAGGCCCTGGCCTGCGAGCTGCCCGCCAAAAGTGATGTGCCACTAGCCAAGTGGAGCTGTCCCGATCTGGCTATGGAGGCCATCCAGCGCGGCGTGGTTAAGTCGGTGTCAGCCTCCACGGTGCGCCGCTGGCTGGCCGCTGACGCGCTCAAGCCGTGGCAGTATCGGTCCTGGATTTTCCCGCGTGATCCACACTTTGCCGTCAAAGCGGCCCGAGTGCTCGACCTGTACGCACGGGTCTGGGACGGCGAGCCGTTGAGTGAGAACGACTACGTGCTCAGCGCCGACGAGAAGCCCGGCGTGCAGGCCCGTAGCCACGCTCATCCCAGCCGCCCACCCGGTCCGGGCCAGCGGCCAATGCACGTCGAAAGCGAGTACCAGCGCCACGGCACGCTGGCTTACCTGGCCGCCTATGACGTGCACCGCGCCCAGGTGATCGGGCATTGCGCACCCAGCACCGGCATCGAACCGTTCGCCGCGCTCGTCGATAAGGTCATGACCCGCGAACCTTACGCCTCAGCCCGGCGAGTGTTCTGGGTCGTCGACAACGGCGCCTCGCACCGCGGCTGGACCGCAGCAGCACGGCTCACTGAGGCGTTTCGCAACGCGACGATGATCCACCTGCCGGTGCATGCGTCGTGGCTCAACCAGATCGAGATCTACTTCTCGGTCGTGCAGCGAAAGCTGCTTACCCCCGACGACTTTCCAAACCTCGACGTCCTTGCCAATCAACTCACCGCGTTCGAGGAGCGCTACAACAGCGCCGCGCAACCATTCGACTGGCGCTTCAACCGCAACGACCTCAACCGACTCCTGACCCGGATCGCTGCATAACCCCCGACGAACTAACGACCGTGACCACCAGTGAGGCTTCGCCTCTGACCGCCGAGCGTGGGGTCTGGTCAGGGGTGGGTGTTGCGGTCAGTCTGGGGTGATGGTTGAGATGGTGACGGTCAATGATGTGCTCGACGGGCATGTGGGCCTGGATTTGGAGTGCATGGATCGGATTTATTTGAACGGCTGTGTGCCGAGTCTGCAGGTGAGCGGGCAGGTGGCGTCGTTTATGACCGCGCATCTTGGCTATCCGATCCCCTCGCCGGCGATTATGGAGAAGATCGGTACCGCGTTCCGTAGGGCGGTGGACCGGTTCGCCGTCGACAACAAGATCCCGGTGGTGCGCTTCGGTAGGGACGACCGCAAGATCGATCGGATGCGGCCGTATCTGGCGCGGCAGGCGGCGACGGGTCGGGCGGGGGTGGCCGCGATCGGGGTGGCGCAGGAGTTCGCGCCGGTGTTCCTGGCTACCAAGAGGGGCGCACGGCGGTGTGGTTCTCGTTCACCAAAGCCAATCGGCGGGTCACCTGTTACTACTTTTACCTCTGGTTGCGACACGAGGTCGCACGCTGTGAGTGGCTGCGTGAAGGAGGTCGGCTGGTGCCGGAGACGTAGCTCGGGTCAGTGTCGAAGACCTGTCCCCGCCCTGACATGCGCCCAGTCACCCGGTGTCTGGGGGTGTGAAGCTCAGGGGAAAACCCAAGGGCCGCTTGCCCCGTCTGGGCGGCTACAGGTGAGGGGAAGGCTGGACGGGCGAATGGAGTGAATCCTTGTTGATGCCTCGTGATAGAAGCATCCCGGGACGGAAGTGCGGAGCCGGGGTGACAGGGGCGGGCCGTTGTGAAGCGGCAGGCGGCGATCGGGCACCATACTCGGTCGTGTCGACACCGCCGCCCTCGGGGTACAGAGGACGCCCTATCCCAGTCGGGTCTCGCGCGTGCGGAACGTGGAAACCTCGCTCGGGTCCGTGTTGCCGGTGGCGGCGCGGTAGGCCGACCGTAAGGGGGGCGGAAGCCCCGGGCGGGACAGGATGCCCAAGAAGCGAATGCCGGTGGCCGAAAGGCGGCAGGAAAACGTGGCGTGATTGATCGGCTCCTCCGCCGATCGCCGCGTATAACTGGCCGGATACCAGGCCCGGTGCCTGGCTGCGAAAGCAGGCTGACGTGTGGCAGGTGAGCCTTTGACGACGAGCAGTCCGATCCACCGGAACCGAAGGACAAGTTAGACATGACGGCGCACGCGTTCGCGGTTGCGATGGCGCGCCTCGGAGTGAACGGACCGGAGGGCCAGCGCTTTGAGCAGGACGTCGATGAGTGGGAGACCATCGACTGGCGGTCCTGCGAGGAGCAGGTACGGCGGCTACGGCAGCGGATCTTCAAGGCGACGCGGGAAGGTGACTGGCCCAAGGTCAGGAACCTGCAGAGGTTGATGCTGCGCAGCCGGGCCAACACGCTGGTTAGCGTGCGGCAGGTCGCGCAGCGAAATGCTGGGCGTGCGACCGCGGGGATCGACGGGGAGGTGGCGTTGACCTCTCAGGCGAGGACGGAGTTGGCCGTGCGGGTGCACGGCTCGGCTCGGTCCTGGCAGCCTCGCGCGGTCAAGCGCGTGTACATACCGAAGGCCAGTGACAGGACAAAGCTGCGCCCACTTGGCATTCCTGTGCTCATGGATCGGTGTCACCAGGCACGGGTCCGTAACGCGCTGGAACCCGAATGGGAGGCCCGGTTCGAAGCTCGTAGCTACGGGTTCCGGCCGGGCCGCGGCTGCCATGACGCCATCGCCGCCATCTTCCAGACGCTGTGTCGCAAGAGTGCCGCGCGCGTGTGGATCGTGGACGCCGACTTGGCGTCGGCATTCGACCGGATCGACCATGACCACCTACTCGCCACGATCGGCGACTTCCCCGCTCGGGAGATGATCGCAGGCTGGTTGAAGGCGGGCGTGTTCGAACCGGGCAAGGGATTCGCACCAACCGAGGAGGGAACTCCGCAAGGCGGTGTGATCAGCCCGCTGCTACTGAATGTGGCCCTGCACGGGCTCGAAGAAGCCGCTGGAGTTCAGTGCTACCCGTCCGGCTCACGCGCCGGGCGACCGAAGCCTGGCTCCCCGGTCGTGGTCAGATACGCCGACGATCTGGTCGCTCTGTGTCACTCCGGTGATCAGGCCGAGCAGGTCAAGGCGAAGCTTGCCGGGTGGCTGGCGCCGAGAGGGTTGACCTTCAACGAGGATAAGACGCAGATTGTCCACGCCTCGCAGGGTTTCGACTTTCTGGGGTTCAACGTCCGCCGATACCGCAACAGCAAGCTACTGATCAAACCGAGCGCGAAAGCGGTCAAGAGGTTCCGGGAACGGCTCGCCGCCGAGATGAGCGCCCTGCGCGGCTCGAACGCGGCGGTGGTCATTGCCAGGCTCGCCCCCATCACGCGGGGGTGGGCGGCCTATTACCGGGGCGTGGTGTCGTCCAAGCTGTTCGCCAGCCTGGATCACTACCTGTGGAAGCTCATCTACAAGTGGGCCAGGTACAGCCACGCGAACAAGCCGACGTCCTGGATCGTCGACCGGTACTTCGGCAAGTTCAACAGGTTCAGGAACGATCGGTGGGTGTTTGGTGACCGCGACAGCGGCGCCTACCTGCCGAAGCTCGCCTGGACCGGCATCATCCGGCACGTTCCGGTCGCTGGCGGGGCATCTCCGGATGACCCCGACCTGGCCGAGTACTGGGCCGCCCGGCGACGGAAGGTCAAGCTCCCGCTGGGCGAATACCGACAGCGCCTGCTGTCCAAGCAGGGCTCGCGCTGCCCGCTGTGCAGAGACCACCTGTTGTTCGCCGACCAGCCACCCCAATCTCCACGCGAGTGGGAACGGTGGTGGCGAAGTGTCACCCGCAAGGCAATAATCGCCGACCGCGGGAGACCCGGCCCAGCCGAGAATGCCCACACCCGCCTCGTACACGCCTCCTGCCACCGGGCGCACCTCGCCCGCGTACGCAGGTAGCCCAGCAACACCCCGCGTCGCCGTCGCGGCTTGCTTGAGCCG
>NZ_JBKQQD010000246.1:0-5822 GCF_052144515.1 Mycobacterium sp. | reverse complement strand
GCGGTCTGGGATGACATCACAGCCGCTGCAGCGGCATGAAAGACACCATCAGCCACTACGTTCCGCCATACAGCCCACTCACATCGACTGAGCCACAACCACTCTCAAATAACTTGACGATGCCATGATGAGCCCGGTCGACTTCGACGACCGACTCACTCAGACGGCACAAGCCGCCTGACCCTGTGTCCACCAAACGGGGTCAAGCCCATGCCCAAACAGCCGTAACTTCGGCCTAGACGTCCTGCGGCGCTAAAAACTAATCGTCGAGCGGGTCAACTGCCCCAGGAGCGGCGTGAGTTTCGCCGCCTCCCTTGATGTACCCCGTCCCCTGCGCGAGGTCGCAGCAGACGTCGTGGGCCGCCTGGATCAGCCCCGGCGGACCGTCTCGGTGATTGATGCCCGCCCGTGCCATGTAGTACAGGAAAGTGTTGTCGTCGCCGGGCGGCCCGAGGAACCTGGGGTCCGTGCTGGGCGGCAGCGCCCGGCCCCAGTCCTGGGGGTTGGGCGGCCCGATTTCGGGCGGGTAGATCGTCCTTAGCTTCGGTACCTCGACGGTGGCGGTCGGACATCGAAGCGTCCAAGGAGCACATGGAGCACGATCTTTGCTTCTAACCGAGCGAGCGCGGCCGCGGGGAGTCATTCGCCTGACATCAGCTCGGCTTTGATTGTGGCCAAGTTGGTCTCGTCCTTTTCGTCCAGCTCGGGATACGCCGGCGCCAGCTCCTTCATCGCCTCCAGGATGATCGAGAAAGTCGAGATGTGGGAGAACCACTTGTGGTCGGCGGGGACCACATGCCATGGGGCGTCGTCGGTGCTCGTGTGGGTCAACATCTCTGAAAACGCTTCTTGGTACTTGTCCCAGTACTCCCGCTCCTTCATGTCGGCGGCCGAGACCTTCCAGTTCTTGTCTTTGTCGTCGATGCGCTCGAGGAACCGCTTCTTTTGTTCAGCGCGCGACACGTACAGGAAGATCTTGATGATCACCGTGCCGTTCTCGCTGAGATACCGTTCCCAGTCGTTGATTTGGCGGTAACGCCGATGCCAGATGTGCTTGGAAGTGAGATCGGCGCTGCGCGGCCACAGCAGCTCGGGGTGCACGCGGGTGACGGTCACGTTCTCGTAGTGAGAGCGGTTGAACACCACAATCCGGCCCAATTCCGGCACAACGAGTTGGTGGCGCCACAGGTAGTCGTGTGAGCGCTCCTGGGTGCTGGGCGCTTTGAAGCTGTAGACGTCCACACCTTCCGGGTTCACCCCGGACATGACGTGTTTGATGGTCCCGTCCTTGCCCGCGGCATCGATCGCCTGCAAGACGAGAAGAAGGGCATGATCGGCTTGGGCATAGAACTTGTCCTGTAACGCGAACAGCTCCTGCTTGGCCTGTTCGAGCGCGATCTCGGCGCTCTGCTTACCGAGGCGGTGGTCGGCACGGCCCGGATCAAAGTTGTGCTCGAGATCGACCGTGGTACCGGGCTCGACCCGACATGCCGCAGCCAATTTGCGATAGTCGATCGATATCCCGGAAGAGTTGTCGGACACGATGCCTCCAAGCGCACGCCTGATTGGCGACAGATACCTCGACGATAGTTGCGTGGAACCCTGCGCCGCGACGGCAATTCACCGGTTCTCACCAATTCCTAGGAAATTCGATCCTGGCTCTTTGGGCATCCGATCCTGGCCGATGTTGAAGTGCTCAAGGCTGCGCTGGGTTCATCGTGAACTCGAAGTAGCGGAACGGTGTCGCGCCAAGCCCTGCCAGGCTTCGAGCAGGTCGGAGTGCGCGGAAGGTGTCATCGGGGTTGGTCCTATGTCCGTTGGGATGGTAGGAGGGTTTCATGGCGTTTGCGCACCAACGGGGGAGTAGCACGGAAGGCGAACAGCGCCGCGATGATCAGGCACCGCACGAATCATTCCCCCGGCTGTGCGGCGTGAACCGCGAACACCAGCATCACCGCCCCTTTGCTCCGTCCAACAACACGTGAAAGCGCCTACAACCCACCAAGGTGTGTATGAGCGATTCTTCACCAAGCCGAACAACTAAAGACACTGAAAACGGCGGGCTACGACAATGAAGCCAGGCGTGCTTCTCGTTGATCATAGCAGGCCAAGACCACACGGTGCTGCGGTTCAACGGGAATCCGGCCGTCGGACCGGTCGCTGTTTTTTCGATCAGCGTGAGGGTTTTGCTGCGTTGATCGATCAGTTCGTCGAGGTGACCGTGGCAAGGAAGACGTGATGCACCATGAGCAACGCACTCATGTGGTCGATTTTTGAAGCATCCCCGGTTTTATGCACACCCCGTTACGTGTGACCGGTGTGCTTTCCGGCGTGGAGTTGAGCGTAGTACTCGGCCTCGGCTTCTACCGGTGGGCGACGCCCGAGCCGGTGCATAAGCCTGCTGGTGTTGTACCAGGACACCCATGCGGAGGTGATGCTTTCTAGGTCAGCCAGGGTGCGGATCGGCCCGCTGCGGAACGGGGATCCTTCGCGCACGCACTCGGTCTTGTACAGCCCGATCGTCGTCTCGCACAGCGCGTTGTCCAGCGCGTCGCCGACGGTCCCGATCGACGGGATCAGCCCTTCCAGCATCAGTGTTTCGCTGTAATGTATTGCGGTGTATTGACTTCCGGCGTCGGTGTTAAGCCGAACTCGGCTTAACACCGATTATGCCGAGGTATGCATTAAGCCGAGGATTCGTGGAGATGGTCTGTACTGGCCGGGCTTGCTCGCGGATTTCTCGGCTTAACGTTTCGGGCTGTGGTTAGCGTCCGTCGTATCTCTTCGTCTATGGAAGGAGACGGCTATGGATATGACGGTCACACAGATAGGCGCGGTTGTCGTTGCGGAGTTGCGCGCGGCTGGCTACATGGAATCGACCATCGCTCAGTACGCGAAGACGATCAGGGCGCTTTCTGAGTTCGCCTCGGAGCGTGTGTATTCCGTTGGGTTCGGCGCTGAGTTCGCGTCGATGACGATCAGTCCGCGCACTGGCCGGTTCAGCGCGCAGCGCCGGTTCGATTACCGGCGTCTGGTTGGCGTGTTCGACTCGTATGTGCGTACCGACCGGTTGGACCTGTCGGTTCGTGGACGCGGCGGCGGGGGCCCGCGCCCCGCGATCAACGCCCACCCGACGGATCCGCTCACCGAAGACAAACTCCAATCCCTCTACAGTCTGCGATAGCCGAAACGTTAAGCCGAGGAATCCGCGAGCAACCCCGGCCAGTACAGACCATCTCCACGAATCCTCGGCTTAATGCATACCTCGGCATAATCACTGTGGTGGATCACATCATCGAACGGGTGGCCTTGGCGGGTGCGGTAAGCCGCGGCATGGCGCAGTGCACGCTCGACAAAGGCCCTGTCCTTTCTCAGCGAGCACTCCCAACCGGCGATCAGCCCGGCGAAAGCGTCGACGACGAACGCGGTGTAGCCGAACCCGCAGGTCATCGGCGCGTAGGTGAAGTCGGCCACGACCAGCTGGTTCGGCGCGGCAACTCGCCATTGGCGCCCGACGAGGTCGGGCGCACGGGTTGCTGCCGGATCGGACACGGTGGTGCGCGGCGCGCGGCGAGCACGGATGACCCCGCGCCAGCCGTTGTGCCGCATGATCCGTTCCACCGTGCGCCGCGCCACCGGGATGCCCTGCCGTTGCAGGTGAGCCCACATCTTCAGGCTGCCGTACAGGCACTCTGGTGGGCGTTTACCCTTCTCGTCGGGCTCGTAGATGCCGGCCAGGATCTCGGTGATCGTGGTGTCCCAGAGCGCCCGCTTCGACGGCGCTGACGAGTGGTGCGCCCAGTAGGTGCGCGGGGCGATCTGCACACCGTGCACACCCAGTGCACGACAGATCGGTACGACCCCGAACTCCTCGCGGTGGGTATCAATGAACGCGCAGATCAGCGATGTCGCGGGTCGCACTCCCGCGCGAAGAAACTTGTTGCGGCCTTGAGTATTTCGATGGTCTGCTCCAGCTCCCGGGTCTTGCGGCGCAGCTCACGCAGCTCCCGCTTCTCCTCGCTGGACACTCCCGCCGCCTCACCGGCATCGATCTCAGCCTGGCGCACCCACTTGCGTAGCGTCTCCGCGCTCATCCCCAGCCGGCCCGCGATCGCCCTCATCGCCGCCCACTCCGAGGCGTAGTCATCGCGGTGTTCGCGGAACAACCGCACCGCCCTGGCCTTCGTGTTCTCGTCGTACCTGATCGACATCGCGCCATCCTTCCCTCAAAAGGAAGTGCGCATAAAACCGGGGACGGTTCATTTCGCCATCCTCGTTGCGCTGCGGATCTGGTGGATACTTACCATGGACATGCCGTCACGGACCCGGGGCGGCAGTGCCGCCACTCGGTCCAGGAACGTCGGCACATCGGGCCCGTGCACCGGTGACTCAATCGGCCTCTTGGCTGATCGAAGACCACCCCGACGAAGGAACGTCGATGTTCGGTGACGAAAAGGACCTTGCGAGCCGACTCCTGGACGCCGGCGTCGAGCACCTCCTCCGCGAGCTCACGGGCGACCCGTTCACTGAAGTCGTCGCTCGTGACGTCGATGAGTTCTTCGCAATCGCTGACAGGTTGACGCTCGGCGAACTGTTCGACCGCGAGCTCCTCCGAGACCAGGCCCAATTCGCGATCGAACAGCTCGCCAACACTCCGAACATTAGAGATGTCGTCGGTGATCTTGCGCAGGCGATCTACGACCTGTCGGCTAATGAGGAGTTCCGGCTGGGCGACATCATCGACCGCAATGGGATCCAGCTATTGATCCGCCAGGTGCTCAGCATGGATACAATGACCGATCGCGCACTCGAGCGACTCACCGAGAGCTCGATCGCGGCGACAGTCGCGTCGGTGTTCGTCAACAAGATCGTTGGTGACGTCGTGGATTCCAACCGCAGACTCGCCGAAAAGCTGCCCGGCATGTCCTCGTTGTTGTCGATCGGGGACTTCGCAGCGTCGAGAGTGCGAATGGCAACGGACCGAAACCTCAATCAGCTGCTCGGCGACGTCGCTGGGATCGGCGCTCAATACGCATTGCGGCGCACAAACAATGCGATCCGAGAGCTGATCCGCGATGCCCCGCTCGAAGAAGCGGCCCTCGAGATCTGGGACCTGCATGCCGACGAGCCGGTTAGCGGCCTACGCTCGTATGTCACCGCCGATGAGGTTGGCGACATGGCGCGAATCGTTTACGACCTTGCCCTGGCAAATCCGAATGGCGACTACCTAGCGGCTGTCCTGGACCAACTCGTCGACGTGGTCTTCGACCGCTATAGCGATCGCGCCGTCGGACCGGCTTTGCGCGAACTAGGGGTTGAGCCCGACATAGTCAAGAACCACACACTGTCGCTCGCCGCATCGGTGATTGAAGCGCTCGAACGAAACGGTCTGCTCGAAAAGCTGATTCGCGACCAGCTCGAACCATTCTTCTACTCCGATAACGTTCTTACGATATTGACGAACGCTTCGGCCGGGAGTGATCGTAAGGCACCGCGGGGCCCTGTCGCCGTGGAGTGACGACTCGCCGATGCAGGGTTACATTGGGGTTCGCTGTTGTTCGGTTCTCGTAGACGATTGCCGATGGATCAATGTTGCGCGCTGGGGCTTCGATGTCGATGCTGGCCGGTGAGCAGTTTCCGACGTTTCGGGGCCCGTCCGAGTTTGATAAAGGGATGAACCGTATGCATGTCGGTGTGGCGAGTCCCCGTTACTGAGTCCACCCGGATCTAGAGTCGGGTTGTTTGGTTCGGATTCAGTTGATCTCGCAGGCCACCGGGGTGTGGGTGCACCTGCATCCGGCAGCGTACTCGGCGGGCGTGCG
>NZ_JBKQQD010000245.1:0-6277 GCF_052144515.1 Mycobacterium sp. | reverse complement strand
TCGACGCGCCGCGTCGCGGAGCAACCACGCGCGATGGCTTTGGATCGTGCCCCGCAGTGCGGCTCCGGCATCACCACGGGGATGCCTGAGCGAGCGCAGGGCAAGGGCGCTGCCGGAGCGTGGGCTGATCGTGGATCTGTCGACCGAGAAGGCGGCCATGACCAGGCTCAGGAAGAGCTCGTGTGAGGTGGCGATATCTACCGGGATGCTGGCGGGGTGCTCAACAACCTGTGCGCCGACTGAGCGCAGCGCGATGACGGCGTCGTCGATCGCTCGGCGGACGTCTTTGTCGATGGGGCAGTCGGGTTCGTCGGCCCATACCGCGACCCGGAAGTCCTTGAGCACTGTGGCCCGTGGCGGGGCGAGGGTGTACGAGAACCCGCCGTCGGGATTCAGCGGGCCGACGGTGGCTTCCAATGCGGGAATGATGTCGCGGGCACCACGCGCCTGCACCCCTGCACACGCCATATCGGCTTCGCCCCACCGTCCAGGGTTTCCCGGCCCACCGGGGATGTGGCCGACCAATGGAACAGACTGCCATGTCGACTTGTGTCCGTAGAGGCCACAGAAGTGAGCCGGAATCCGGGTGGAGCCGCCGATTTCCGACCCATAGTCGAAGCTCGTCAGCCCGGCCGCGGTAGCGGCGGCGCCGCCGCCGGCTGAACCGCCGGATGTGCGTGAACGATCCCACGGGTTGTTCGTCCGGCCGAACACCGGATTGCTGGCCTGCACGTCGGCATTGCCGGTGGGCATGTTCGTCTTGCCGACGATGATGGCTCCGGAGCGACGTAGTCGGGCGACGGCCTCGGCGTCCTGCGTCGGCACATGGTCGGCTAGGTCGGGTCGACCGCAGACCGTGCGCATACCCGCCGTCTCATAGCTGTCCTTGACTGTGATTGGCAGGCCATGCAGGGGTCCGAGGTCATCTCCACGCGAGCGTGCCGCGTCAGCCTCAATTGCTGCCCGTCGCGCGGCGTCCGCGTCGATGGTGACGATCGCGTTGAGCGAGCCGTTGTGCGTGCTGATTCGCGAGAGATACAGCTCGACCAGTTCGGCGCTGGACACCTCCCCGGCGGCGAGCGCCGCGAGTTGTTCAGTTGCCGTTAGCCAAGCGAAATCGTCTGGGGCCAAGGAGGACACAATCATCTCTTTCTACTGGTGAAGATCGCCAGAGACTCGATTGGTATACCGTTCGGTCTACCGACTAAAAAGCACAGTAGTAGACCGAATGGTATATTGCAAGCCATGCGAGTACGCGAACGGCTCACGTCAGCCACGGCCACGCTGATGCAGCGACACGGAGTCGCCGGCACTGGGATTGCGGAGATCCTGTCGAGCAGCGGCGTGACGCGACGGTCGATCTATCTGAACTTTCCCGGCGGCAAGGCCGAACTGGTCGCCGCGGCGACGCGGTCAGCGGGCGATGAGCTGACGACTCTGTTGCGTGGCTGTATCGAGCAACGGGATCCCGTCGGGGCGTTCACCCGCGTGTGGAGCGAAATCCTGGTCAGTACCGACTTCGAAGGTGGCTGCCCAGTCGTGGCGGCGGCGTTCAGTCGCGATGAAGCCCCCGAGGCGGCCAGCACCGCAGCCGATGTGTTCGCGAAGTGGGGTCAATTACTCGCCGACAGGCTCAGTGAAGACGGCATTAAACGCTCTGCAGCCCAGTCGTTGTCGACGACGGTCGTCGCCGCGCTCGAAGGGGCGGTAATACTCTCCCGCGCCGCGCAGTCGACTGCACCGCTCGAGCAGGTCGCCCGTCACCTCAACGAACTCATATCCCAGCACCGCCCGGCTGCAACCCGAGATCGGCGTCGCCGGCGGTAGCCCCCACCGTCATTGGCTCATCGCTTGGTCGATGAGCGTCGTCGCCGCCTTGCGTGCGTGTGTCCAGGGAGCGGGGTCGTCGAGCGAGGTCGATAAGGCGGCTGCACCTTCGTAGAGAAGGCCGAGTTGGTTGCCCAGCAGTGTGGGGTTGGCCGCTCCGGCCTGCCGGGCCAGCTTGATCAGGCCCTTGATGTAGGCGCGATGTGTTCGTGGACGATGTCTTGAACTTCGGGCATGACCTCGGACGCCTCGACGGCGGCATTGTGGAAGGGACAGCCGCGCATCTGCCCGTCCGCTGAAGGGGTCTCGAACAGGGCGAGTATCCGCTCGCGCGGTGTGTGGATGGCGGCGTCCGGGCCGGGACGGATGGGGTCACCGACGCGTTGCTGAATGCAACGCAGGTACTCCTCGACGACGGCCGCTTTACTCGGAAAGTGTTGATAGAGGGTTCGTTTGGACACCGACGCTTCGCTGGCGAGTCGTTCGACCCCGGTGGCGTTGATGCCCTCGCGATAGAACAGGTCGGTGGCCGTGTTGAGGATGCGCTGTCGTGCGCCGCGGCCGCCGCGCCCATCGGTGGAGCGTGCCTCACGCTTGGTGGTCATAAACCTAAGGATACCGATAGGTTTACATCGTGCGCAAAGGCGTGTAGCGTCGGCCGGAAGTTAGTACACCGATCGGTATACAAGGAGTGAGCGTGAGGCAGCAAAGTAGCGACAGCCGGCGAAGATTGCAATGGACGCTCGGGGTGCTCGCGGCGATACCCGTGGCGAGCGCAGCCGGTGAGATCCTTCGAGGCCCGCAGGGGGTGCCGGGCGGCTCACCCGATGTGACACCGACCGTGGACAGTTCTCTCCGATACGCCAACGTGTTCAAATTCGCGGTCGGACCTGTCATCTGGTCTCAACTCGGACGAGTCGAGCGTTCGCCGGCCTTGTCTTTCGCGGCGACAACCATCGCCATTGGCGGCCTGGTGCGGCTGAGGTCATGGCAGCAACGCGGGCGACCGCACCCCGTCACCGTGGGGGCGGTCGCCCTCGAGACTATCGGAGTGCCGATCCTTCTTGCCTGGCAGCGGCGCCTTTCTGCGAAGGCGGTTTGAAACAGATGCCTTCCGTACTGGTTACCGGCGCAGGCAGAGGAATCGGTCTGGCGATCACCGAGCGCATGAGCCGGCGAGGCTGGAACGTCTACGCCACCGCTCGATCCGCCGCCGCCCTCAACAGCCTCGACCGCCTGCCCAATGTTCACGCGATCGCGCTCGACATCACCGACCGGTCCGCGATTGCAGCACTTCCCGATCAGCTTCCCGCTGAGCTGAACGGCGTCGTCAACAACGCGGGCATCATCGTCAACGGGCCGGTCGAGGGGTTATCCCTCGATGATCTGACACAGCAACTCGACATCAACGTCATCTCGCAGATCGCAGTGACGCAGGCGGTGCTGCCGAAAATTCGTAACGCCCGGGGGCGGGTGGTATTCATGTCGTCGGTCAGTGGATTGTTCACCACACCGGGCACCGGCGCCTACAACGCATCGAAGTACGCGATCGAGTCCTTGGCCGATGCACTCCGTATGGAGTTGCGTCCGTGGCGCATTCCCGTGTCACTCATCGAGCCAGGGCCGATCCGTACCGATATGTGGGCTGACGCGCTCGACGACTACGACCGCATGACCAAACAACTCAGTGACGAGCATCGCCGACTGTATGCGTCGCACCTCGCTGGGAGTCGGAAGTTGCTGGGACGTCTGCAAAAACTTGCTGCCGATCCCAAAAAGGTCACGAAGGCCGTCGATCACGCGCTGACATCGAGGCGTCCTAAGCGTCGCTACCTGCTAGATTTCGTCAGTCGCGCCCAGAAAGCCGTCGTCGCAATTACGCCGACCGCGGTGAACGACGCGGTTCTGGCAGCGGCAACCACATCGAGATAACTATCAACGTTTTTCATCAGAGTTGGGCCTCATCCCGGCCAACGGCAAAGTGCATCAGCATCACCGTGTGGGATAGTCAGGCTTGTCCTACGTTTGCGTAGGCGATGGTGGTTGATTCGATGGCGGCAATCCTGCCGGAACGCGATTGGTGTTGTGCGAGTGAGGGATTTGTCACCACGGCACTTCATCCCGATCCACCGGGGCGCGGCACAGACGGAGGTCGCTCACAATCGAGGAGCATCTGTGCGTTCAGGATGCCGGATGTGAGTATGTCGTCGGAGAGTTGCCGATCGGAGACGGCGCGTGCGAGTTGCAGGGTGGCAACGAGAACCGTGAACAGCCCGAGCGCGCTGGTGCGCGCGGCGGAAGGGTCGTGTGGCGACAGGTGCGTTGCGATCACGTCGACGATGGATTGCATGCCCTGGGTGTAGGAATCGCGGATGGCGTCATCGCAGCGGCCGATCTCATCGAGCAGGGCGGCGGAGGGGCAGCCCGTGCTCGGATCGTCCCGATGACGTGGCGCGAGGTAGTCGCGCACGAATTCCTCCAGCGCCGCCCGGCCCTCCGGTAGCGAGGCCAGGACGGCCCGCTGGGTACTCAACTGGTCGGTGACCACGTTGGCGACGAGATCATCCTTGGACTCGAAGTGCGCGTAGAACGCGCCGTTGGTCAGCCCCGCATCAGTCATGAGCGCAGCGACACCTGAACCGTCGATGCCGTCCTGCTTGAAACGTCGGCCTGCGGTCTCGATGATCCGCCGCCGTGTCTGGGCTTTGTGCTCTGCGTCGTACCTGGCCACTGCTCATGCCCTCCGTCGTCACCTGAAAGTCGCCCTAGCGCATCATAGCCGATTAACTTATAGTCATAATATTACAGCCGTACGCCAATAACGTCTACAGCAAGGGACGACCACGCGATGACTTCTCCGCATGACCCACTGCCGCTGCCCTGCGGGCAGGTGCTCCCCAACCGCCTCATGAAGGCCGCGATGAGCGAAGCGCTGGCCGACTCGGCGCACTCGCCCGATACCCGGCTGGAGCGGCTCTACCGCACGTGGAGCCAAGGCGGCTACGGGTTGCTGGTCACCGGCAATGTGATGGTCGATCGCACCCAGTTGGGCGAGCCCGGCAACGTGGTGATCGAGGACGACCGTGACCTGGACGCACTCACTCGGTGGTCGAAGTCTGCCCATGACGCCGGCGTTCCGATCTGGGTGCAGCTCAATCACCCGGGGCGTCAGTCCAACCCGCTGGCGCTGGGCCACATCCCGGTGGCCCCGAGTGCGGTGCCGATGAGTCTTCCCGGTTCGCCGACACCGCGCGAGCTGACCTCAGCCGAGATTGAGGACATCATCGAACGATTCGTGACGGCAGCCGCAGTCTGCGAGACGGCCGGATTCGACGGCGTCCAGGTCCATGGTGCGCACGGCTACCTGGTCACACAGTTTCTGTCCCCGCTGACCAATCTGCGTGACGACGAGTGGGGCGGCGACCCTCGGCGACGGATGCGGTTCCTCCTCGAGATCGTCCGCCGAATCCGCGCCCGGGTGTCGCCTGGGTTCGCGGTGAGCGTGAAACTCAACTCGGCGGACTTCCAACGCGGCGGATTCAGCGAGGACGAGTCACGCGACGTGGTGGCTGCCCTGGCCGGCGAAGGCCTCGACATGATCGAGATCAGCGGCGGCAACTACGAGTCGCCGGCCATGTCGGGCTCCGCCGCGGCCAGTACACGCGACCGCGAGGCCTACTTCCTCGATTACGCCCGTACGGTGCGCCAACTGGCAGGCGATGTGCCGCTGGCAGTCACGGGTGGATTTCGGTCACGCGCAGCCATCCAAGAAGCCCTGCGGGCCGGTGACTGCGATGTCGTCGGACTCGCCCGTCCGACGGTCACGACCCCCGACGCCGCAGCCGCCATCCTGTCGGACCGCATAGACGTGCTGCAGACCCGGGAGTTGCGCTACGGGATGCGCCGGGTACTAGGCAGATTCGTCGACGTCAAGGCAGTCGACGGCGCGCTCAACATCAGTTGGAACACCGATCAACTGCACCGACTGGGCGCCGGCCGTGAGCCGGACCTCGATCGAGGTCGGCTTGCCACGACGGCCGCGATGATTCGCCGCAACGGTGCAGCCTCGATGCGCCCCAAGCGGGGTATCCGATGAAGCGTCCGTCCTACGACCTGCGCGGAAAGGTCGTCCTCATCACCGGGGGAACCGGCGGCATCGGCAGCGCAACCGCACGTGAACTCCTCCGGCGGGGCGCGAGAGTGGCGATCGTGGACCTCCACCCCGAGACGCCGCAGATCGCCGAGCGCATGTCGTCGCACTCGGCGATGGGGGTCGTCGGCGACGTGTGTGTGCGCAGTGACCTCGACCGCGCCGTCACCGAGGTCGTTGACCGCTTCGGGGGCGTTGACGTCGCCATCGCCAACGCGGGCATCGTGTCTCGCACCGCCACACTGCGCACCACCCCGACGTCGTCGATCGAGACTCTGCTCGCGGTCAACGTCACCGGAG
>NZ_JBKQQD010000244.1:0-5150 GCF_052144515.1 Mycobacterium sp. | reverse complement strand
GAAGTCGATCATAAATCACTGCGACAGAAGTGAAATAGCGTAATGCCTCGTTTGCGGCTGCAGTACGACTTGTTATGTCCCACAGACGATCCCAAGTACCGTGCTGCTTTGTACGAGGCCGCCATCGACCAGGCGGCCTGGGCGGACAGGGTCGGATTCCACACCGTGATGCTGCACGAACACCACGGCACGCCTGACGGCTATCTCCCCGCGCCGATCGTTATGGCCGCAGGAATGGCCACCCGGACGGACCGCATACTCATCCAACTGGCTGCGGTCATCGCGCCGTTACATGACCCGCTGCGGCTCGCCGAGGACCTTGCGGTACTCGATTGCCTGAGCGCCGGGCGGCTAATCGTTACCCTCGGCGCCGGCTATGTCCCGAGCGAGTGCGAGATGTTCGACGTTGCGGAGTCCAGCCGGGTCCGCAAAGTCGTGCGAGCAGTCAAGGTGCTGAAGCAGGCCTGGACCGGCCAACCGTTCGAATTCGACGGCCGGGTAGTGCAGGTCACGCCACGGCCCTATCGAGAGCCCGGACCGCTGTTATTGCTAGCGGGCAGTTCGGAAAAGGCGGCCCGGCGGGCCGCCCGCATCGCCGACGGGTACTTGCCCACCGGTCCCGAGACGTGGGAGTTCTTTCGAGACGAGACCATCTCGCTGGGCAATCCGGATCCCGGTCCTTTTCCGGTGTCGGCGCCCCATCAGGTTTTCGTCAGTGATGACCCCGACCGGTCATGGCATGAGCTCGGTCCGGCGCTGATCGCCGATCTGGTCAGCTACGACCGCTTCTACGCTGCCATCGGCGTGCAAATGCCGCCGTCGTCGCCCTATTGGCTTTCCGACGACATAGCGGCCCTTCGCGCCAGCGGCCACCACCAGATCTTGACACCCGATGAGTGCATCAAGCTGGCTTCGACGCTCGGACCCCAGGACTGGATGTGCTTGAGGCCGCTCGTTGGTGGATTGGATCCGAAACTCTCGTGGCGTTCGCTGCACCTCTTCGAGAAAGAAGTGCTGCCAGCCATCGCTGATGATCTGGTCGGTCCATCCGGCTCAGTACGAGGGGATGGGTGAACGCCGCCTTGCCCGCTGCCGCACTTACCGACGCCGTCGGCATGACCGCCAGCGATCAGCTGGCGCGGCATGCGCGCAAGATTCCGGACCACAATGCAATCTCGCTGGGTGTGGCCGCGCACACCTACGGCGAGCTTGACGAGCGCGTGTCGCGGTTGGCTAACGCCTTGCAGGCCAGGGGGGTGACGCTAGGTGATCGGATCGCGGTACTGAGCTTCAATCGGCGAGAGGTGCTCGAAACATACCTGGCGGCGGTACGGCTGGGTGCAATATGTGTCCCGATCAATTTTCGCCTGGCTTCTGGAGAGATCGCCTACATCTTGACTGACAGTGACGCCAGCGCGGTGGTCGTGGACGCTGCCCTGAGCAGCGTCCTCGACGTAGCCCTGGCTAGTTTGATGCGTCGCCCGCTCCGGCTGGTCATCGCCGACGAGCCGGGCGAATTGCCTTGCTATCAAACGGCAATAGCCATGGCCAGCCCGCTTTTCAGCACCGTTCCGGTCGACGAGAATGCACCCGCTTTCATCATGTACACGTCTGGGACCACCGGCCGGCCTAAAGGTGCCGTGCTAACGCACCGCAACTTGCTTGTGCATGCCTTCAGTGTCTCCCTGCATTTGGGCACCCCCCACGACGACGCGGTCACCTTCTCAGGCGTACCGCTGTTTCACATCTCAGGTGTATCGGGTTACCTAATCTGTTTGCTGGTCGGCGGGAACTATGTGATTGCGCCGTCTGGGGGATTCGATCCCGCCAAGAGCCTGGACGCACTGGAGCATCACCGGGTCACCAGTTGTTTTTTCGTGCCGTCCCAGTGGCAGGAGATTTGCGACGTTGCGGACCTGCCTAAGCGCGATCTGTCCGCGCTGCGGCGCATCAAGTGGGGTGCCGCACCGGCGACGACGAGCTTGCTCTCCAAACTGAATGAGGCGTTTCCGGATGCCCAGGTGGTCGCCGCATTTGGCCAGACCGAATGCAGTCCGGTGACGTGTTACCTGCGGGGCGACGAGGCCGCCCGCAAAATTGGTTCTGTCGGCAAACCCATTCTCAACGTCGAGGTCCGAATCGTCGACGACGACATGAACGACGTCGGCGTCGGCGAAATAGGTGAAATTGTCTACCGCGGTCCGACCGTCATGAAGGAGTACTGGAACCGGCCCGACGAGACCGCTACGGCGTTCGCCGGCGGCTGGTTCCATTCCGGTGATCTGGTGCGGCGCGACAACGAGGGCTACATCTACGTGGTCGATCGAAAGAAGGACATGATCATCTCCGGCGGTGAAAACATCTATTGCGCGGAGGTCGAGGACGTCCTGGCCGCCTATCCGAAAGTGTCGGAAGTCGCGTTGATCGGAGTCCCCCACGCCAAGTGGGGGGAAGCCCCGCTCGCTGTCATCGTGCCCGCCGACCCCGCGGACCCGCCAACCGCTGACGAGCTTTTGAACTGCGCGCGTGAGCATCTGGCGGGGTATAAGTGCCCACGGCAGGTGTGGATCGTCGACGCATTGCCGCGAAATCCCAGCGGCAAGGTGCTCAAGACCGAGCTTCGAGCTGCGGTTAGCGCCCGTGCTCCACTCGTCTTCGATGCCGAGTTGAAGAGGCAGCCGGGTGATTTCGGGATCGGGCAGTAGCGGCGGTGGTGCCTAAGTCGAGATGCGCACGACCCGCAGGTAGTTCCATGTCCACAACGCTCTCAGGTCGGTACATCACGGCCGGTCACCTAATCGAGTGAGGCGCCTCGTGATCACCCAAGCGCCCGAATTACCAATTCATATGAGACGAAACGGCGGGCCAGGCTGAGTTCGTCGTAATGCCTAGAGAAGGAATCCTAAGGAACCCTATGGAATTTCATAACTCCGCTCGCAGCATCGAATACCAAGAGCTGTTGCAGGCGTTCATGGAAGATCACGTCTACCCTGCAGAGTCCACATACCACAACCAAATCGCGGCGGCAGGTCATCCGCATATTCAGCCGTCAGTCATGGAGGAACTTAAGCGGAAGGCGCGAAAGCTGGGTCTATGGAACCTCTTTCACCCTAATCCTGCATATGGCCCGGCTCTATCCAATGTCGAGTACGCACCTCTCGCGGAGCTCCAGGGTCGTAGCCGCCTCGGTGCCGAGGCGTGCAACTGCTCGGCTCCTGACACCGGCAATATGGAAGTGCTGAGCACCTTCGGCTCAGAGGAGCACAAACAGAAGTACCTGAAACCGTTGTTGGACGGGACAATTCGGTCGGCCTTCGCGATGACCGAACCGGATGTCGCGAGTTCGGACCCCACCAACATCGCGCTGACGATGCAGCGAGTTGGAGATGAGTACATCCTTAACGGTCGTAAATGGTTTGCCACCAACGGTTTGCACCCCCACTGCAAGGTATTGATCGTCATGGGCAGATCAAGTACCACTGCCTCGCGTCATCGCTGTCACTCGATGGCAGTGTTGCCAATTGACTCACCCGGTGTCACCGTCGTGCGCAACCTTCCGGTTTTCGGCTATCACGATGTTGAAGGACACGCTGAGATCGCATTCCAAGACGTGCGCGTCCCCGCCACGGATATCCTGCTGGGCGAGGGAGAGGGGTTTGCGATCGGACAGGCCCGGCTGGGCCCGGGTCGAATCCACCACTGTATGCGCGCAATCGGGGCCGCTGAGCGTGCACTTGAGCTGCTGTGCCGACGGGCGGCGTCCAGGACCACGTTCGGTGTGCTGCTGTCCGATCGGGCGAACATCCAAGACTGGGTCGCGGAGGCGCGCACCGACATCGAGATGGCGCGGCTGCTCACACTCAAGGCCGCCTGGATGATGGACACCGTCGGCAACAAGCGCGCTCGAGTCGAGATTGCGGCCATCAAGGTCGCCGCACCGAGGGTGGCGCTAGACGTCCTCGACCGCGCCATCCAGGTGTACGGGGCTGCCGGTGTCACCAACGATCTACCTTTGGCGACGATGTTTGCCCACCTCCGCGCGCTCAGGTTGGCTGACGGCCCGGACGAGGTCCACAAGCGGACGATAGCTCGCGTGGAGTTCGCCAAGTACCCGCCCGCCAATGAGAATTCATCACCCGTGGCGGATCGCCACGGTGTTCTGAGATGACCAGCTGGGATCTAGACGGACGTTCCGCGATAGTTACCGGTGCTTCCCGTGGAATAGGGCGTGCGATTGCATCCGAACTGGCCCGGGCCGGCGTTAACGTGGTGATCACGTCGCGTCATCAGGAAGCCGCAGAGGAGGCCGCCGCGGATTTGGGAGACCGAGTGGTCGGAATCCAGGCGCATGCCACCGACGAGGCCGCCGCCGCGGCGTGCGTCCAGTGGACAGTGGAGCGGTTCGGCAGCGTGGACATTCTTGTGAATAACGCGGGGACCAATCCGGCATACGGCCCGGTGATAGCCCAAGATCACAGTCGATTCAGCAAGACGGTCGATGTCAACCTGTGGGCTCCCATCCTATGGACTGGGCTGGTCTGGCGTGCGTGGATGGCCGAGCATGGCGGTGCCGTAGTCAATGTCGCTTCCGTCGGAGGCATTCTGGCCAGCGACGATATCGGCGTGTACAACGCAACGAAAGCCGCTTTGATGCAATTGACCCGACAACTAGCTGTCGAATTGGCTCCGGGCGTACGCGTCAATGCGGTAGCTCCAGGAGTGGTCCGAACGAAACTTGCTGAGGCGCTTTGGAAAAGCGCTGAGGACCGGATCGCCGAGATTACCCTCGCGGGACGGTTGGCTGAGCCCGACGACATCAGTCAGGTGGTGGCCTTTCTGGTTTCGGATTCAGCGCGCTGGATCACCGGACAAGTCCTCGTCGCAGACGGCGGACAGGTCCTGAGCGCTGCTGCCGGTGCCCGAGAGAGGCGACCACATTGAACGACAACGGTTTCCAGGTCAGCGGTGCGCTCGAAGGACCTCGCCGTAGTCCTTCACTTTTCGTCCGTTAGATCCTTTATTTGGTGCGGTGTTGTGGGGGTGTTTAGGTGGGTTTGCCGATGTTGCCGGTGTATTGCTGTTTGGCGGCTTCGATGGAGTCGCGTTGTTCTTGGACGGCGGTGGTGCGGGTGGCGGCGGATCGGTGCATG
>NZ_JBKQQD010000243.1:0-3677 GCF_052144515.1 Mycobacterium sp. | reverse complement strand
CAGCAATGTAATGCCCTTGTGGGAACGGTCATATGGCGGCGTGTCGTCGTGGCGAATACGGCCGTAAGTGTTGTGGCCCGCCTTCAGGCGACACCGAACCTCGGTGAGGGCCACTTTCCAGGTGTTCGTGGCACGTAGGCGCAGTTGGAAGTCGGGCTGCGTCGGATGGCCTCTCCGATCTTGAACGCACGCCAGATCGGACGGGTCAAACACCACCGTCAGAGCTGGCTCAATCTGGCAGCCCACCTCGACCAGCTTCTCCAAAATCTCCTTCGCAAGCTGTGCGGGAGAGCGAACATTGAGTGGCAGATATAGGGCGTCAGGGTCAAGTCCTGACAGGACAGTGTCGTCGAACCTGACGGGAAGGACGTATTCGCGCCGTTCACGCAACGCCCGCGTTAGTGCGGACCGCCTCTCATGCCGAGGCCACTCCTTCTCCGCATACTCCTTCGAGATGAACATGACTACGGCATTGGAATCGGTCATGAAGATTCGCTGGAACTCCTCGACGAGGTTCTTCCCCCAAAGCCTGATCGTGTTCTCTTCATCGAAGAAGGCTTTCACACGGTGCTTGGCGAGCTCCTCTGCAACTTCACGTACATAGTCGCGTTGCTCCCCTGCGAACGACAACGCGACCTGAAACTCCGGCTCCGTGCTGCCCGTGATGGCTGTCATGAGGCGAGCGTATCCAGCGACTCCGGCACTCACGGGTCTTCAATCCAGCACGTCGCCCGGCGTCAGTACGTCCACCACGAGCGCCGGTGGGCAGAGTACGCACAAAAGTGTTTTGCGGCCCTTTGGCTGGCTGCAAGTCAGTGTGGGACAGGCAGCAGACGTTATCCGGTTGCGTGGGTGAGGTCGCTTACCGTCGCCACCACCGTCGCAGCGGGAAGTGCGCACCCATCGCCGCGATGATCTTGGCGGCGTTCTCGGAGTCGATCAGGGTGACGACGACGCTGGCAATCAGCCAGATCGTCAGGCCGCTCAACGTCACAACTGCGGCGAAAATGAGGAAGCCGTTCACGGCAAAATCCCATCGTCAGTTACCCCGTGTCCCGTGCACAGGGGTTGTGGCGATGGTCATCGCGCTCCAGTTGCCTATCGGGAATCGCGGCACCCTCACGGGAAGTGCTCCGCCCTACCGCGCCTTAGTCACACGGGTATCGGCTCAGTCACCGGGTGGTACTGAACGTGGTTGCGGCGTTTTCCAGATTACACCGGATGTCGATGTGTCCGACGTGCTACCGGTCCGCACTCGGTCCGCAGTTTGCGCCGTTGGGCGGTTGTTGGCACATTGGGGTCTGTGCTGGTCAGAGGAATTTTGCCCGGTATCACCCAGCGTGGCCCAACCCCGCAAACGATCAGTGCAACGTTCCGGTTCAACGTGTTAGACGTTGTTAGTGACAGGTCCGCGGCGCGTTGCGCGGCTGAACGTCTGTCGCTTATCCAGGCTCCGTGGTTGAGGCACAGGTGCGATGACTTTTACAAGAGAGCCGCGACCTTGACGGCAATCGCAAAGACGCCGCCCCTGGTGGTGCGATTCCGCGCGGAGGACTGCGCATTCCTTCAGCGTTACGCCAAAACGGTCGCCTGGCCGACCGAGGTCGATCAGCCGGATCGCGACCACGGTCCAGCGCCGCGGCGGGCCACGAAATGAACCGGCCGTCAGCGCCTAACACACCGGTACGCACCGGGGCTCGACATGAATCGGACGTGTTGATTGCGGCAGTAGGACGCCCGTTAGGTTGCCTTCTACTCAACTGATTCGGAGCCGGTTGCGTTCGTGATCTCGACGGTGCGGCTGACCTGATCGGCGCGGAGGTAGCCATAGACTTTGCGGGCAAGGCGACGTTCGACCCGGCGTAACGCCTCAGCATGGGTGTCACCGGCCTCGCGGCGCTTGCGGTAATAGGCCTGGCCGGGGCCGGTACGCCGAATCTGCTGCATCGCAATCCGGTACAACGCAGCGTTGAGTTGCCGGTTTCCCGACCGGATAGCGATGACCCGCGCCGACCTCGACCCTGACCGGCGCGGGACGGGCGCCACCCCGGCATGCCGGGCGAAGGCGGCTTCGCTGCGGAACCTCGACACCACGGCCGCCTCCCCGATGATCTTTGCCGCGGTGAGCTCCCCGCATCCAAAGATGTTGAGCAGCAACGGTTCCACTGCGTGCACATGCGCGGCGATGCGGCGTTCCATGTCGTTGATCTGCCGGCTGAGCGACATGATGTCGGTGAGCTCGTCGCCGGCAAGTGCGGCCACTAGCCCGGGTTGCTCCACCAGCCAGATCCGCAGTGCCTGCTGGTGTTTGGCTCGGCGAAGCGACCCGCTCTTAGGCGCGTGCTCGGGGTCGAGTTCGTGCAGGTGCCACAAGAATCGGTTGATGACCGCCGTGCGGGATGACACCAGGTCGTCGTGGCGGTCCACCAGCAACTTGAACCGCCGCGAGAGGTCGTCGTGGCGCGCGACCGGCAGGTCCGGCTCGCGCAACACCGCGCGGGCGACCGCCAACGCGTCGATCGAGTCCGATTTACCCCTGGTGCGCGCCGACGCGCGGGTGCGTGCCATCAAGTGCGGCGGTACCCGGATCACGCGTTGTCCCGCGTCGAGCAAGTCTCGTTCCAGCCGCAGCGACAGGTTGCGGCAATCTTCGATGCCCCACACCAGCTCGGCGCCGAACTCGCGGCGGGCCCAGCCCAGGGCTTTCAGGTGCCCGTCGGTGGTGGCCGGGATAGTCAGCTCGCCGAGCTTGCGGCCGGCGGGATCGACCCCGACCAGTGTGTGGGTGGCTTTGTGCGTGTCAACACCGACTACGGTCACCGTTTCGCCTCTTTCCTGCGTGAGCACCAGTGACGAGGTGAGGCATGCGACCTTGTCACTATGAGCGGCCGCAGACCGCACGACGCGCCGCCCGGCGCACCCGGGTCGGCACGTTGGTTGACAGCCAGCGGTGCGGCATCACATGCTCAAGCCAGACCCAGGTGTTAGGGCGTGGACCGCCGCGACTGTCAGCGGTCATCGCCCTGTCGGGCGTACGTGACCGCGGCGGCCTCACGTCGGTCCGTCCCCCACCGTCAACAGCGGCAGTTCGGTCTTCAGCTCACACGTGGGCGGCACAGGCGTGGTTGGCTCGACGTGGCGGTGAGTGGACTCGTCGATCCTAACGCCGCCGGTGCTGTACCCGGTAGTTATATCGCAGCCGCATTGCCGTGAGATGACGAAGAACTCATTGCGCAGCGCCCCTTGCGGGGCGCCATGTTTACTTCAAGCCCAATTTTCGCCTGCTCACGGCCGCTGCGGCCCTGCATCCTCAAAGCACTTAGCGGCTTCGCTTACCATCGAGCCTCGTGCCCCACGACGGAAGTGAGCGATCGCAGCGGACCCCGAAGGCGGTCGCCAGGGTGGTCGCAATTGTCGCGGGACTCCTCGGTCTGCTGCTGTGCGCGATCGTTCCGTTGGCTCCGGTGAAGCAGACCACGGCCACCGTGCTGTGGCCTCAGGGCACCGCTGGCGGCCACGTCACCCAGATCACCGCCCCGCTGGTGTCCGGGGCGCCACGCGCGCTCGACATCTCCGTTCCGTGCTCGGCGATGGCCACCCTGCCCGCCGACGGCGGCCTGGTGGTCTCGACCCTGCCGTCCGGCGGGGTGGACAGCGGTAAGAACGGGTTGTTCGTG
>NZ_JBKQQD010000242.1:0-12095 GCF_052144515.1 Mycobacterium sp. | reverse complement strand
CCCGCGAGATGGTCATCGACGCTCTTGACGCTAGGGGCGGGCGACACCGAACGCTGCCGGGCCCTTACCACCTGGCTGCACACCTACAATCACCACCGCGGCCACACCGCACTCGGCGGGCAACTAGGAGCGTGGGTCAGTAACACACCGATCGGGGTGCACGGCTGATTGCCGGGTACACGCGATGATGGGGTGTGCCTGATGATCTCGATGATGGTGGGTTGTTCGCGGTAGATGCCGCGCAGCGGGTAGATACGCATTCTGCGGCGCCGAAACCGCCGGTGGACAAAACCTTCCGGGTGTTTGACCCGGATCAGGGGTTGTTGTTGCCGCCGTCGCTGGATGACTGGTTGCCGGCCGAGCACCTGGCCCGGTTCGTCGCCGAGTTGGTTGACGAGCACCTGGACTTGTCGCGTATCCAAGCGGTCTACACCGAGGGCCGCGGAGGGCCACCCTATGATCCGCGGCTGATGGTGCGTGTCCTGCTCTATGGCTACACCACCGGGGTCCGCTCGTCACGGCGGCTGGAAGCGGCCTGCGTTGATGTGGTCGCGTTTCGGTGGTTGGCCGCCGGTGTTGCACCGGATTATCGGGCGATCGCCCGGTTCCGCAAACGGCACCTGTCGGCGCTGGGGCATCTGTTCGTCCAAGCGTTGGCGTTGTGTCAGGCCGCCGGCATGGTCAGCTTGGGACAGGTCGCGCTGGATGGCACCAAGGTGCGGGCCAATGCCTCCAGACGCAAAGCGATGAGCTATGCGCGGATGAGCGACAAGGAAAAGGTCCTCGCCGACGAGGTCTCGGCGCTGTTGGCCGACGCCGAGCGCATCGATAAGGCCGAGGATAAGAAATTCGGCAAGAACCGCCGCGGCGACGAGCTGCCCGAAGAGCTGGCCCGCCGCGAAACCCGGCTGGAAAAGATCCGCCAAGCCAAGGCTGCCTTGGAAGACGAGGCCCGCGCCCGGGCTCGTGAGCAGGCCGAGGCCACCGCCCGAGGCCGCGGCGATGATGCCGAGACCGTCGCGGCCAAGGGCGAGGCCGCGGCCCATGAGGTAGTCCCGAAACCGAAGGCACAGCGCAACTTCACTGATCCGGATTCGAAGATCATGCTCACCAGTGACGGCGCCTTCCACCAGTGCTACAACGCCCAGGCCGTCGTTGACGCCGACCATCAGGTGATCGTGGCTACCGAGGTCAACACCGGCGCCGCCGATGTGGGCAACCTGATCCCGATGACCGAGAAGACCGTGGCCAACACCGGACAGGCTCCGGGCCAGATGCTCGCTGATGCCGGCTACTGCTCAGCTGACAACCTCGATGCCGCCGCGCGGTTCACCGACACGTGTGGCACCGAGTTCTATGTGGCCACCGGACGCCTCCGTCGCGAGGATCCACCGCCGGTGACCCCGCGTGGCCGGATCCCCAGCACGGCCACCGGCAAGCAACGCATGGCTCGCAAACTGACGACGAAGAAAGGCCAGGCGGCCTATGCCCGCCGCAAGGCGATCGTCGAACCGGTCTTCGGCCAGATGTACACCCTGCAAAACGCCAAACACCTACTGCTGCGCGGACTCGAGCAGGCCCGCGGTGAATGGCTGTTACTCGCTGCCTGCCACAACCTGCGAAAACTCCACGGCCACATCGGCGTGATCGGACTGGCCGGCCTGGCAACCAGCTGACCCTCCCGGGCCTTCACGACGCTTGCTTGGTTGAGTGTGCATCCACGACGTTGAAGTGCGCTCACGGCGACGAAATGCCGAAATCCCCACCCTGACCGCACAATGAAACCGACCATGCCGCGCAGCACCGGTGGACCCGCCGAGCCATTTACCGACCCAGGCTCCTAGTCAAACCGCTGCGCAACCGCGATCCTGAAACGCTCGTAGTGTTCGGCGCTACCGATGTCTACATCCCGGTCGAGCAGGCCGAACGCCAGCGCCGCGTGTTTCCGCGTGCCCGAGTTGAGATCTTGCCCGGTGTCGGTCACTGGGCGTGGCTCGAGCAGCCCGAGCGGGTTGCCGGGTTCGTCATCCCGTTCTTGCGTGAGCGGGTAGGCATGACGACTCAGAAAACTAACTAACACAAGGAGATTCAGATGAGCGCCACCCTGGAGGCCACCCGTGAGCAGATCGCGGCACTGGCCGCGCGGCCGGCAGACGAGCCGGTGCTGATGGTCAACCTGCTGAAGTTTAAGACCTACGGTGGCCTGGAGTCCTACCTTCGGTACGCACAGGAGGTCACACCGCACCTGCAACGTGTCGGCGCGACCGTCCGGTACGCGGGAACCGCGCCCGGCGTCGTCATCGGTGATGGCGAACAACCTTGGTGGGACGCGATTCTCGTCGTCGAGTACCCCAGGCCGCAAGCGTTCCTCGACATGGTGACCACCCCGGAGTACGCCAAAGTGCACGAGCATCGCGCCGCCGGGCTGGAGCGCGGCGACCTGATCGCGACGTCCGCATGGTCGCTCGCAGCGGACGCACCATAATGCGATCAGCCCAGGATGGGCCAGCGGCGCTCGCGGCCTAGGCGATCCAGCGCGCTCTGCATCACGGAGCGCACATGGGCGTCGACTTCATGCTCGTCGGCGTCCGTGCCGAACCGCGCGACGATATCTATCGGCTCCAGCACCTGATAGACAATCTTGGCTGGTAACGGCAGATTGGCCGGAAACAAGACCGTCAAGCCGAAGGGTATACCGATAGTCACCGGAAGAATCTCTATCCGGATTCGCTTGAATCCTAACCGCTTTGCCAGCCAATTGCCGCGGGTGACGAAAAGCTGGGTTTCCTGACCACCGATGGACACCGCGGGCACGATGGGCACGCCGGCTTCCATTGCGGTCCTTACGTATCCGGTGCGGCCACCGAAGTCGATGACGTTCTGACTCACCGTCGGCCGGAATGCGTCGTAGTCGCCGCCGGGAAAAGCCAGCACTACCGCGCCGGAGCGCAACACTTCCTCAGCGTTTTGCCGGCTGGCATGAATAACGCCAAGGCGGCCCAGCGCGGCGCGAAACGGTGTGAAGAACACGCCATAGTGGGCAACGGTGTACAGCGGGCGGTCGTAGCCGAACTTGCCGTACAGGGCTGGGGCCAGGACGTTCCAATCGGGCGTCAGCACGCCGCCGGAATGGTTGGACACCAACAAGGCGCCCCCGGTCGATGGGAAGGTTTCCAAGCCACGCACCTCGGGCCGGAACCATCGGTTGATCACGGGCGCCACCGCGTTGATCAGAAGCTCCGTGAAAGTGGGATCCCACTTGGCCATCTCGGGAGGGGGCGATTCGTTGTTAGCCACTACTACCACTGCCGTTGTGTTCGAGTGCTGTCATGCTCGCACAGCAGTAGGTGTCTCAACAGAGCCACACTTCCCCGCTTATGGGGACCAAAGACCTCGGTACTCATGGCCGAGGACCAATGGCGGCCATGGTGGGTCGAAAGACCCGTTTGAATAACGCCGGGCATCGATAACGTGGTTGCGGTGGTGCGTGGTCAGGGAGGTGCAGCGATGACGGTATTGATGACCGGGTTTCCCGGCTTTCTCGGCAGCGCGTTACTGCCGGGCATCCTCAAACGCGTTGACAGTTCTGCAATCTGTTTGGTGCAGCCCAAGTTCGCCACGCTCGCAGAGCGACGCGTGGCCGAGCTGAGTGCCGCCGATCCCTTCCTGGAGGGCCGGATCCAGCTGGTCGAGGGTGACATCACTCAACCTGGTCTCGGACTTGCTGCAGACGCCCTCATCGGGGTCACCGAGGCGTGGCACCTCGCCGCTGCGTATGACCTGGCAGTGACCCGTGACGTGGCGGTTCGTGTCAACGTCGACGGCACCCGGAACGTCCTGGACGCACTTGAGCGTTGTCCCAAGTTGACGCGCCTGCACTACTTCAGTACCTGCTATGTCAGCGGCCGTTATGCCGGTCCGTTCGGCGAGAACGACCTCGAAGTCGGCGCACCGTTCAACAACTATTACGAGGAGACCAAGAACCTCGCCGAGGCGGATGTCCGCCGGCACATGTCTGCGGGCATGCCGGCCACGGTCTATCGCCCCGCAATTGTCGTTGGGGACAGTCGTACCGGTGAAACGCAGAAGTTCGACGGCCCCTACTTCGTCATGCAGTGGCTGTTGCGACAGCCCAGGCGCGCGATCCTGCCAGTGGTTGGTGACCCGACGGCGACGCGCGTGAACGTGGTCCCGCGCGACTTCGTCGTTGATGCTGTCGAGTACTTGAGCGGCCTCCCCGCCTCTGAGGGCCGAACCTATCAACTGGCGGATCCACGCGCGCTCACTGTCGATGAGATGGCGGAGACCCTCGCCGAGGCAACTGGCCGGGGACTCATCAGGATTCGGTTGCCGCGGAAGCTGGCCAAGGCGTCCCTGGCGCACGTTCCGGGGCTCTACCGCTTGATGCGGATCCCTCCCGAAGCGGTCGACTACTTCGCGCATCCGACCATTTACTTGACCGAACATTGCCGTGCTGACCTGGCCGGCAGCGGTATCGAGCCACCCCCGTTCCGCAGCTACGTCGATCGGCTCGTTGAGTACATGCGCAGTCATCCCGAAGTCGGCTCGGCGGCGATGTTCTAAGAGCGCTTCGCGTCGCGCACCGTTCGCGGTCTAATGGACGGATGGAACTCATGGCGCCCACCGACTCGGTATTTCTGCTCGCGGAATCTCGTGAGCATCCGATGCACGTGGGTGGCCTGACGCTGTTCGAGCCGCCGGAGGGCGCCGGTCCGGGGTTTGTCCGAGAGTTCACCGACGCCATGGTTGCCAACGACGAATTCCAGCCGACATTCCGTAAGCGCCCCGCGACGATCATGGGCGGGATCGCCCCTTTGGCATGGGCCTACGACGACGAGATCGACGCCGACTACCACATTCGGCGCTCGGCGCTGGCGTCGCCGGGGCGGGTCCGCGAGCTGCTGGAGCTGGCCTCGAGGCTGCATACCAGCCTGCTGGATCGGCACCGCCCCCTGTGGGAGCTATACGTGGTGGAGGGGCTGAGCGACGGCCGGTTCGCCATGTACAGCAAAATGCATCACGCGCTGATCGACGGTATTTCGGCGATGAAGCTGATGCAGCGCACGCTGTCGGTCGACCCGAGCGACTCCGAGGTGCGGGCGATGTGGAGCCTGCCTCGGCGACCGCGTCCCAAGTCGGGGGGTTCGTCCCCGTTGGGTTCGCTGGTCAATTCGGCGAGATCCGTTGCGGGACTTGCCCCATCGACGGTGAAGCTGGCCCGCGCGGCCCTGCTTGAGCAGCAGTTGACCCTGCCGATGGCGGCTCCGCACACGATGTTCAACGTCAAGATCGGGGGCGCGCGCCGGTGCGCCGCTCAGTCCTGGTCGGCGGATCGCGTGTTGAAGGTCAAGAAGGCCGCCGGGGTGACCTTCAACGACGCCGTCTTGGCCATGTGCTCGGGGGCGCTGCGCTACTACCTGATCGAGCAGAATGCGCTGCCGGACGCACCGCTGATCGCGATGATCCCGGTCAGCCTGCGCTCAAAGGAGGAAGCCGATAGCGGCGGCAACCTGGTCGGCAGCATCTTGTGCAGCCTCGCCACCGACGTCGAGGACCCGGCAAAGCGGATCGAAGCGATCAGCGCCTCGATGCGCGGCAACAAGAAAGTCTTCGCCGAACTGCCGCGAATGCAGGTGCTGGCGTTATCGGCACTGAACATGGCACCGCTGACGCTGGCGGGTGTGCCCGGTTTCATCGCGTCGACGCCGCCGCCGTTCAACCTCGTCATCTCGAATGTCCCGGGACTTGCCGAGCCGATGTACTACGGTGGCGCCCGGCTGGACGGCAGCTACCCGCTGTCGGCGCTGCCGGAGGGGCAGGCGCTGAACATCACTCTGGTGAACAACGCCGGCAATCTCGATTTCGGTCTGGTCGGATGCCGTCGCAGCGTGCCGCACCTGCAGCGACTGCTCGCGCATCTGGAGTCGTCGCTCAACGATCTGGAAGCCGCGGTTGGGGTTTAGGGCCGGTGCCCAAGCTCAGCGCAGGCCTGCTTTTATATCGAGTCAGCGACGGCATAGACGGGATCGTGGAAGTCCTCATCGCACATCCCGGTGGGCCGTTTTGGGCCCGCAAGGACGACGGGGCCTGGTCGATCCCGAAAGGCGAGTACACCGAGGGCGAAGATCCCTGGGGTGCCGCGCAACGCGAGTTCGCTGAGGAGATCGGGCTGCCGGTGCCGGGTGGGCCGCGAATCGACTTTGGCGCACTGAAGCAACCTAGCGGCAAGGTGGTCACCGCCTTCGCTGTGCGGGGTGACCTCGACATCACCGAGGCGCGGAGCAACACCTTCGAGCTGGAGTGGCCGAAGGGATCGGGCAGGATGCGCGAGTTCCCCGAGGTCGATCGGATCGGCTGGTTTCCGGTGGCGCAGGCACGCACCAAGCTGCTCAAGGGACAGCGGGCGTTTCTCGATCTGTTGATGGCGCACCCCACGGTGGCGGGATTAACCGAAGGAACGTAAGGGCCGCAGCGCGTCAGCGCATCAGGCCGCCTCCTCGGCCGCGCGGGCACAATGTGAGCATGACGACGAGCACGGCCACCGAGCAGGCCGAATCGCAAGCGTTGTTGCTGCAGCTGCTGGACCCGGCCAACCGGGCTGACCCGTACCCGCTCTACGCGAAATTCCGGGAACGCGGACCAATTCAGCTGCCGGGGGTCAACCTCACCGTCTTTTCCACGTCTCGCGACTGCGATGAGGTGCTGCGGCATCCCTCGTCATCAAGTAACCGGTGGAACTCGACGATCGCGCAGCGACAGCTCGCGTCGGGGGCATGGTCGAAACCGTTGGTGCCGCCGGGATTTCTGTTTCTCGATCCGCCCGATCACACACGGCTGCGCAAGCTGGTCAGTAAGGCTTTCGCGCCCAAAGTGGTCAACGCGCTGCAACCCGACATCACCGCAATGGTCGAGCAATTGCTGGATCAGATCGCGGAGCGCGGCCGCTTCGATGTGATCGCCGACCTCGCGTATCCGCTGCCGGTGGCGGTCATCTGCCGGCTGCTGGGCGTGCCGCTGAAGGACGAGCCGATGTTCAGCCGGGCATCCGGCTTGCTCGCGCAGGCGCTGGATCCGTTCGTCACGATCACCGGCGCGCCCGCGGAGAAGTTCGGGGAGCGTATGCAGGCCGTCCGGTGGCTGCGCGGATACTTTCACGAATTGATCGAGCGGCGCCGGTCGGATCCCGGTGACGACTTGCTGTCGGGTCTGATCGCGGTGGAGGAGTCCGGCGATCAGCTGATGGAGGAGGAGATCGTCTCGACGTGCAATCTGCTGCTGATTGCCGGACACGAGACCACGGTGAACCTGATCGCCAACGCCATCCTGGTGATGTTGCGCCACCCGGAGCAGTGGGCCGCGCTGGGTGCAGACGCCGGCCGCGCGTCGGCGGTCATCGAGGAGACCCTGCGCTATGACCCGCCGGTGCAGTTGGCGGGCCGAAATGCCCTTGAGGACATGGCTATTGGGGACACGACAGTGATCAAGGGCGACACCATGATGGTGCTACTGGCCGCGGCGCAACGGGACCCCGCCGAGTACGACCGGCCCGATACCTTCGACCCCGATCGGGGAACGTTGCGGCACTTAGGCTTTGGTCGCGGCGCGCATTATTGCCTGGGCGCCCCGCTGGCGAGGCTGGAAGCCAGTGTGGCGCTGTCGGCCGTCACGGCACGCTTCCCGGACGCCGGGCTGGACAGCGAGCCGCAGTACAAGACGAACGTCACGCTGCGCGGGTTGTCTGCGCTGTCCGTCACTGTCTAGGTGGTTAGCTGCCCGCGAGCAGGAAATCCGCGCAGCGTTCGCCGATCATGATCGAGGGCGCGTTGGTGTTGGCGCGGGGAATCTGCGGTAGCGCGGAGGCGTCGGCGACCCGGAGGTTCTCCACGCCCCGGACGCGGAGCTTCCCGTCGAGAGGGCTGTCGGAATGACTGCCCATCGCGACACTGCAGGCCGGATGAGCCGTCGTGATGGCGGTGTCCCTGATGTGCGCCTCGAGGTCCGAGCCGGGACCCGGAGAAATTTCGCGCTCGACAGTGGATGCGATCGGTTCGGTTGCGATGATCTCGCGGCTGAGCTGCATCGCGCGAACCAGCGCATCGACGTCCGCACGCTCGGTCAGCAGGTTCATCCGGATGGCCGGGGGCGTCGCGGGATCCGATGAGCGCACCATGACGCTGCCGCGACTCTTCGGCGTCCAGTAAGACTGCATCACCGATGCCGTGGGTTTGAGCGCCGCCCCCGTAGTGCCGGCCAGGACATCGATGGGTGCGAAGACGATCTGAAAGTCGCACGCAGGTAGTCCAGCCGTCGACCGGACATGGGCCAGCGCCTCCATGATGTTGCTGGTGAGCTTGCCGCGGCGGCCAAGCAGCCACTGCAACAACCATTTTGGGTTCGCGGCATCGGCCAGGCCGACGTGGCCGGGCGTCAGAGCCCAGGTGGCGAAGGTCGCCGGGTGATCGGTCAGTCCGTCGCCAACGCGGGGGCTGTCGACGAGCGCGGTGATCCCAACGCTACGGAGGTGATCGGCCGGACCGACACCCGACAACTGAAGCAGCTGCGGGGTGCCGAAGGCGCCGGCGCTCACCACGACCTCCTGGTCGGCGAAAGCCTGTTGCTGACGTCCCCGGCGCCGGTACTCGACACCGACAGCGCGACCATTGCGGATGATGACCCGACGGACCTCGGCCTTGGTGATGACGGTCAGATTCTTCTGCCGGTGAAGGTAGCCGCGCGCCGTGGTCCAGCGTTGGCCGTTGTGGATTGTGACGGGGGCGATTGCAACGCCGTCAAGTTCGGGTCCACTGACGTCGTCGTTGGACGCGATGCCCGCGGCACGCGCCGCGGCGACGAAGCGCTGAGAAAGTTCGTCCGGATATGCCACCCGGGTCACCCGCATCGGGCCTTGTTCGATCCGCGCGAACACCGGCGCCACGTCATCCCAGCTCCAGCCGGGCAGCCGCCAGCCGTCATAGTCGAGATTGCTGCCCTTGACCCAGACCATCCCGTTCATCGCGCTGGTGCCGCCAAGCACGCGGCCACGCGGTTGTCCGATCCGCCGATTGGCGCAGCCGGGCTCCGGCTCGCTTTCATACGCCCAGTCCAGCGAGGTCCCGAACTGGCGGCCAAACGCCAGCGGTGCCCGCACCTCCAGCCGCCGATCCGAACCGCCGGCCTCGATTAGCAGCACCCTCGACGACGACTGCGTCGCCAACCGCCCCGCGACCGCGCAACCGGCAGAGCCGGCACCGACCACGATGAAGTCAAATGCCGCCAAACTGGAGGCTCTCCTCGGTGCTGTCGCCGTTAATGGCGGCAGCTTTCGCCGTGGTCAGCAAGATCGAAACCGGTGTCGGTGTGGCCATTTCGATCATGCCTTCGGCGTCGTAATACACACCGATCGTGTACTCACCTTCGCTCTCGATCTCGAATGGGATCTGTTGAGTGAAGCACCGGTACTTGGATGGTTTGTTGTCATCATCTGGCCAGTGCCACGCCGCCTGAACGCTGCCGCGCCGCACTCCGGCCGGATCTTTGCACACGATATAGAGCTGCGGGTCATAGTCTCCACCAGCTCGCGCATGCACGACGAGTACGACTGGGACCTCTGCCGATAAGGGGACTTCGTCGATCTCGTAGCAGGTCGTCGGTATGCGCGTGGCACTGAGCGCGCCGTCGTCGTCGAGGGTGGCGGAACCGGCCACCAGCAGTGCGGCTACGTGAAGCATCACGACAGCTTAGCCGTGTCTTACAGCCGGACCACCTTGTGTTACGGAAAATTCGTCTTGTCTCAGACAAGGCCGGGCACGATGTCGCCGAGGCTGAAGGTGAGCGGTTGTTCGACTTGATCGTAGGTACATGAGAGTGGGTCGCGGTCGGGGCGCCACCGGTTGAATTGGGCGGTGTGGCGAAAGCGTCGACCTTCCATGTGGTCGTAGCGGACCTCGACCACTCGCTCCGGCCGCATCGGCACGAACGAAAGGTCCTTGCCTGCATTCCAGCGGGAGAATTCGTTCTTGCGTGGTGTGCGCTCGCCGGCTTCGTGGGCGGCCCAATTCCACGGATGATCGTCGAAATCCGTAACGAGCGGCTGCAACTCGGTGAACAGCCGTCGTCGTTCGGCCATCGGGAAAGCGCCGATCACGCCCACTGATGCGAGTTGTCCGTCTTCTTGGTAGAGCCCGAGCAGCAGCGAGCCGATCGCCTCCCCGCCGGACTTGTGCACTCGGTAACCGGCGACTACGCAGTCGGCGGTTCGTTCGTGCTTGATTTTGAACATGACGCGCTTGTCCGGTTGATAGGTGATCGTCAGCGGCTTGGCGATGACGCCATCGAGACCGGCCCCCTCGAACTCCTCGAACCATCGCTGCGCGGTCGCCCGATCGGTGGTTGCCGGCGTGACGTGGATCGACGCGGCCGAACCGGCCGCCGAAACAGCTAGAGCCTCGACGAGGGCGGCGCGCCGCTCGCTGAACGGTCGCCGGGTGTAGTCGTCGTCGCCGAGGGCAAGCAAGTCGAACGCAATGAAGCAAGCGGGTGTCTTCTGGGCGAGCATCCGCACCCGCGAGTCGGCCGGATGGATGCGCTGTTGCAGCGCCTCGAAGTCCAAGCCGTGGTCGGTGGCGATGACAATCTCACCGTCGATCACGCACCGTTCCGGCAGCTCTGCGGTGACCGCCGCGACCAGCTCGGGAAAGTAGCGGGTCATCGGACGCTCGTTGCGGCTACCCAGTTCGACTTGATCGCCGTCGCGAAAGCAGATGGACCTGAAGCCGTCCCATTTCGGCTCATACGAGGCATCTGGCGGGATCGCCTTGACCGATTTGGCGAGCATCGGCGAGACCGGCGGCATGACGGGTAAGTCCATAGGCCCATTCTGGCGTCCGGCGTGCTGCAATCGAGATATGGCCGCGGCAGCAGAAGAAATCGACGTCGCCGGCATCGCGGTGCGCGTCACCAACCCCGACAAGGTGTATTTCCCCACGCTCGGAGCGCAAGGCACCAAGCGGCGGCTCGTCGAGTACTACCGCGCCTTGGCAGTCGAAGCCGCCGGTCCGATGCTGGCCGCGCTGCGCGACCGGCCCACCCATCTGCAGCGGTTCCCCGACGGCATCGACGGCGAAGAGATCTACCAAAAGCGGGTACCGCAACATCATCCCGACTATCTGGAGACCTGCCGGGTGACGTTCCCGTCGGGCCGGACCGCCGACGCGCTGAAGGTGACCCATCCGGCGGCCATCGTGTGGGCGGCGCAGATGGGCACGGTGACGCTGCACCCGTGGCAGGTGCGCTGCCCCGACACCGAACACCCCGACGAGCTGCGCATCGACTTGGATCCCCAGCCCGGGACCGGCTTTGCCGAAGCGCGCGCGGTTGCCGTCGATGTGTTGCGATCGCTGCTCGACGAACTCGGACTGGTCGGATACCCAAAGACGTCGGGGGGACGCGGTATCCACGTTTTCCTGCGGATCGCCACCGACTGGGACTTCATCCAGGTCCGCCGGGCGGGCATTGCCCTGGCCCGCGAGGTGGAGCGGCGCGCTCCGGACGAGTTGACCACATCGTGGTGGAAGGAAGAACGGGGCGCGCGGATCTTCATCGACTTCAACCAGAACGCCCGCGACCGCACCATGGCGTCGCCGTATTCGGTGCGGCGCACCCCGATCGCGACCGTCTCGACGCCGCTGACCTGGGACGAACTGGCCACCGCCGATCCGGACGACTACACCATGGCGACCGTGCCAGACCTGGTGCGGCGCCGCGAGGACCCGTGGGTCGCAATGGATGACGAGGCCCAGTCGATTGCACTGCTGCTGGAGATGGCTGAGGCCGACGAACAGCGCGGGCTCGGCGACATGCCCTATCCGCCGAACTACCCGAAGATGCCGGGGGAGCCCAAACGGGTGCAGCCGAGCCGAAATAGGGATTTGAACAGTAAGAACAGGCGGAAGTAGCCAAACTTGCCACTAGCATGGCAGCTACTCGCCCGATAACCTTGGCATCATGTCTGGCTCTGCGGACTCCCTCGAATCGCTGCGCACCAGCTTCAACCGATCCCTGCGTGTCGAGGGCAA
>NZ_JBKQQD010000241.1:0-4396 GCF_052144515.1 Mycobacterium sp. | reverse complement strand
ATCACCGAGGCCAGCCAGGAGGCTTCCCTACCCAGTCCCTCGTCGCCCGTCTCGGTATCCTGAAAGACGGCCAAGAGATTCGCTCCCACGCCTCCGAACGTGAGCGGACGGCAACCGCGCTACCGGCACGGTGCCCTTCGGAGAAGGCCAGGGCTTGCAGCTCACGCTGCTGGTCAAGACGGGAGCATCGAGATGTACGAACAGCCATATCGGCACTACTGGCGCGTGCTCTACCCCGAATATGCCCAACCCGAATCGACGGCGCACTGGTACGGCAAGTGGAAGACGGCCGAGACGTGTATGGGGCTCTTTGGCGAAAGACAGCAGGCTCGGCACGAGTGGATCGCTACTGACCTACGTCGCGGGCGCGAAGAATCCCACGCTACGGCGGTCGTCACCTACCACGCATCGCCGGTGCGGTCGTTAACCGTGAAAGTATGCCTTAGTTGCCTTTGGGTTTCGAGGGACCTCGACGAGGAGCACCCCCCAGAGCGGTAAGTGAGGTCGATGCAGTTATGCATCGGCGCACCGCAAAGTCTCAGAGGGTGCGGCATCGTCGATACTGGGTTGCTGCACCGTGGGGGCAAACGGGTATTTCCCTTTAGTACCAGCTCAGGCAGCTTGTGAATGTGGGTAATCGCCACACGGACGCATCGGCCGCTGATGCCCGGCTATTCAGCTGCGACCGTTGGCAGCGAGGCGGGCCATCCCGCGCACGATCCATGGTGTCCGCCTGGCGATCACCTCAACAGCGCGGTCAGAGCGGCGCATGGCGGTCCTACGGTCGGGGGTCGGCATTGATGCTAGCTCTGCCTCGGCCGATCCCCCCCGCGCGCCGTGGCGATCGACCGCCAGGAGCTGCCAGGTGCCGGGCACGCCACGCAGCTCGACGCTGCCGCGGTCGTCGAAGCTCGTGCCCGACCCGACGACCAAATCACGCACGGTGCGGGAGACAAGGATTTCCCCGGCGCTGGCTTGGCCGCAGATGCGCGCCGCGATGTGTACGGCAATCCCCCCGATGTCCGCATCCAGCAGTTCGCACTCGCCGGTGTGGATCCCAGCGCGGATCTGGATGCCCAGGGTCTCGGCCTCAGTGCGCAACGCCTCGGCGCAGCGGATGGCCTGCGTCGGCCCTTCGAACGTGGCGAGATACCCGTCGCCGGTGCTCTTGATCATCGTGCCGCCGAACCGTTGCGTGAGTTCGGCGGTGACCTCACCGAAGCGGTGCAACACCGCTCGCCACCGCTGGTCGCCCGCTGCCGCGGCGTGTCGGGTCGAGGCGACCATGTCGGTGAACAACACTGTGCGCAGGGCTCGATGGGACTGCGACGGTGCCGCGTGGCTGCCGGTGAGGAACTCCTCGATCGCGGTCAGGATCGTGTCAGGCTCGGTGAACCAGGGCGCGTGCTCCACGCCGTCGACTTCGAGGTACCGCGCGCCGGGGATGTGGTCGGCGAGGTAGCGGCCCCACTGCACCGGCACGGGGTCATCGCATGGATGACCAGGGTGGGCGCGGTGAGCGTCGGCAGGATCGGCCGCACGTCGATCCGGAAGTTCGATTCCAATACCGCTCGCAGCATCCCCGGGCTGGCGCACATGCGCTCGAACATGGCGAGCTGGCGTATCGAGCGGACCGAGGGAAACAGGACCTTCGCTGTTGCGCCGCTGCCCCATGCCGAGTGGATGGTGCGGAAGAATTCTTGGGCGCGGGCGATCTGCTTCGTTGACGGCGCGTAGTCCTCACCCAGCTCGGCAACGATACGCGCGCGCAGCTCGGCGGCGTCGCTCTCGACGTTGTACCAGTCCTCGGCGGCGAGCGCGAACGCGAATGAGCCGTAGAGGATCAGCGCCCGCGTTCGCTCGGGTCGTTTTGCCGCAAACGCGATGGCCTGTGGGCCGCCCTCGCTGGTACCGAAGACGACGGGCTTTCCGAAGCCAACGGCGTCCAAAACCGCCTCGATCTCGGCCGCTCGCTCTTCAAGCAAACGAACTTTCGGGATGGGGTCCGACAGCCCGTTTCCGGCCTTGTCGAACAACACGACCCGGCAGAACGTGGCAAGTTGATCAAAGAAGGCCTTGAACTCGGGCATGGCCCAGAACAGCTCGACGTGGAAGACCATAGGCCCGACGAAGACAAGTTCGACCGGCCCGTCGCCGAACACCTGATACGCCAGGCTGAGGTCGCCGCACTGTGCATACGACGTTTCCGCCACCGCATGAGCGTACTGCTGATCCCCCCGCTCGGAGCGGATCCAGTCATAGGCCGGGAGGTAGTCCCACTTAGTAATTAACCAGGCACCTGTTGCGACCTGAAACCTGGAGGTGTGCTGACAGTTTTTCACCATCGCGCCCAAAGCGGTGCGGAGCACCGCGCTAGGCTCCCGGCAAGCGGCTGCCGGGAGCCTAGAGATGACATGAAGAAATCAATATGGGCGGGCGCTCTCGCCGCCTGCACATTGGTCGCCGGGTGCGGTGGTAATCCGGCCCCGAAGGCAACGTCATCGACACCGACCACCACGCCGCCGCCGCCCCCAATCGTGGCATCCGCCTTGGAGGGGCTACTGCTTGGCCCCGGCCAGATCAGTGCCGCGATGGGTACCACTGGATTGAAGGTCACCAAAACGTTCACAGTGTTCGCTGACTATAGTGCCAGCGTGGCGGACTTGGACTGCCGAGTTGGCAGTGAGACCGCGGAAAAGGCGGGCTATAACGGCAGCGGGTGGAGTGCGGTTCAACGACAGATTCTGGAAGATACTGGCGACATCGAGACCGACAAATATTTCGTGACACAAGCTCTCGTCTTGTTTCCCTCCGCGGGTCAGGCGGCCGCTTTCTTCACCGCTTCCGCTCAACGATGGCGGGCCTGCTCGAACCGCCCATTCACAAGCACAATGGGCGGCAGAATTTTCGGACAGTGGGACGTAGGTCCGGTCTCTAACACTGACGGGACACTGAGCGCATCCAAAACTCAAGAGAATGCGGATGGCTGGGCTTGTCAGCGGGCGCTGACCGTGGCCAACAACGTGGCCATCGATATTGAGGGGTGCAGCTATAACCCGGCGGACTCCGCGGTCAACATCGCTTATCAGATCGAGCAAGGCATCACCACTCGCGGGCCGGGCAGGTAGGGATCGCCCGCGCCGACAGTAGCCTCCAGAGCGGTGTTTCCCCCTAGTAATCAACGAGGCAGCTCGTCGCCCCGGTGATCACCAGCGAGCAGCTCAACCACGAGATTGATCTCTCGACCGTCGATTTCGACTACACCGCCCAACACAAGCAGGAAACCGCTTTGGGCAAGCTCACCGGCGACGTGCCTCTCCAGCCCGCCAAGGAGTCCGGCACCGGCAGTGCCCGCGACCCCGAGTTGGTGGCTCTCGAAGATGTCATCGCGCAGATTAACGACCTGTTCTCCGGCGATCACCCGGATTCGAGTGTGCGCAACGTCGTCACCCACATCAAAGACAGGCTCGAAGAAAGCGAAACCCTGCAGCAGCAGGCGCAGAACAACTCGTTGCCACAGTTCTCGGCCAGCCCCGACCTCCATCAGGAGTTCACCGACGCCGTGATCGGGGCAATGGAGTCTCACAACGACCTATCCACGCAGATCCTCAACAACCCTGAGATTTCGCAGAAGCTCATGGGGGAACTAGTGCCGCTCATCTACAAGGCCCTGCAGGCGACGGCGTAGTCCGGGCGCTGGGTCATCCGAGTAGCACGTGGAAACGAGGCAGCGATGAGCACAGCATTGCGGAGAGCATGCATCAGCTCGATCGAGTAGAGGATCACCAGACCGGCGACCACGCAAGGCAGGGTTGCTGGGGCCCGTCATGACTGCCTGCTTGTTTGCTGTCGATCAGGCCCGTCTGCGGGGGCGGATGACAGGTTTTGCGGGTGAGCACGGGTGGAGGTGGAGGTGCGAAGAGGTCAATGACCAGGGGGTAAAGGAGCAGGTTGGGGTGTTGTGGTCCTGGAGTGTGACGGGGTGTGACGGGGTAAAACGGAGGTCTGTATAAAAGGCCTTTCGTAAGAACCTCCTTCCAACCCCATCAGACCCCGTCACACACCCCCACACCCACTTTGCTAGTCCCCCTCCCTACTCTGTCGCGCAAAGCGAACACCGATCCAAGCGGCGTATTGGTTCGGAACGGATGTACCGCAGCACGTCGACGGCGGTGTCCGGGTGGGTGACTTGCATTGCCGTTCTTGACGGAACAGTCTGCAACCACTCGTTCACATCGTTCACACCAGTGGAAAAGCTTCCCCCACTATGGTAAGCAGCATGTCCGCAGGACAACACGCCGTGTCGATCCCGGTCATCGACATGTGGGCACCCATCGTCCCATCCGACGAGATCATCGAGGATCTACAGTCGGGCTTCCCGACCGAGCAGCTGCAA
>NZ_JBKQQD010000240.1:0-6466 GCF_052144515.1 Mycobacterium sp. | reverse complement strand
TGACCCGTCGCAGCCGCCCCGGCTCGACGGGGCAACCCGGCCGCCAGCTCGCGCCGAGTTCGGCGGCGGTGACCGGCTCCACGGTCCCACCGGCAGGTGCTGGCGGCGCGCTGGCCGACGACGACGCAACTGACGGTGACGGTGTAACAGCCGGTGACGGTGTGGCCGCAGGAGGTGGCTGCCCAGCGGTGCAGTGCACCAGCACGACAGCCGCTGCGAGCATTTCCGCGAGCACGGCACCCCGCCGCTCGAAGGCTGTCAACTGGGATGAGTCCTCACCGCTTGCTTCCATCGCTAAAGACCGCTGCGAGAAGCGGTCTCGCGAGTCAAGTGAGGTACCAACGCTACACGCCGTCGCCGATGAAGTTGTTGACGTGCCCACCAGCGTCGGCGGCACCGTGGTAGCCATTCACGGCCGTGCCGCCGGTGTTAGTCGGTGTTACGCGTGTTGGCCGTCAGCGCCGTTGCCGCTGCCGAACCAGCCACTGCCGCCTGCCCCGCCGTTGGGCGCCGCTGCCGCCGGCGCTGCCGTCGCTGCCGACGCCGGGCGTGATATGGACGACGCCGCCGCCCCCGCCACCGCCGCTCCAGTACCGACCCGCTGCCGCCAGATTCACGCTCGTCGTATCGATATCGCCCACCGGCGGCATTGCCCGATCGGCGGCATGCAGGCCGCCGCCCCACAACTGACAACCTCGCGTAGCGAAACCGCGAACAGCCTTAGACGTGTGTGGAATTATGACGTACGTCACATGCAACTGCCTTCCCGAGACAGGTCGTCGCTGCCGCTGGTAGAACGCACGTACTCGGTATCGCTGGTAAGACGCTCGACAACCAAGCTTGCATCTTTGCTGGGGTGGGAAGCCGTGACAGCGATGAAGGAGGAATCTGCCGTTGACCGCAGGTGTACATGATGCGACAGCGGTTGAACCAGCGACTGAGACTGAAGGCAACGGAGTCCCTTTAGTCGATGTCGATATCGATGCGAGCATCGCCGCGAACGACGAGCACGTGTCCAGTCACGTGGCGGAGGAACTCCTGCGGCTTGAGACGCCGTTTCCGTTCATCGGACGCTTCACCACGGAAGAAGTGACCATCGCCGACGTCACGATACCGGCGGGCTCTGTAGTGGCCCTGTGCCTGGCGTCGACCAATCTTGACGGCAGCGAAACGTCGTCGGTGACGGTAACCGAGGACGGAAAGATCCGCCCCAAGCGACACAGGAGCTTTGGGGCCGGCGTTCACCGATGCCTGGGCAAGGCCTTGGCCCGCATGGAACTGACCGTGATCGTGGTCGAATGGTTGCGCGCCGTACCGGATTTCGAATTAGAACGTGACCTCACTCTCAGCTTCACCTTCACGCAGGGCGGCGCGGTCACGCCAAGCAGTCTGCCGTTGCGATGGACAGCAGCCCGAGCGGCGCCCACTACGTAACTGCGCCCCCGCAGCCGCCGGGTGGGGCGAGCGGCGGCAGTGGGCTGCCATTGCCAATCACGTCGATCACGCAATCCATACGCATCCTCACGACGGGTGCATTAATGACGTGCCAATAGCTGCCGTCCGGGTAGCGTTCACCGTCGCAGTATCCGGGCTGGCCTAAAAGAAGGTTGCCGGCACCACCGCCCATGCACCAGAACATTATTGGGTCGGGGATTTTGGGGTCGGCTACCTTGCTGAAGTCGTAGTCGGCGTGTGCGTGGGCAGTGGTTGACAACAACGCGGTGGCCAGCGCCGCCAGGGCAAATCTGATGGTGTGCTTCATTTCGTCACCTCGGGTGTTTGTTGGCTTTCCTTATTTTGCTGTAAGTAGGCGGTCGACATCGACCACTCCGTCGCCGGCGCCGAGCGAGCGTCGATTGCGTCGGGGCGCAGAGTTGATACGCTTCACCCAAGCCTCCGCCCGGCAAATTTGACATCGCGAAACTCGAACGTCGCTCTGCGGGGGCTCAACTATGCCGGCCCGGCCGCGCAAAATGGCCAGGCTACCGACCGCCCTGGAGGAGCTTGTGCGCAGGAGCGCGCCATGACCGATCCCTCGATCCCCTACACCGCGCAGATGGACACGGTTGACGGCTGGTTCTACGCGATCGATGTCGACTTCTTCAGCAATCTGCTCGCTTACCAACGGACCGAGGACATAAAGGGCGACATGCTGGAGATCGGCACATATCAGGGCAAGTCCGCCATCCTGATGGGTTACGGCCTCCGCGACGACGAAGAACTGGTGATCTGCGATTTATTCAGCGCCGTGATGGATCACGCTGACATCCCGCTGAACCGACGCCAGCAGTACTCGGGCCTGCAGCAGGACGAGTTCCTGGCCAACTGGGACCGTTTCCACACTCGCCGGCCAACACTTGAAGTCTGCGAGTCATCAGAACTCGATCTCGGAGACCGGGTATTCCGTTTCATCCACATCGACGGTTGTCACAGCTACCAGTGCGTCGCCAAGGACATCAGCCTCGCTGCGACTCACACGGCCAAACGGGGCGTGATCGCGATGGACGATTATCGAGCCGTTGAAGCCCCCGGCGTGGCCGCAGCCGTCTGGCAGGCCGTCGACAATGGCTTGTTGTTTCCCTTCGCGGGGACCTGGATGAAGATCTACGCCTGCACGTCAGCCGCTGATCAGAGGTACTGGTTCGAGCGGGTCCGGAATCGTGGTGAGGTCTACGCCTTCCCCGACTTCGAGATGGCCCTCATACAGTAGGGTTTCGGCCACTGAAGGTTTCGGCACCGATCATTCCGCGGTCCGCGTTCGCCCCCCATCGGTCGAAGGCCCGAGGCCGATGGCGTCTTCCAGGAGATCGGCTGCGATGGCAGCGCTTTCGGCGGGTGTGGTCATCTGGGCGGCGACCTCACGGGTTCGAGTGACGCAGTGCGGAGTGAGGATGGACCGCAGATCCGCGACCAGTGACTTCAGAGTGGTGTCGAAGAAGGGCCGTCCAATGCCGACTTCCAGTTGGCCGACCGCAGCCGCCCACATCGGCTGATCGACCGAGACCGAAAGGGCCAAGGTAGGAATTCCAGCCCGCATGCCTGCGAACGTGGTGCCCGGGCCCCCGTGGTGGACGACCGCGCGGCAAGCGGGAAAGACGGTCGAGTGGTTCACCGTGCCCACAACCTTTACGTGGTCGAATTGCGGGATGTCGGTCAAATCGCTTGAGCCGCTGCAAATCAGCGCCCGCTCGCCTAACTGCGCGCAGGCCTCGGCGATCATCTCGACGAGGTCAGCGGGAAATGCTGCGCGCGCGCTGCTGCCAAAGCCGAAGTAGATCGGCGCCGTTCCCGCGGCAATCCACGACGAGACCTCGTCGTCGGCATCCGTCGGCAGCTCTAGCGTAAGCCCGCCAACGAAAGGCCTTCGGACGTACCATTTCTCCCATTCGGCTGCCAGCCCGGGAAAGAAGAGTTCGTCGTAGGCCTGGAGCTCCAGCGGTGGTCGCGTCGAGGGCCCCGTTGCCTCTGGCAGGCCCAGTGTCCGGCGGTAGGCGTCTTCAGCTTCTTTGGTTATGTGCCAATCTGTACCACCCTGCATTATCGGGTAGATGTGCAGCGCAGCCAGCGGAATGTCGTAGTACTCCGCAATATTGGCGCCCAGCCCCTGCTGGCTTGCGTCCGTCAATAGCAGGTCGGCCCCATCTGCCAGCGACATGAGCGCCTTACCAAGCTCCGGCCAGAGTTGGTTGATGTCCCTCAAAATTTCCAATGCCATGGTGATAGGGTTCGGCGTCTTCCCGTATTTGCTGGCGATATTCGCGTTCTGCACTACGTGGTCCGGGCCGTGGGCGACCGCCGCAAGCCCCGCCGACTCGACGAAGCCAACCATGTTGGGCGGGACCGCCATGCGTACTTCGTGGCCTCGGCGCTGCAGCTCCCGACCGATGGCTGCACACGGCTCGACATCGCCCCGACTTCCCAAGGTTGCCAGCACAAATCTCATCGGCGGAACCTAACTCGCGGTGATGTACATGTGCAGTCCGGCCGAGAGCCGAAAAGTACGCCGAAAACTAAGGGCAGCAATACCGTTCGGCATTCCTGGTCGGTGGGTGAGTCCGTTTCGTGGTAGGCATCAATGATCACAGCGCGCCCCTTGGGAGCCACATCCGATGATGCCTCTGAAATATTCGATAGTCCGCGCGGCCCCGTCTTCGAAAGGGACTCGTGGACGCCAGCCGAGCCTGGACTCGGCGAGGCTGATATCCGGCTTGCGCTTCCTCGGGTAGTCCGGCGGCAGGGTCTTAAAGACGGTCGTCGACGGGGATCCGGTCATTTTCTTGATAAGGTTCGCGATTTCGAGGACGGTAAATTCGGCCGGGCTGCCGAGGTTGACGGGTCCAGTGAACGACGGTTCGCTCGCCGCCATATTCACGAGCCCGTCGACGAGATCGTCTACATAGCAGAAGGAACGGGTTTGGCTGCCGTCCCCGAAAACGGTGATCGGTTCTCCCCGTAGCGCCTGGACGATGAACGTGGAGATGATTCGACCGTCCTCCGGGTCCATCCTCGGACCATAGGTATTGAAGATGCGCACGACCTTGATGCGGACGCCGTAGCGACGCGCGTGCTCGAGCATCAGCGTCTCCGCAACTCGCTTGCCCTCCTCGTAGCAGCCTCGCACGCCGAAGCAGTTGACGTTGCCCCAATAGCTCTCGACCTGGGGATGGCTCGTGGGATCTCCGTAGACCTCGCTGGTGGAAGCCTGAAGAATAGTCGCCCCATCCTCACGCGCCAGTTCAAGGAGGTTCCTCGTCCCGACGTAGTTGGTCTCAAGGGTGAACAGGGGATCGCGCTGATAGGTGAGCAGCGCCGCCGGACAGGCCATGTTGAAGATGACGTCCAGCGGACCCGCCACGCCCGCGCCTAGCGGCCGGGTGACGTCGTGCTCGAAGAAACTGAAGCCCGGATCGTCCTCGAGGTGCCTGATGTTCTCGCGACTGCCGGTATAGAAGTTGTCGAGCCCGAGAACCTCGATGCCGTCGCAGCGAAGACGATCGCAGAGGTGGGACCCCAGGAACCCGGCGGCGCCGGCGACGAGGGCTCTCACTTATTCTCCTTAGTTCCGGCCCACGCCGTGGTACTCGTAGCCCTCGGCCCGTAGGCGCCTAGGAGCATAGACGGCCGCTGCAGCTGTCTCCACTCTGCACGTTGACGTGGTTGAGTTCAGCCGCTGTGGGGACTGGATTTCGCGGGTGCCGCCCACGACTGCCACGGCCACCGTGGCCGGCTGATTTGTAAAGTCGGGGTGTCAGCACGCCACAGCTCGACGAATACACCACCTTGGTGGACGTAACCCAGGCCCGTCCCGTGCCTTGTCGTGGTTAGGCACGCGGCGTTTTTACGGGCTCACCGCAGCGGCGGCACTTTCGCCTTGATCTTCGACCACAGCGGATCCAGGGCCAGGCGCTAGGCGTCGCGAGAGTGTCGGGCGTGGGTGCGCTGCGGCGGGTGTGGGATATCCGGTGGCGGCAGGTCGGGCAAGGTGTCGGTTCTGTCATGGGTCAAACGGAGGACGGCAGCGGCGTCCCTCGCCGTTGTAGCCGTCGATTAGCATCCCCATCGTGGCGACGTTCAGCGACCTGTTCGCCCGCCTCGACCCCGACCCGAGGGTCCGAGGCAAACAGTTCGAGCATGTGTGCAAGTGGTTCTTCTCCAACGACCCGGTCTACAAGCACGAACTTCGCCGGGTCTGGCTGTGGGATGAGTGGCCTGGACGGTGGGGAGGCGATGCTGGCATCGACCTGGTTGCCGAGGACCGCACCGGACAGTTGTGGGCGATCCAGGCAAGCTTCTCGTACCGGATGGTGATCGCCACCACCAACCTCATCGACCGTATCGGCGAACGCACCATCCAGGACCAAGAGAAGCGGGTCACCTTCTTCCCGCTCAACGATCCTCAGGCTGCCGACGTTGACTGGCCCCGTTCCCCAAAAGATCTCCGTCCCACTCCAACGCGTAAGCCCGCCAGCCCGGCAAGCATCAGCGGGAGGCGATCACCAAAGTGGCTAAAGGGTTCACGTCGGCGGATCGCGGACAACTCATCAGCACCTGCGGAACCGGCAAGACCCTCACCGCGCTGTTCATCCCCGAGAAGCTGGAGGCGACCCGCACCCCAAATGGGCACATGGAAGAGAACAGCTTTGGAGTCAGCAGAAATGAGGTATCAAGACGTGACTACGTTGGGGTTCGCGGCGAGTTGGGGGACTTACGTTCAGCCACAGCGAATTTGATTCTGGTGGTAGACACACTGTTATCGAGGATGCAGACTCATCGCGATAAAGAGGGATACGGTTACGATTCACATAACGGCTCAGGAATATATCGAGGCACGCGCGGCCATTGCCGAAGCCAGGAGGCGTTTGCAGTGAAAGAGTTGTTGAGCAAGGGAATCAGATTACTTGTGGCACCAGGGGTTACGTTGTGGGTAATCCTCAATTCCCCCGTGGCCTGGGCCGGGCCGGGCGGC
>NZ_JBKQQD010000239.1:0-2928 GCF_052144515.1 Mycobacterium sp. | reverse complement strand
AGGTTCGCATGGATGCCGACGTTCTCCGACCTCAGGATCGGCCGGAACAGGTGCGGGTACCGGCTGGCATAGTCCTGGATGATCGCCGGTGTAGCGTCCGTTGAGGCATCGTCGGCGACGACGACCTCGACGGGAAAATCGGTCTTCTGGGCGATGAAGCCCTCGAGGGCGTCGCGGATATAGGCCTCGTGGTTGTACGTGATGGACACGACGCTCACCCTGGGCGAGTTTGCGGTTGCACTCTCAGCCACCGCCGACCCCTTGTTGCACGGCGGCAACGACGCGTGCGACGTCCTCGGGAGCCATGTAGTCGTGCACCGGCAGCGAAACGATCCGCGAGCAGATGTCCTCGGTGACGGTCAGGTCGGCCGCCGCTACCCACTCGGCGTTCGCCACGAAGTACGGGTGCAAGTGCAGGGGTGGGTTGTAATAGTCGCGGGGCTGAATCGCGTGTTCGCGCAGGCTCGCGACCACCGCGCCCTGCTGTTCGGCGGACTCGCAGCACACGCTTGCGCACCACACCGAAGAGGCTTCGGCGTTCGGATGAAACCGCAGACCCATGTGGGTGAGCTTGGAGCGATAGTGCTCGAGGACGTTACGGCGGCTCGCGAGGCGGTCATCGAGCCCGACGAGCTGGCGGAGACCGATGGCGCCGTTGATCTCCTGCAGCTTCGCGTTAATTCCGAGGTGCATGCATTCCCGCGCCCCGGCGGAGCCCCATAACCCACCGAAGCCGAAGTTCTGGAACTGATACGTCTGCTCGACAAGCCGCGGATCGCGGGAAACCAGCGCGCCGCCCTCTCCGATCGAGAACGGCTTGGTCGCATGGAAGGAAAAGATCTCGCAGGCGCCGCGTCCACCGACGCGCGCACCATCGGAGTACGCCGAGCCGAAGCCCGCCGCCGAGTCGAGCACCAACGGCAGGTCCCACTCGGCGGCGAGGTTCTCCCAGGCGCCGATCTGGGGATTGCCGACGCCTAACGCGTTGGCGGACAAAATGCCCGCGACCCGGTCGCGGGAGCGCTCGAGGACGGCACGCGCTGAGGACGCGCTCGGCTGCCACGTATCGGGGTCGATGTCAATGAACCACGGACGGTACCCGACCCACACAGCAGCCTGGGGCACGGCGATGAAGGTGAACGACGGCATCAGCACATAGCGGTCCCGCGTACCGGGCCCCACTGTGGCGTTAAGCGCTGCTATGAGCGCCATGGTGCCATTCGCGAGGGTGGCAACGTGCAGGTCAGGCCCGAGATACTCGCCCAGTGCCCGGGCGAACTGTTGCTCTTTTGGACCGAAGTTCGTGTACCAATTGGCGTGAACGATCTCGCCGAAGTCCTCGGCGAGCTCAGCGGGCCCGGGGAAGCTCGGACGGATGAAGGGAATCTCAGACGGCATCCAACCACCCATCTCGGACTTTGACCACGGACGCAGGCACGCCCGCCACCACCGCATTGGGGGTCATCACATCAGCCAGCACCGTCGCGCCAGCGCCGACCACGACCCCGGATGTCAGCGTCACGTTATTCGAGATGTTTGCACCGACGCCTACGAAGACCCCGTCGCCGAGGCTCACCCGTCCTGCGAGGTGCGCGCCCGGGCCGATGGTCACAAACGATCCGAGGCGCACCTCGTGGCTGAGCGTCGCCCCGATGTTCACGTAGCAGTGCTTGCCGACCACCACATCGACGGTCAGGATTGCGCCCGGCGCGATGACGCTGCCTGCGCCGATCGTGCAGGACGGGTCGACGTAAGCCGCGGGGGAGACGACCGTGATGAAGCGATCGCCCGGCCACTCCGCGACCAGGTCCCGGCGTAATGCCGGTGCTCCGACGGCACCAACGACCCAGGCGTTGCGCTCGGCGGGCGAGGGCGAGGTGGTGTCGACTTGGTCGGGGGTGGACGCGTCAAGGTAGTCAGGTGAGACTGCCCAGAAAACCGTCGTGCCGGGTGGCAGGTAGGACGCAATCTCGCGGGCCTGTCGGCCTGCGCCGAGCAGGCCGACGCGGTCCGCTGTCATACCGGCTGCATGATCAATTGTGCTGTCCTCTCCCGGACCATCCAAAAGCCTCAAGCGTTTATCCCGAGGCCGCTGCGACTGAACTGGTTGGGCGCGAGTGAGGCTTGGTATTGCAACGGTTCTGATATTCGGAAACTTGCTTCATAAAGTTGGGATCCTAGAGTCTAAAAACAAGATTCGTCCTAGCTGGCACCGGCGACGCCCCACCCGGTCGTCGAACACTATCTCATCGCGTGTCTTACCGGCGCCAAAGCTGATAAGGCCATCGTTGCAAATAATCAAGATTTAACTACGCCACCGCGTCGCTGATAAAGGCCGCAATCATCGCAGTCCCCGAACGCCCGTCGGCACTGGTCGAACCGGGCATAATGACCGATGCTCCTGTAGTTGCCCAAGCGCACGACGACTGAAAGGCCAGGATCACCGGATGAAGTTTGTGCTGGCGGGCTATGGGGGTCGCGGCGACATCGAGCCCTCCGTGGTTGTGGGGCGTGAGCTGCTGCGGCGAGGCCATGACGTGTGCATGGCCGTCCCGCCCAACCTGGTCGGCTTCACCGAGGCGGCTGGGCTTGCGGCGGTCGCCTACGGGCTGGATTCACAGGCCATTCTGGACGCGCAGCGCAAATACTGGACGTGGTACTTCCGCACTCCATGGAAGCTCGAGGAGCTGAACAGGATGGGGCGCGAAATCGAGGAGTTCGCTACCCGGTGCTGGGGGGAAATGACCCCGACGCTGGCGTCGGTGGCGGAGGGGGCCGACCTGCTGATGACCGGCCTGATTTTCGAGCAGCCCGCCGCCAACGTCGCGGAATATTACGACATTCCGTTGGCCACGCTGCATTTCTTCCCGGTGCGGGCCCACGGCCAGCTCCTGCCGTTCCTGCCGTCGCCGTTGACCCGCACGGTAA
>NZ_JBKQQD010000238.1:0-7472 GCF_052144515.1 Mycobacterium sp. | reverse complement strand
CTACAACGACCCGGGCGCCGACTACTTCAACCGGCTGCACCCCGAGCGAGCAAAGAAGCGGGCCATCTACCAACTCGAAGCCATGGGCTACCACGTCACCCTGACCCACGCCAGTTGATCACCGACGTTGGGGAAATCTTCGCGTCAGAGCCTATTTCATTAAGTCGGGCTGACAGGATTTGAATCCGTCAGCCACGCGAAATCGGGCATGCCGGGTGACCTGCGAAACGTGGCCTCTACCAGGCGATTCAGGCCTCCGCGCCGTGCGCTGGCTGCGCTGGTAAATGCTGGCGCGTATCATGCGAGATCGCACGAAGATCGCACGGAGGGAATCACCATGACATGCACCAAAGGCAGCCGGGGCTGGGGCCACATCCGCAAACTGCCGTCGGGCCGCTTCCAGGCGTCCTACATCCACGACCTCGTCCGGCGCACCGCGCCGGTCACGTTCACCACGAAGCCACGCGCAGAAGGCTGGCTGGCCGACGAACGCAAGCTGATCGAACTGTGGACACCTGGACCCCGCCCGCCAAGCGCGCAGCGGCCCGTACAGCCCGCGCAATCACCCTCTCGCAGTACGCGGCGAAGTGGGTGGACGAGCGCAACATCAAGCCGCGCACCCGCGACGAGTACCGGGCCAAGCTGCGGCTGCATGTGAACGACACCATCGGACGCCACGAGATCAACGCTGTCACCCCGGCTTTGGTGCGGTCCTGGTACAGCGCGCTGGGCACAGAGCACGCCCGGCGCAATTCGCATGTCTACGCTCTGCTGCACGGCATCTTCGCCACGGCTGTGAAAGATGGCTTGCTGCAGTCGAACCCGTGCCAAATCAGCCGTGCGATGAATCCGCCGCGCAAGCGTGAGCCGGTCGTCCTCGGCGTGCCCGAGATCGCCGCGCTGGCCGACGCCGTCCCTGATCGCTTCAAGGCCATGATCTTGGTCTCGGCGTGGTGCGGGCTGCGCTGGGGTGAGGTGACCGAATTGCGCCGCCATGACATTGATGAGGTGGTCGAGGTGATCCATGTGCAACGTGGGGTGACCCGCACCCGCGACGGCTACCAGGTCGCCAGCCCTAAGTCCGGCCTCGCTCGCACCGTGGTGGTTCCCCCGCACATCCGCGCCGACATCAAGCACCATCTCGACGCGCACACGGCCAAGGGTGCCGATGCGCTGCTGTTCCCCAACAACAGCGGCGATCACCTCAACGACACCGTCTTTCGGCGGTTCACGTTCCGCCCCGCACTGAAGGCCATCGGGCGCGAAGGCGTTCGCGTGCATGACCTTCGTCACGCGAGCGGTACGATGACTGCCCGCGTCGGCACCCTGGCCGAGAACATGGCACGCATGGGTCACTCAACCGTGCGTGCGGCGCTGCTTTATCAGCACGTCGTCAGTGGCCGTGATGCCGCAGTGGCAGCGGCGTTGTCGGAACTGGCCGCTGCAGAGGGCTAGCCCGTCCTGGGCCTCAGCGGCCCCAGGACAAACGATCAGGCCCTGGCTGGGTGATGTACCGGCCAGGGCCTGATCTGTCTGTCCAGGCCCAGCTTCACTCGCCGGAAACCCAAGCCAACGCCCCGTGTCCCTGGAAGCCGCCGGGGAACTTATGTGGACCTGTCGAGTTTGTTCCCCCGCCGCCCGATCCCGCATCTGGAACATGGTCGGTATATCCACCGACTCGCCATTGTCACTGTGGCACCACGTCTTTCGTGCGCCGGACACTGCTGGCAGGTGTATCCTTGGTGATGGCCGCTGAAAGCGGGGTAACCGAGGTCGAAGGATTAGCACCACATCATGAAACTGCCACTTGCCCATATTTCTGGTGGCGCTGGCTGCCGTCGCAACTGTCGATCCCGCAGCCAACCGCGCCCGCCGCCGGAGCCAGGCGAAGGAACCCATCGCCGATTCCGTGCCGGGGCTGAAGCCCGCCATCACCATCCAACGAATCGTGAAGACATACGACATTCCGTATTCAACTGTGCGGCAGTGGATTCGAGAAGGCCGTCTACCTGCTTACCGCGTGGCCAATGGCCGACAGGTACGGGTGTACGTCAAAGACTTCGAAAAGTTGTTCATCCGCATCGGCGGCGACGACTAGCGCACAGGGCATCGCCCTGGCTCAGTTGTATTGCACCGCAGCATACCTCGGCATAAGAGCAGCCCTGGAAGCCCATACACCCACGGAGAGAGGAAGAACAGGAAATGGAAAATGCAAAACGATATCAGCGCGGAATCGGCTGCGGCACAGGGCGGTCCACCGGGCCATAAACGCAGCGAAGGCCGGGTTCCTACCCCGGCCAACGCCCAACAGCCACATGACACAACCTGCTACGGCCAGGATATCGCATGGCAGACCTCGGCGCAGGCGGGTGATCTGCCATGACCGATGCACGCTTGCCAGAGCGGTAGCTTGGGGATCGCCGACTTGCGCGTCTGTCCGATGAACACTTTCGATCCTTTGTCATGGCCTTGGTGTGGTCGGTGAGCAATCGCACTGATGGCCGCATTGAGCAAGAGGATCTGGAATTAATCCCGCGCTTCGCAGCCTACGCACCTGCCGCCCTCGTCAAGGCAGGGCTGTGGACGGCCATTGACCACGGCTGGCGGATAACCGAATTCGCGGTGACACAGACCAGCCAGTCGGAGCTTGAGCTACTAGAGAACAACCGCCGTCGGGAGCGTGAAAAGAAGGCTCGACAACGAGCATCGAAAGCCGCTGGCGACAGCCAGGATACGGAGTTGTCCCAGGGGACAGTACCGGGGGATGTCCCAGGGGACGTGTCCCAGGGGACTGCACAGGCTAGGACAGAACAGGACAGGCTAGGAAAGGAAGGCAAGGACAGGAAAAGCAACCACAGAACGACTCCCACTGGCCCACGCCAAACGCCCGCAACGGCAATGGTTCTGAGCCTTACATGCCGACAGCCGAAGAGTCGCGCCGCGTGGAAGACAACGTTCGCAGGGGTTACGAATGAGATCGAAACGAAACCAGCGCAAGGCCGGTGCCGGTGCTGACGTTTCGCACCCGAGGACGACGATATCCCCGAGACTGAAGAGCACCGCCGGTATCTGGCGCTCATGGCCGAGTTCCCGAAATGTGCTTGCGGTCAATCGTTGTGGGCACCGCAGTCAATCGCTCGCGGCTGCTGTGAAGGCTGCCGAATTGATGGAGGTCAATAGTGACAGTCAAACGGATGGAGATCATAGTGACAGAACAGGATTCGGACGACGACGAATTCAACGAGCGCATCTGGCGGGCGTTGAATCAGATACCAGATCCCCCACACCCAGACGCTCGCAGCAAGGAATCCCAGTTCGACTGGGAGTGGAGTTGGACCGAGAGGTCCGACGAGAATGTCTACAGCCGGTACTTCGATGTGCGGAAGTGGGAGGGCAACAACAACTCTGCGCGGCGCGATTGCGAGATCACTGTGGGCGCTGAACAGGTCGCCGTCTTCGATGCCGACTGGCAGCGCATCACCGAAGTGAGCATTCGCAACTGGGCCATCTGGGCTTTGGTTGACGGAGGCAAGGACATTTCGTCGGATGACGCTCGACAAATCGCTGGTGCGTTCCTAGCGGCTGCTGACGAATTGGACCGCCGGATAGGGGTGGCACCCGCAACCACAGCGGTTGCGGCACCCGCAACCAAAACGGTTGCACCATAAGAAGACTAAGTGAGAATACTAATCCCGTTACGGTACTTCGTACCGCAACGGACGTACGAAAGTGGTTACGTTGCTTACCAACTCACCTACTCAACTCAACCACGTAGGTAACCAACAGACCGCGCATGCGAAAAATCAGGCGCAAGGCCAGGAAGGCGAGAGAGCATGACCACCGTCCAGGTGTCCCAAAATGATGGGACAGGTGGCGGGTTTCCCGCCACGTCACCTGGGGGGTTTCCCCCCACCTCAACTGACAATCCGATCCCCGCGCAGTGCGCCATCTGTGCCCGCGAGCTTGAGAACGTGCCCCCCCTGGTTTCACTCTGCCCTCGTTGCAAGGCCGTCCTGCGCACCTCCCGGCTTCATGGCTTCGAACCGCCGCACGCACCATTGACCACCCGTCGCGAGTTCTTCCTTCCGGTGCGGGGATTCGAAGGCCGGTACGAGGTCAGCAACAAAGGCCACGTTCGTTCGTTTCGTAAAGTTGGCCGTCCCCCCAAGGCGGCACATTGTCCCGCAGGCGGGACAATTCAAAGCTGCGGCAAGCTGCTCAGTGCCACAGTTGACGGCGGCGGGTATCCGCGTGTGATTCTGGGCCGGGGCGGCAGAAGCGTGCGAGTCCACACCGTTGTCTTGGAAGCCTGGGTCTGCCCTCGGCCCTCTGGGCATGAATGCCTACACGGCGACGACGTGCGGCGGCACAATCACTTGCGAAACCTTCGATGGGGCACCAGATCCGAAAACATGCGCGAGTGTGTTAGCAGGGGTCGGCATAACAATGCGTCAAAGACCCACTGCCGCAACGGGCATCGGTACGACGAGGCGAACACGATCCACGACGGGTCTGGTCGTCTGTGCCGGAAGTGCCACAATGAAAGTTGCGCGCGATACCGCGCCTGTGTTCGTGCCCGAAGGGCCGCCCAGCGTCCACGCAGAAACACTTTGGGGGCTTCCGAGGGTGGTTATGCCTGAGCCGGGGGGTCAATGGCTCAGAGAGGCAAGGCAGTTCGGCTCCGGTCGAGCATCGCGCCCGTCGTTCAAGCTGCTGGCCGACAAGCTCGCCCATCTGTATGATCCGCCCCGGCGTTGCGGATCGGAACGGGCTCCTCGCGAAGTTCCACCGCGCACCGAACACCGCGAACGCTCGCTGTGTCAGGTGACCCACTTTGGAAGCCGAGAAGCAAGAACGGATCGCGCAAGGCTGGAAGTACCGAGATTTTCAATGGTGGCCACCGGCATAGGGCGGCGTCCACCATCGCGACTCGCGGTGCCATAATCCCCCCATGGCTCAATCCGTTCCTATCAAGACGACTCTGAAGACGCGGGTGTCAGACAGGCTGTATCCGCTGGTGGCGTGGCAAAGGCTTCAGAAGCGTCTTTACCCCATCTTGACCAAACGCACCGCCAGCAGCGGTGAGCTGTTGTTGCTCAACAACGGTTACGAGGAGGATCCGCCAATGGCGGTGCCGCTGGGCGCGTCCGATGAGCCCGGCCGGTTCCAGATCCAGCTCTACCAACGTACGGCGGTCCAGTCACAGGTGGATCTGCGCGGCAAGCGGGTGCTGGAGGTCGGTTGCGGCCACGGCGGCGGGGCTTCCTACCTCACGCGCACTTTCGGCCCGAAGTCGTACACGGGGCTGGACTTGAACCCGGCCGGTATCGAGTTTTGCCGAAAAACGCACAATGTGCCCGGCTTGTATTTCGTGCAAGGCGACGCCGAGAATCTGCCCTTCCCGGACGAGTCCTTCGACGTGGTGATCAACATCGAATCCTCGCACTGCTACCCCCACTTTTCTCGTTTCATGGCCGAAGTCAGGCGCGTGCTGGCCCCGGGAGGGCATTTCCAGTACACCGATTTTCCACACCCCACGGATGAAGCCTGGAAGGCCACGCTGGAAGACAGTGGAATGCAGATGCTTTCGGAGAGGAACATCAGCGCGGAAATAGCGCGCGGGTTTAAGTTGAATTTGCCTCACTTGCTTCATGTGAGCGATCTCCACAGCCCGGCGCTCCTGCGCGGCTTAGTCCGCAAGGTCTACGGCTCGAAGGTCCTGGCCACCGTCCGCGAATTGGAAACCGGGGAACAGACGTACTGGATGTACTCGTTCGCCAAGGCGTGAGGCGGGGTCCCGGCGGATAACCTCCACACATGACCCTCAACCTGTCCGTCGACGAAGTCCTCACCACCACCCGCTCGGTCCGCAAACGCCTCGACTTCGACAAGCCGGTAGGCCGCGACGTAGTTCTCAAAATCGACGCCGCGCATCATGTCGATGGCAGCCATACCGGACTGCAAGTACCAGAGATCACGGCGGCGCTGTTCCGCAGCCCGGTGGTGGGCGCTTGCCCACACCAACAAGACCACCACAGCCGTGATGACAAGCAGGTACGCGACAAGCAACGTCACTGCAAGGCTCGCCGGGGCGTTCATCCAATGCAGCTTAGGAACGAGCAGGCCGTCGCGCGGCAAATTCGGAAGAGCGGGCCTGGCGCGGTCTGCGAGCGACCACCGCGCGGCGGCTACGGGTAGACAGTCGCGCCCTCGGCAGCCGGGGCAATCGTGGCGTAAACGGCCACGGCGACACCGCCCCGGCAAGAGGCGCGTCAGTTGTATCTAGACCAGGCGCGGGACGCAATGAGCCGACCGGCGCGGCAGTGACCACGCGCGTGGAAACCAAGACCAGGGGGCGCTGCCGCCGGTCCACAACGTCCACCCCGGCGACCATTTCAGCAGCGGAAACCATCGCCGCCTCGTCGCCGGGGTGGGATCCATCCCTGAGAGTTTCTGCGCTATACGGCATTTCGGCGGGGCTTTATCCTTGACCAGGACTTTAGTCTGTGCTAAAGGAACCTAACCCGCCTCGAAACGCAGGAGTTCGCAATGACTTTCCCCGGTACACGCCGTCCCGGCTTCCACGTCCCACCGCTACCCACGACGCTGCCGCCGGATCCAGGTGGATCGACACCAGACGAGCGCCATCACCGGAAGCTGCTGCAGGCGGCGAGAATGTATACCGATCATCGTGCGTCGATCAGCCGCGACGTGGATCCAGCCGAGTTACGAGACGCCGCAGGCAGTTTTGCCACCACGCTGGTTTTTCAGCAGCTTGCCCCGGCACTGGCCGAGGTGCAGCAGCACGCAGCCGACGCACAGGCCAACGTCGCCAAGCTCTTGAAGGGCAGCCGCGTGCCCGAGGACGACGCAGCGGCTCAACTGGCAGCCGCAGCTTTCTGGCGGCGGTCCTCGGCCCAGCTTGACGCCGCGAAGAACCCGCTCCAAATCGCCAGTGTCGCGCAGGAGTTGATCAACAGCGCCGAGACGCCAGTCGAGATCGCGTGTCTCACAAAGGAATTGCCGGGGTATCTGAAGGCCAGGCAGGTTCCCTCGGGCTGGTTGCCCGGCGCGCTCGCGGCCAAGGTGACGGGAGGCAGTGAAGCGCAAGCCGAGGCAGACCGCGCCGCCAAGGGATTGGCTGTCGCCACCCGTAATCATCAAGCTGTAGTGCGGGCGGTAACCCAAAATACGGACATCGGCCCCTTGGTATCGCCGTCCGTGGCCGACTCAGGGCCGTACACCGACTACTACAGCGGCTAATAGCGCATGACGTACAAGATTTGGCGCGTCGAAGCCCCTGTTCTGCCAAGTTCGCAGGGGCGTGATGCGTCAACCGTCCGGCGGTCTTTCGCACCTGGTGGACGGGGCGAAACTAGGGTTCATGCCCCTAGGACGCTGCTGATGTAGTGCCCTCTGCGGGGCGGGTTGCCGGTGTGGTTGGTGTGCCCGAAGTGGTGTGTGGTGGACGG
>NZ_JBKQQD010000237.1:0-17849 GCF_052144515.1 Mycobacterium sp. | reverse complement strand
CTCGAAGAAGCGGGACGCCGCGGCATGGTCGGCGGCCAGGAGGACATGCTCGTCGACATCGCCCTCGACCTCACCGGCGCCCGGGCGCCGCGGTGAACCAACCGAAGCGGATTCTCATCACCGGGGCTACGGCGGGTATCGGGCTGGAATGCGCAACACAGCTCGCCCCGGGCAACGATCTTGTGCTCGTCGGACGCAGCGAAGACAAACTTGCGGCGGCGAAATACCGGGTAGCCGCCGCGGGCGCGGCCACGGTCGACACGCTGATCTGCGACTTCGCCTCCCTGAATTCGGTTCGCGCACTTGCCTCGAAGGTCGTGAATACCTACGACCACATCGATGTCCTGATCAACAACGCCGGCACCGTTTATGCCAGCAGGACCGAGACCGGGGACGGTTACGAAGCCACGTTCGCCGTCAACCACTTGGCGCCCTACCTGCTCACCGAACTGCTCAAGCCCCTGATGATCGCCAGCGCGCCCGCACGCATCGTCATCACCGCGTCCACAAGCCACTACCGCGGCACCCTTGACTTCGACGATCTCGGGTACCGCAACGGCTACGCCGTGATGAAGGCCTACGGGCGGTCCAAGCTCGCTAATGTGCTCTACACCCGCGACCTGGCCCGCGAGCTGGCCGGCACCGGCGTCACGGTTAACGCACTGCACCCGGGAATGGTCGCGACCGGCATCTGGTACCGCGCACCATGGTTCGCGCGACCGGTGCTCGCGCTGGTCAAACGATTCAAGATGATCACACCCGAGGAGGGGGGTCGTCGTATCTCCTATTTGGCCACGGCTCCCGAGCTAGCGGCAACTACCGGGCAGTACTTCGAAGACAACAAAATTCACGAACCCTCCGCACTCGCCCTCGATGACGCGTTGGCGCGACGACTCCGAAAGGAATCGGATCGTCTAGCGGGACTCGACGGCGGCACCTAGCGGGAGCAGCCAGGGGCCGCCCAAAGTCAGCATTCTGGACGACCGATAAGGCTCACCGTGGTAAGACGATTCACGTCACCAGTAGGGAGGTCCGGCAATGCCGAAGGCAGACAGGCACCAGCACGCCGAGGTCGAGGAACTCGCTGATGCGCTGCTGGCCGCCGTCGAACGAGGTGTGCAGCCGGGTGACGAGGGGCGCGAGCCCAGCGAGCTCGATAAGGCCTTGGCCGGCCTCCGCCACCGTGCAATCGAATTCGTCCGGCGCTACAACCGTCTGGAGATCGACCTCGAGACGGCGGACTTGGCCGAGCCGGTGCTGTTCGTCGCCAACCACGGTTTCGGAGGTATCTTCGACCTCAACGTCCTGGCCGTGGGTGCGGTCCTCGAGGACCTGCAACTCGACCGGCCCGTCACCTTCCTGACCCATCAGATGGCTTGGACGTTGGGCGTCGGCCCGCTCATCGAACACCTCGGTGCACGTCCTGCCAGCCGGGACAGCGCCGGGCACGCGTTTGCGGAGGGCCACCACGTCGTCGTCTTCCCGGGTGGGGAGCTCGATGCCTTCAAGTCATTTTCCGACCGCAACAAGATTGTGTTCTGCGATCGCAGCGGTTTTGCAAAGCTCGCCATCGACGAAAAGGTGCCCATCGTGCCCATCGTCACCGCCGGCGCCGGTGAATCGCTGCTCGTGCTGGCCGACGGCGAGCGGCTCGCGCGGGCGTTGCGTCTCGACAAACTGTTGAGGCTCAAGGCATTACCGATCACCCTGTCCGTGCCGTGGGGTATCAATGTCGGCGCGGTGGGGTTGCTGCCCTACCTACCATTGCCGAGCAAGCTGCACACCCGGGTGCTGCCCCGCACCGAGGCGCGGCCGGGCGAGGACGCAGAGGCCCTCGCTGAGCGTGTCCACGCTGCAATGCAGGACGCGCTCACCGAAATGACGGCGCACCGCCGGGCCCTGTTGGGCTGAGTTCGGCGCCGCGGCGGTCCAGCCAGCTCCAAGGTCATCGCTCATTCATCGATGATGATTGTGTATCGGCGGGAGGTGCCGGCCGGCAGCACGCAAATAACGTGGTTGCTGCCGGCCGGCATCGCCGCTCCACCACAACGAATTTCAGCGGCAGGCCATCAGTGGAATCGCGGGTCTAAACGGCCGTTGACGCCGGCCACCTTGGATCCCCACGAGATGAGTTCCGGGCTCGCGTCGTCGTTAGGGATCTGGCATTCGATCAGGACCGGGCCACCCTCGTGGGCGCGGGCCGTGCGGATCGCGTCGGCCAGCTCCCCGGCGGTGGCCGCCGTCAAACCCAGACCGGCGCCGTCTCCCGCATTGAACGCGTCGACGAGGCCGGCGTAGTCCCAGTTCTTGTAGTAGTTGTAGGGACCGTCGTGGATCGCCGACTCGATCACGTAACCGCGGTTATTGACCAGGAAGATGAGAACCTCTTGGCCGTGACGGATCATGTTTGACACTTCCTGGGCGGTCAGCTGAAACGAGCCGTCACCGATGACCGAGACAAGGCGCCGGCCTGGCTCCAGGCCCTTCGCGTAGCCGAAGCTGGCCGGCACGGACCAGCCAATCGAGCCGTACTGCATCTCGATTTCGAACCTGGCGCCGCCGGGCAGACGCGAGTAAATGCCATTCAGCCAGGAGTCACCGGTTTCCACCAGCAGCGTGGTGTTCGAGTCGAGGTCGTGCTCGATCTGGCGCCACATCTCGACCCGGCTCAGCGGGGCCTCAGGGTCGACCTCCGCGACCGCCACCGGAGCGGATTCGGTCCGGCGCAGGCGCTGGTACTGGGTCATGGTCGCGGGATTGGCCTGCACCTTCTTCGCCAGGTCGGACAGGAACTCCGCCAGCGCGACGCCGGTGAAATCGACGTCGCAAAACCGCACCTTTCGGGGTTCGGCGCTGATCAGCCGCTGCCGTGACGGGAGCGCGCTCCAGCCGACCGTCGTGTAGTCGTTGAACACAGGTCCGGCGGCCACAATCAGGTCGGACCAGTCAACGATGGCCTGACATTGCGGGCTGCTCACTTCACCCCAGTAGATGCCCACGTATTGCGGGTGGTCCTCCGGGAAGAAGCCCTTGGCATTTGGCATCACCGCCACCGCGCAGCCCAGCGCCTCGGCCAGCTCGCGGAAGGCGTCGATCGCCCCGTAGGCACGCAGGTGGACCCCCGCCAGCAAAATCGGCTTCTTCGCTTTCCCGAGAAGGTCGCCGGCCCGGTCGACCGCGTCGGTCAGCATCCGCGCGTTGCTAGGCTGCCATGCCGGCAGGGTGGAGAACCTGGCCGGCTCGAGACATGGCGCCGCCGACAGGTTGCACGGGATCTCGATGTAGGCGGGCTTGCGCTCGCGCAACGCGGCGCTGATCGCCTCATCGATCAGCGCCGGCGCGGTGTCGGGGTGCACGATGCGCACCGCCTTGCACGTCACCTGCCGGAAGACCTCGTACTGATAGGAGAGGTCACCGTTGTCCATGGTGTGGTGCAGGACGTGATTGGAGCCCAGTTCGTTGGTGTTGGGACCCGAGGACACCATGATCACCGGGAGCCGTTCGGCGTAGGCGCCGGCGACGCCGTTGAGCGCGGAGAAGGCACCCACGTTGAAGGTGGTGAGCACGGCCCCGGCCCCGTTGACCCGCGCATAGCCCTCAGCGGCGTAGGCGGCGTTGAGCTCGTTGCAACACCCGATCTGCTCGAGGTTCTCGTTCTCCAGGAGTTCATCGAGCAGGACGAGGTTGTAGTCGCCGGGGACCATGAAGTAGTGCTTCAGGCCGATCTGCTCAAACCGGGTCGCGAGGTATTTCCCCACGGTGAAGTTAGCCATAGTTGGTTTCCTTTGGACTCAGTCGCGTCGGCCGGGGCGAATGATCAAGCCGGTGCGTCAATCGGGACGTCGTTGATCAGCTTCTTGCGGGTAAATCGAACGGCCAGAGCCACCTTCGAGTCGTTAGCCGGCTAGCTTGCGCGCCTGATCTCCCCGCGGACCTTGAGCGCCCGCACGATTTGAACGATCCCCAGGACGACGAGCCAGCTGCCGGCGACAAGCGTCAGCACCACAATCGAGTGCAACGGCAATGTGAGCATCACCAGGCCGGCGATCCACGTCAGTATCCCGCCGAAAATGTACCAGCCCCGCCCGGGCAGTTCCCGCAAGCTGATAGCGGTCAGAGTCTCTGCGACTCCCTGGAATACAAACCCCACTCCGATCCAGATCGACAACAGCAGAACGGCGTAGGTGTCGCCGAAATGGCGGAAGGACAACGTCGCCAAGACCAGCGAGAGCGCGCCATTGACGAACAGCAGCGCTCGTCCCGACGCCGCCTTCGGAAGGGTGAACGCGAAGTACAACTGAGCAAGGCCTGCACCGAGCAGGAACACCCCGAACAGCGTTGCCGCGACGAGGATCGAGGCCTGCGGTAACGCCAACACCAGCCCTCCGACGAGGAGTGCCAACAGTCCTGATGCCAGGCCCGGCTTCCAGATCTGCTGCAAAACAACGGATTCCGCATCGATCGCGGCCCGACGCTGTGCAGTGAGGTGATCGTTTGTCATCAGATTTCTCCCATACTCAACAGTTCAGGTGAGCCTCGTCATCCGGACCGATGGTTCCGGCCGCTCCGCCGGCGCACAGTCGCGGGGCTCAGCGACCTGTTCGACATTACTGACGATATCATCACTTACGATTATATCGTCAGTCAAGTCCTTGTGACGAAAATGTCATGACGGATGGCCCTGGCTCCTCGGCCTCGGCACGGGCGTCGATCCAGTCCGATCGGGAGCTGGCGCCGAGTGCGCTGCGTGCCATTCACCGGGCCGCTGGCCGCGCCGAACGCTTCGATGCGCCTGTTCGGTATCACCCGCGACGGCTGCTAAAACGTCGACGCTCGGCTTCGCCGCGAAATTTTTCGCCGCAGGCCCTTGACTGACGATACCCTCGTGTATGACGATATCGTCAGTTACGTCGAGTTGGGAAGGTTAGCGATGAATCACGTCGACGTCCACAAAGACCTGCACAGCGATCAGGGCGACCTTGAGGGGGAGCACCGGGGGCGGGCGAGTAATCCCGTGATCAAGGTGCACGACATCGCCTGGCTCGAGTTCGAGAAGCCAAATCTGGCCGCCGCCGAGGCCTTCGCCTCCGCGTTCGGTTTTGCAACCGCGCTGCGCACGCCCGACGAGTTGTACCTGCGCGGCACCGACGCTGGCGCGCCATCTGTGCTGATCCGCCGCGGCGATCGCTCCCGGTTCATCGGGACCGCCTACACTGCGGCGGACAAATTTGACCTCTCACGGTTGGCGAACGTAACGGGCAGCCGTGTCCGGGCGCTGCCCGACTCGCTCGGCGGCGTCGCAGTCGACTTGGTGGATCCGACCGGTACTGCGGTGCGCGTCGTTTCCGGCAGCCACCAGTTGGAGTCACTGCCCGCGCAGAACCCGCACGAGTTCAACTTCGGACACGACCTGCGCCGTGTCAATAGCACTCAGCGCCCACCGCAGGAACCCGCCCGGGTGCAGCGGCTCGGTCATGTCGTGCTGCAGACGACGAAGTACCGCCAGGCGCTCGACTGGTACTTGGAGCACCTCGGACTGATCGTCAGCGACTTCATGTACTTCGCGGGCCAGCGTGAGCGCGGACCGGTGATGAGCTTCATCCGCTGCGATCGCGGCCAGACCCCCGCTGGCCACCACACGCTGGCGATGGCCCTGGGCCCGTCCAACCGCTATGTGCATTCGGCGTACGAAGTCTGTGACCTCGACGCCATCGCGGCCGGCGGTGAATTCCTCAAGAGCCGTGGGTATTACCACTCGTGGGGGGTCGGTCGTCATATTCAGGGCAGCCAGATTTTCGACTACTGGCGCGACCCGGACGGTTTCTTGGTGGAGCACTACGCCGACGGCGACATGTTCGACTGCACACTCGAGCCCGGTTGGGCCCCATTCTCCGCGTCCGGTCTGTCTCAGTGGGGCCCACCGATCACCAGCGACTTTCTCGGTATCGCGCCCGGACGGGAATGCCTGCGCGAGCTGCGTTCGATGCTTTCGGCGCTGCGCGAGGACAACGAATTCAATCTGGCCAGCCTGCGCGGCCTGATCAAAATGGCCAATTCTTAGCCGCCACAAAAAAGGAGATGACGTCATGCCCGTCCCGATCCTGCGCACCGCCGACGCCTGGTGGGTGCAAACCGCCGGTGGGGCAGCCCGCATCGATACCAGCGCCGCCACCACCGCTGACTTGCTCAGCGATCGGGCGGCCATAGAGGCTGCCGCTCGCAGCAGCGACACCGTGCCGCTCAACGAGCTCATCCTGCTGTCGCCGGTGACGACGCCGTGTCGCATCGTCGCCCAGATGACGAACTACGCCTCCCATGTGAAAGACACCGGAAAAGACCCCGCGAAGACCCCGTTGACGTTCTTCCGCAAGGCCTCCGGCTCAATCAGCGGCCCGTCTGACGAGATCGTCAAACCAGCCCACGTGCGCCTACTCGACTACGAAGCGGAGATCGGCCTGGTGATCGGGCGGGAAATCGCGGTCGGTACGACCATCACCGAGGACAACCTGACCGATTACGTGTGCGGCCTGGTGGTAGCCAACGACGTCTCGGCCCGTGATGTGCAGCTCACCAAAACCCAGTTCTACGAGTCGAAGTCGTATCCCACTTTCACCCCGGTCGGCCCGCCGCTGGTTCTCGTCGATGCCGACGAGCTGAAACGCTTCGGTGACCTGCGGCTGGAGCTGCGGGTCAACGGCGAGCTTCGGCAAAACATGTTGGTCGAGGGGGACATGCTGTACCGGCCGGTGCAGGCACTGAAGGCCCTGTCGCAATTCCAGCGTCTCGACGCCGGCGATCTGGTTCTCACCGGTACCCCGGTCGGCACCGCGATCAGCGCGCCGCCCCGGCCCGCGCAGGCCATCGTGTCCGTGCTGCCCGAGCACCTCAAGTGGAAGCTGTTCTTCGCGGGCCAGGCCCGCAACCGGAAATACCTGCGTGACGGCGACGTGGTGGAAGCGCGTGTGGCAACCGACGACGGGGCCATCGACCTCGGTGTCCAGCGGACGGTGGTGAGGTTCACATGAACGCATCGGATCGTATCCCGCTGTTCGTGCCGGTCGTGGTGATCGGCGCCGGACCGACCGGCATCACCGCCGCCACGCTGCTCGCAAAGTTGGGCGTCCGAACGCTGGTGCTGGACCGCTGGGAAGACGTCTTCCCGCAACCGCGTGCAGTGCACGCCGATGACGAGGTGTACCGCATCCTCGCCGCACTCGGCATTCGTGACGAATTCGCCGCGATCTCGCGCCCGGCGTTGGGGCTGCGGCTGCTTGACCCAAACATGCGGGTGCTGGGCGAGATTCGCCGCCACCCCGACAAGAGTGTGCACGGCTTTCCGCAGGCGAACATGTACGACCAGCCTGAGCTGGAAGCAATAATGCGCGCCAACTTCAAGACCCACCCGGCTGCGACGCTCTACGGCAACGCCGAGGTCACCGACATCGCCCAAATTTCTCCCGATCGGGTGCGCGTGACCTTGACCGACGCAGTGAGCGGCAGGGTGCACGTCGTCGAATCCGTCTATGTCCTGGGCTGCGACGGCGCAAACAGCCTCGCACGGCAAGCGGTCGGCGCACGAATGCAAGACCTGGGGTTTCAGCAGCGCTGGCTGGTCATAGACGTGGACACCGACGTAGAGCTAAACCACTGGGAGGGCGTCCACCAGATTTGCAATCCGCGCCGTGGGGCCACCTTCATGCGTGTCGGGAAGACGCGATACCGCTGGGAATTCCAGCTTGTCGGCAACGAGACCGCTGAGAATTTCCAGACAGTGACGGACCTGCTTCCCCTGATCTCTCCCTGGGTTGGCGAGACCCCGGCCGAGAAGTTGAAGCTGGTACGGGTCTGCGAGTACACCTTCCGCGCGCAGGTGGCGGACAAGTGGCGTGACCGCAATGTCTTCATCCTTGGCGATGCGGCCCACCTGACTCCGCCGTTCATCGGCCAAGGCCTGTGCTCGGGCCTGCGCGACTCGATCAACCTGGCGTGGAAGATCGCCGGCGTGCTCAACAAGAGCCTTCCCGAGCGCGTGCTGGACACCTACGAACAGGAGCGAAAGCCGCACGCGCGCGCGTTGGTTCGGCTCGCAATAAGAATCGGTTGGGCCATGACCGGTGGCGGTCGACTGGGAAATGCGCTCCGCAGGATTCTGGTGCCCTGGCTACAGCATCGAGCAGGAGCAGCGGACGAGCAGGCGAACAGCAGCGCCACCCCCGCCTTGCACGATTCCGCGTTAGTGGTCAAATCCTTCCGACCCAGCGATCTGGCAGGCACTCTGTGCCCCAACCCCGTTGTGGCACAGGGCTTGCGGTTCGACGACGTGGTGGGCTGCCGCTTCGCGCTCGTCACGTCGTCACCGTTGACCGACGCCCAACGCGACCAACTCACCCGCCGAGGCACTGTGGTCGTGCCGGCCTCGCCCGACGGCGACCTCGGCCGCTGGCTGCTCCGTGGGAAGGCCCGGGGTGCGATTGTGAGGCCCGACCGCACCGTCATGCAAACCGGGCGAAACCTCGCCACATTGTGCGCTGCCGTCCCGGCTTTTACCGCGCCGGGCCCAGGACTATCGGGAGAACCCCAATGACGCGTGCGCGCGACCTGGAGTTGGCAACCTTAGGCATTGAGCAGGAGGACCGGGTCCTCACCGTCGCGGTGTGCGACCCGCCGTACAACTACATGACCTCTCGCATGCAGAAGGACCTCGAGATCCTCACGGCGGCGGTGGATTACGATGACACTGTGGGCGCGGTGGTGCTCACCGGCGGTGTTCCTCATCGCTACATCACTCATTTCGACATTTCGGCAATCCTCGCCACCGCTAAACGCGGCGGACCCCCGCTGCCGCACGGTGCACTGGTGAGCGCCCTCGAAGCGCTCGACCAACTCTCCGCCGTACCCGGCGCCGAACGCGTTCTGGAGCGCAGCCCGGTGAGTGGACTGCTCAATATCACGCGATTCAACGAGGTGGTCCTGCGGATCATGCGCTCGCCGGCGGTCTACATCGCCGCTATCGGTGGTCCATGTGGTGGCGGAGGATTGGAGATGTCGGTCTGCTTCGACGTTCGCCTGGCCGCCGACGACGAATCGACGGGGTTCATGCTGCCTGAACTGCTGATCGGTTTGACCACCACTGTGGGCGGGCAGCGTTTGGCGCAACTCATCGGGCCTGCGCGCGCGCTGGAGATGGTGCTTGAGGGTCGCATGTATTCCGCGCAGGAAGCACTGCAGATGGGTTTGGTCAATCGGGTGATCTCGGCCGATCAGCTGCTTGAGGAAGCCAAGGAGCTTGCCGCCCGCTACGCCAGGCGCAATCGCGACACGATCGCTGCGCAGAAGCGAATCTTCAACGAGAACATCACCTTGAGTCCCGCCGAAAGCCTGCGCCGTGAAGGAGCATTGAGCGCGTCGGCCATCCTATCGGGCCCGGTTCCGCTAGCGCTGCAGAAATGGGTGGAAATTCAAGGCGCCGGCGATGGCGACTCGGTGTTCCTGACCCATCCCGAGCCGTGGACGCGTGGCGAGGCGGTCGAACTCAACAGCCCCGCTGACGTATTCGCGTTGCCCAAATCCGATGACGCAGGTGTTCCCTAGCAGCCGGCTACCCAGCCGACCCGTTCGGTGAACTCCACGACTTGGTCAGGCAACTGGTATCCGCCGACAAGTACAGCGCCGGGGTGTTGCGCGGAGTCGCGCCTTTAGTTGCACCCGCTCACATGAATTCGCCGGCCGGCTCCGACGCAGACACTTACCGGTGGCGGTGGCGGTGGGGGCGGAAAGTCCCCCGGCAGCGGCGCATAGGCGGCCGGCGGCGGGACATAGCTGTTGACCGTATCGGCAACGTTGGTGCACCCACTCACTGAAACGCGGTAGCCGACGCTGGCGCAGACGTCCGCGTTGGCCACACCGGAGGGCTGCACAATGGCAAACATCTCAGGAATGGCCGTAAGGGCCAACGCCGCTATGCCCCCTGCAATCCACGACCGCACCCACCGATTCATCGGGATCTCCTTCTCATCACGGCTAGGGTTTGCTTCGACTGATGCGCGAACCGAGGGCCGCAGTAATTCCTCAGCTTCTGGGACATCCTTACGTGCGGCGTCCAGTTCGCTCAGGGAGTCGAGCCGCCCTCCCCGAGTAACGGTGTCCAGCGGCAACGCTGCCTGATGTCAGTCAGCGGCTGACGGATGTTCTCGAGGTCGGCTTGCTCCTGCGGGTTGGCGTTGAAGTAGTTCTGCACGTCGTCGCGGAGCTGGTCTTTGGGCGCATCCTGAAGACCGGTGTAGAACTCGTTCAGGTCCGGGTGAGTGAATAGGTAGGTCGACAGCGCCGCCCCGACGCCGGTCGCGACTCTGGCTACGTCCGCAGCTGTGCAGTCGGGTGGCCGAGGCTGTGGATCAGCCGTGGCAGTCCCCGCGCCGGCACACAATAGGGTGCCGGCAACCGCGCCAGCGCCGATCGCGCCGACCACCACCCGGTGGGAAATCAGATCTGAACGGACCATCGACTGGCTCCTTCATCTGGTAATCAACCTGGCCACAACCGGTGGCGACTCAATCTAACCAGAGCCGCCCCGGCACGGTGTCGACTCTGGACCCGAACCGAGCATCATGACTCGGGCCGAAAGTCACTTCGACAGCGGCCAACCGTCACTACACGATGACGATGTCGCCTCGAGCAGTGCGGCTACGCTCCGCGTGAGGTGTGTGAGACGTCCGCCGAGGAAGAAAGGTGGGGCACGAGATGTCGGGTGCCGAAACGAAGGCTGAGTCGGTAGTCCCGGCGCGGGGATATGAACCCGCTGATGGCTGGGTGCCCGCCGACCAGCGATGGTTCGGCCTGGACCGGCGCACCATAGCGCCAACGCTGACCGTGTTCGCGCTGGCCTTCGTGATGTCGGTGGTGCTGCCCCTGGTCAACGCGGCAATTCCCTACCGCGACCTGGTAAGAGCCGGCGACGTCATGGAGTTACAAGGTGACGTGACGTTCGTTCCCGACGCCGGCTGGGGGATCACATCGGGTGTGCGCGCGGGGCAGGGCCCGCGGTCCGGCGAATATCCCGACCGCGCGACCGTCGTGAACGGGGACACGACTTTCGCGGTCCGCACGGCGCCGTTCCGCGGGGACGCCAACGCCCTGCTCGACCAGATCGAAAAAACCACTGACGCGCTGAACCGTGGTCGCGGAATTCACGTGACCGGCCAGCACACCACCATCGTCACCGACCAAGGAAAGCGGGGTGCGACAGCGCGGATCACCGGACCACAGAAAAGCGGCCTGATCGCCGCCTTTGTGTTCGACGGACGCGGTGTCGAGGCGGAGGCGACGGAGGGGTCCGGTGACGGCCCGGAACCCACGGCGGCCGTTATCCGAATGATCCACAGCATCAGCCGTGGCGGACAGGGCAAGCAATGACAGCGGCGGTCCCCGACCTCGATCGGGCACGCGACATCGCCTTGGACCTTTCCGGTTGGGGCAGGGGATTCAGGTTTTACCAGCCCCGCAACCTTGCGTTCTGGGGATACTTGCTGCTCGTCGCAACGGGCGCGATTTCTTTCGGCTCCCTGCTCGCCCGGGACTACAACGCCTACGGCCAAGCGATCGGGTTGGCCGTGACACTGTTTGCGATTTACGCCGCGTTCTTCTGGTGGTTCACGGTGCGTATCGACCGATACGCCAAACTTCCCGCCAAGCTGATGGTGGTCGCGTTCCTGTGGGGCGGTTTTGCCGCGACGTGGAGCATGGCGGGTAGCGCCAACGCGGCGATCCTCGCTCTGTACGCGAAAGCTTTCGGCCAGGCGTGGGCACTCGACTGGGGTGCGGGCCTGGCGGCGCCCTTCACCGAGGAACCGGCGAAGGGCGTTGGGCTGCTGCTGCTGATCACGTTGGCGCCGCGGCAGGTGCGCACCGCGTTCGACGGCTTCATTCTGGGCGCCTTCATCGGACTGGGATTCCAGATCATCGAAGACGTCGCCTACGCGCTGACGTCGGCGGGCTCGCAGTTCGGTGCCAATCAGGTGGGGGCGTCGCTGGCCACGATAGTGCTCCGAATGGTCAGTGGGGTGGGCGCACACATCGTCTACAGCGCGATCTTCTGCGCCGGTCTGATCTACCTGCTCGGCCGACCCGCTGAACCTCGTCGCATCGGGAGAGGGCTGCTTCTGATGGTGGCGGCGATGCTGCTGCACGGGGCATGGGACACCATGACGGCCTTTGCCGGCCTGAGCCCGCTGGCGATGCTGGGTTTCATCGTCGCGGTGATCGTCACCGCGCTCGTCATCGCGGCCAGGGTGTACAGCGTGACCGTGACACGGGAACGAGGTTTCCTGCGCGACGTCATGGCCCCCGAGGAAGCCCGAAAAGTGATCACCGCAAGCGAACTCGAAGCCATGACCGGCGATCACAAAGCCCGCAGAGCGTACCGCAGGGCCGGGCGCACCCGCGGCGGACGCAAGCGCGCCCGCTACGTTCTCAACGCCGGGTACGACCTCGCCGGTGCGCTGGCCACCGCGCGCGGCGCCGAAACCGACCCGGTGTGGTTTGCCCGTGCCGAGGTCGGCAGAGTCCGCGCCGGCCTCCCGTCACCAGTCTGAGTCGCCGGCCGGCTGCATGTTTCGAGCGGGACGTGGCTGATCAGCCGGTGGGCCAGGTCAGCCCGGTTTCGTCAATCGTCAACCGCGCGGGTCGAGTCGCTCTTCGTCAACCGCATGCACATGCCACGATGTCGTAATGAGTGACGACGCGATGCGCTCGGAACGTGATTTCAACGACCGCAACATCGAGGAGTTCCGGCGCAACGGGGGCAAGGTCGGTGGCCAGTTCGAGGGTTTTCCGTTGCTGCTGTTGACCTCGACCGGCGCGCGAAGCGGTGCCCGACGGGTGAACCCCGTCGCGTACTTCGATATTGACGGCAAGATTTACATCGTAGGCTCCGCGGCGGGCCGGGATAACAATCCGGCATGGGTGCACAACCTTCGCGCCGATCCCCGCGCGGCCGTCGAGATCGGCTCGGAAGCTCCGAGGCCGGCAACGGCTCGCGAATTACCCCGCGCCGAGCGGGATTCGATTTACCCGCTCATCGTCGAGCGCGCTCCGGGGTTCGGCGAATATCAGGAGCGCACCGACCGGACCATCCCGATTTTCGAGTTGATCGTCGACTGAACATGCGGGCGCCCGGGTGAAAGGGTAAGTCGACTTCGGCGAGCGATACCGCTCGGATAGGGTCGCTAATTGGGCACGCCAACGGTTGGAGCGGCGCAAAATAATATGCGCTGGACGCTTGCGATGTTGCTCAGCCCGGCTGTGTTGTGGGGCCGTTGCGTTCTGGCCGGGAGGGGAAAACGACATGACCGACGCGATCACAGTCACGAGCCATCGGCCCTCATCGGCATTGGGCGAGAACATCTCGGCGGCAACCCGTTTCGCGCGGCGTTGCCTATGCGCTTGTGTCTTAGCGGTATTGCCACTGACCGGAATGGCCGTGCCGCCGCCCAGTCGCGCCGACGATTGTGCCCCCGGGTGGGTCTGGAACCCCAACACGAATCAATGCGATTTTTGGCTTCCGGCCGCAAATGGACCCGGAGGACCGGGCGGACCGGGCGGACCGGGCGGACCGGGCGGACCCGGGGGGCCGGGAGGGCCAGGCGGACCCGGTGGCCCAGGCGGCCCCGGCCCGCGCTAGTGCCAGGCGACCCTCACCGCGCCACTTCGGCCAGGCCGGGGTCGAACTGAGCGCGGGCGTTCACCGATGCTGCCGCGGCGGCAACGATCATGGCGGCATCCGATTCGCGTCCCCTGGCGATCTGGATGGCGGCGCTGTCGGGGTCTTCGCGGTGGGCCATCAGCCAGTCGTAAAGCAGTCAATCCAGGGCGGCGGCCACCGTGAATGGATCGGCCTCGGCCGTCTTTGCCGCCGCGACGCAGGACTCGATGGCCTCGCGGTGTTCGCGCAGGGCGGCATCCTTGTTGACCCCGGAGCTGTCGAAAAGCAGCATCGATAGGGTCAACGGAAACTGTTGTTCTGAATCGGATTCCAGTACCCAGCGGGCCCCTTTCCACGGCTTCTCGGGATCGACCTGGGCAGGCGACCGAATCCGCTGACGACGCCGAGCGAAGGGGAGTCAAGTGCCTCATCCATCGGCGCCATCCCCAGGAGGCCCAATGGCTGGCGCGCCCGAATCGAGAACAACGCCGCCGTGCCGATGATCTTCCCCGCTCGCAAATCGGCGGTTACATCCGTCAGTTCGAGTGCCACCGCGTAGTCGCGGCAAAGGTGATCCAGGCAGCGATGCAGGGTGAGCAGACCTGCACGCTCTTCCGCGTCCGGTGCCCTGCCGCCTCCGAGGAGTTCCCCGAAACGTTCGGCCGCGACGATCAGCGCGTCGTCGAGCGCTTCGAGGTGGCTGGCGATCAGTCGCTGCGGCTCGTGGTCGTCCATGACCAAAGCGCCGAGCGAGCCACACTTGACCAACCCCCTGGCCGATTGCCACTGACCGAGCTTGACCTGCTGATCATCGAGAACGTCGGGAACCTGGTGTGCCCGGCAGAGTTCGACGTCGGGGCGCATGCGCGCGCCATGGTTTATTCGGTCACCGAGGGTGAAGAGAAACCGCTGAAATACCCGGTGATGTTCCGATCCGTCGACCTCGTCGCCGTCAACAAGGTGGACCTGATTCCGCATCTCGACTACGACCTCGACGCCTTCTACACCAACTTGAGCGCGGTCAATCCGGGGGTGAAGGTCATCGAGATGAGCGCGCGCACTGGCGCCGGAATCGATCAGTGGTGTGATTGGCTGCTCGGGCTGCGGCCCGAGCTGCAATCCGCCTAGCTGGGCCGCCACCCGGTGGGTCACCGCCGGAACTTTATGCGCCCGCCGGTCGTTACACTGGCTAAGTATCCCGACTTCCCGACTTGGAGAGCAGGCGCATGCCACGCACAGACAACGACACTTGGGATTTGGCAACCAGCGTCGGCGCGACCGCCACGATGGTGGCGGCCGCCCGGGCGATTGGCACGAAAGCCGAGAACCCGGTGATAGAGGACCGGTTTGCCGAGCCGCTTGTGCGTGCTGTCGGCGTGGACTTTTTCACGCGATGGGCCACCGGTGACCTAACCGCCGCCGACATCGACGTCGAGGATTCCGCCTGGAAGCTCGAGCACATGCCCGACGCGATGGCCGCTCGCACGCGTTTCTTCGACTCGTTCTTCGAGGCCGCGACGCAGGCGGGCATCCGGCAGGCCGTGATCCTGGCATCCGGCCTCGACGCGCGCGCCTACCGATTGGGGTGGCCGGCCGACATGACGGTGTTCGAGGTCGACCAGCCCCAGGTGATCGAGTTCAAGACGACCACGCTGGCCGGGCTCGGGGCCGCCCCCAATGCGGACCTCCGCACGGTTGCCATCGACCTGCGGCAGGATTGGCCGAAAGCATTGGAAGAAGCCGGCTTTGACGAGACCCGGCCTACCGCATGGATCGCCGAGGGGCTTTTCGGCTACCTGCCGCCCGAAGCTCAGGACCGCCTGCTGGACAAAGTCACCGCGCTCAGCGCCAACGGCAGCCGGCTGGCCTGCGAGGCGATCCCGGACATGCCCGACGTGGACCGCGAGCGAGCCCGGGAGATGATGCGCAGGGCCACGGACAAGTGGCGTGAGCACGGCTTCGAACTTGAGTTCGCCGATCTGGGCTACGAGGGTGAGCGCAACGACGTCGCCGCGTACCTGCAGAACCTGGGCTGGCGATCAGTCGGCACCCCGATGAGCGAGTTGCTGGCCGACCACGGGCTTGCGGCCATCCCGCAACACCACGACTCGGTGTCGATGGCCGACACCGTCTACTACACGTCGGTACTGAGCAAATGACGGCAGTGCCACGCCGGAGCCTCAACGAGGCCGTTACGCGGATGTGGAGTGTTCTGGCGCCCGCCTACGACCTGCCGTTCCTGCAGCAGTGGGTATACCGTCTGCCGCACGACGAGGTGATCGCCGCGCTGCGCGAGCACCAGGCCCGCCGCATCGCCGATATCGCCTGCGGGACGGGCATTCTCAGCGACAGGATCGAGCGGGAACTGCATCCCGACGAAATCTACGGCGTCGACATGTCCGACGGCATGCTCAACCAGGCTCGTGCCCGATCCAATCGCGTGCAGTGGTTGCGCGGCCCGGCCGAGCAGCTGCCCTTCGACGACGGGGCGCTCGACGCCGTGGTCACCACCTCGGCGTTTCACTTCTTCGACCAGCCGGCCGCGCTGCGGGAGTTTCATCGCGTGCTGGCGCCCGGCGGCCTGGTGGCGGTCGCGACCCTCAGCGCACGCCAACCGCTGCTGCAGATCCCCTCGGCCAGTAAGTGGAAACCGCAGCACAACCCGTCTCCGGCCGAGATGCGCGCACTGTTTGAGGGCGCAGGGTTCGCCATCAGCGATCAGCATCGTATTCGGCGACCGGTGTGGACCCGCATCGTGTCCGACCTGATAACGGTCGGCGCCAAAAGCTAGACCCGCCCTGACGGGAGGCGCCGACTACGTCGAACGCACGGTTGAGCGCGGGCACGCCGCACGCCGAGGGTTACGGGGCACGCGCGCCGTGTATGTCGTTGGTCACGAGTGGAGAACTGCCAAAGTCCCGCTGAGCGATCTTTTTCGCACAGGGCGACGGCCGCCCCGCCAACTGGCGAGGCGGCCGTCATCGGGCCGGGTCCTTACAGCGGAATCCAGACTCCGAAGAAGTTGAAGCCCCACTGGTTGAATCCGGGATTCCACATGGGGGTTTCCTGGTAGCCGTAGTAGTTGATGGGGCCGTACCCCCATTGCCCGCCGGGCGGCGGGAGCGGCCTGTCGCAAGCTGGCCGCGGTGGCTCACCGCGTCCCCACGGTGCGGCCCCATCGCCCCACGGGGCGTTGTGGAAGTAGCCGCGCTGCGGGTCCCCATGCCAACCGCCGGGTGCGCCCAGGCCGCCGGGGTGATCGGGTCCGCCGGGTCCGCCCGGGTGTCCAGGATTCCCCATGGGTCCGCCCGGGTGTCCAGGATTCCCCGGGGGTCCGCCCGGGCCGCCGGGACCGCCCGGGCCGCCCGGATCACCGGGCGCGGTGGGGGCGTGGAAGCCCCTGGGCGCCGGCCCGCTGGGAGCGCCGGCGGGCGGCGCGCCGTGGCCGGCCGCCGGCGTCGGCGGTGGTGTCGGAGCCGCACTAGCCATCCCGGCACCCACACCCAATGCTGCCGCTCCGAGAGCACCGGCGATCGTGACCCCGCCGACCAGTTGCTTCAGTTTCATTGCCCTCACCCATCTTGCTGAGAAGTTCGGGACACTTGCTCCCCTTGGCACCTGACGCTAAATAGCTTGCCTATGGATACGCTTTGTGAGGCCCATGCAAATCATTTGGGCGGCCTCCATCAGTGCGCAGGGTCGCGGAAGCCTGCCGTAAGAATGGGTGGCCGCCGGTTGACTGTGCGGTGATGGAGTTGAGTGTGCGGTCAGGGTGGCGACACGCCGAGCCGGCGCGCCATCAGCGCACATCGAAAGCCATCAGTTCACACTCGCGCAGCGCCAACCGCGCCGGAGCAGGCGCCCCGCCATGAGGCCGTGCATTGCACCTTTGGCAAGGCTACGTTGGGTGGTTCGGCGCGGTTCTGCTGGATATCGTTGCTGGCGTGACCAATACCTCGCATCCCGCCGAACCCCACGTCGGTTCGGTATCGTCGAAGTTGAATTGGCTGCGCGCCGGAGTATTAGGTGCCAACGACGGGATCGTCTCGACCGCGGGCATCGTCGTGGGTGTCGCGGCCGCGACGGTGCAGCGCGCTCCGATACTGACCGCCGGAAGCGCCGGACTGGTCGCCGGAGCGGTGTCGATGGC